>NZ_JBWZCK010000013.1:0-121960 GCF_059383555.1 Pseudarthrobacter sp. MDT1-56
CCGCTCGCCCGGCGCCCGCTCGCCCGGCGCCCGCTCGCCCGGCGCCCCCTCGCCCGGCGCCCCCTCGCCCGGCGCCCCCTCGCCCGGCGCCCCCTCGCCTGGGGCCTTCTGCGTTGGGGCCCTCTGCTTTGGTGCCCCGGCCGCCCTCTCTCTTGGCGCCTTCTCTCCTGGCGTCCCGGCCGCGGGGAGGAAAGCCTTCCAGCGGCGGCAGCGGAGCGAGTGGCCGTGCAGATGGATCGGAGGCAGCAAGGGAACCGTCCCGTCCGGGCTTCGGTGTCCCGCCGTCGAACACACCGAAGTCTTCGGCTCCGCGCTCGGCGGCCTCCTGCCCGGCGGCCGCCATCACCAGCACCGCGTCCCGCCAGGACGGGACGCACAGGGACGCACGCAGGTAACCGATGAGCGCCGTTGACAGCGTCGGTGCGCGGGCCTGCAAAACCCGGCCCCACACGTCCAGGACCTGGCCGAACTGGAGCCTGTCCCGCACACACGCGGAAAACAATTGCGCCCAGTCCCGCTGTGCCTCCAGCACGGCGGGATCCGGCTCACCCGGCGGCGGCGTGAGCAGGGCAGTGCCGGGAGCCGCTCCCACGGTGCTGCCGCGGTAGACCATCTCGGCATTGAGCCTGCTGTTCCTGATCTCCTCCACAGGGCGCCCGGGCGGTGCGCAGCACGACGGGTCCAGGCAGTAGGCGTTGCGCCAGTAGTCGGCGCCGACCAGCCAGGCGTCCCGTACGGGCATGCCGGCGTCGGCCAGCGCGTTCTCCAGCGACGCCAGAAGTTCTGCCCACGGCGTGCTGTCCCCGTCGGTCTCGGTGAAGAAGGCCAGCAGCGAGCCGTCCGCCTCGGCGTCGGCCTCCAGGTAGGACGCCACGGAACGGGCAAAGGCCGCCGGCCCGGGACAACCGGACCAGTCAGGGCCGCCGCCGTCGCCGGGGAGGTCGACCCGCAGCGTGGCCCCGAGCCGTTTGCCCTGCATGGTCATGGCCACCAGGCTGCGGGCCGGCCAGTAACCCAGGGAGTGCGGGATGAACCCCAGGATGTCCTCCGGGCCGGTGATTCTCAGGTGATCGGGAGCTGTCATGAAGCCAGCTTCGCGGTCCCCGCACCCCCTTGTCAGTGCCGGATTGTCCTATGTGGATAACCAGGAGTGAACACGGCGGGAGACCACGCCACGTCCCCGCGGTCAGGGCGTGCGGCGCCGCTCTGCACTGCGCCGGCGCTGTTCGGCGAGGGCCGCCAGCAGCGGCGGCACCTGGACGCCCTGCGCCGCCATCTGCCTGCGCACCTTCCGGCGGATGACAAGGATGGCTCCCGCCCCGCCGGCCAGTAGCAGGAACTGCACGCTCAGGGCGATCCGGAACGGGTCGAGCCCGTACAGCTGGCCCTGGGAGAAGCCGGAGGCATACAGCAGGTCAAGGACCAGGCCGATCAGGTAGATGGCGATGAGGGAGGCGATAAAGCCGCCGACGTTCACAATCCCGGTCGCGGTGCCGATCCGGTGGGCCGGGTTGAAGGTGCGGGCAAAGTCGAAGCCGATCATGGACCCGGGGCCGCCGATGGCGAGCACCACCACCAGCCCGGCCAGCAGCCACAGCGGGGAGCGTCCCGGGATGAGCAGCACTGCCGCCCAGGCCGCGGCGGTGGCGGCGGAAATCAGCAGCACCATGGTGGACCGCCGCAGCGGGTGCCGGGCGACGAAGCTGCCCATCAGCGGCCCGGCGGCGATGGCCGCGGCCACGTAAAGCGTCATCAGCGCCGAAACGGCGGGCGTCTCCAGGCCCTGGGCGGAGATCAGGAAAGGATAGCCCCAGGTCATCGCGAAGACTGTGCCGCTGAACTGGACCGTGAAGTGGCTCCATAGCCCCAGCCGGGTGCCGGGCTGCCGCCAGGCATGGGAGATGGAAACGCCGGTGGCGCGCAGCCCCTGGGACGGTTCCGGGGCCGGGTGTCCGGGCGGCAGGTCCTGGAGCAGGACCAGCACGAGCACCAGGGCGAGGACGGACATGGCCGTGAGCGCCAGGAACGCGGGGGTCCAGCCGGCGAGGTGCAGGATCATGGCGAACGGCACCACGCTGAAGAGCTGGCCGAGCTGGCCGGACATCCCGGTCAGCTGGGTGAGCAGCGGGACGCGGGCGGGGGCAAACCAGATCGGGATCAGCCGGATCACGGAGATGAACGTCATCGCGTCCCCGGCGCCCACCAGGACCCGGCCCAGCACGCCTCCGGGGATGTTGTCGGCAAAGGCCAGCTGGAGTTGCCCCAGACCCATCAGGACGGCGCCGCCGGCGATCATGGCCCGGGAGCCGAAGCGGTCCACCAGGATGCCGACCGGAATCTGGAGGGCGGCATAGACAAGGAGCTGAAGCACGGTGAAGAAGGAGATTTCGGCCGCGCTGGCCTGGAAGCGTTCCGTGGCCTCCAGTCCCACCACACCGAACGAGGTGCGCTGGCTGACCGCCACGAGGTACGCGAACACCCCGACGATCCAGATCAGCCAGGCGCGGGGTGAAGTCACTCCCCCATTATGCCCAGCGGATAGAGAAATAGTATTTATTCGCCGGGTTCTTTACGGGCCAGGTAGGCCTCGACGGCGGCCCCGAGATCATCGGCGTTGGGCAGCTGGTCGTTCTCGTCGGCGAGCAGGGACCGGCGCACGGTCCCTTCGGCGTTCTCGTCGTAACGGGTTTCGAGCCGTGAGACCACCTGCTGCACTTCCTCCGAAGCCTCAATCTGCTCGGCAATCTGGCGCCCGACGTCCCGGCCCGCTTCGCGGAGCCGGTCGGCGGGCAGCATGAGCGAGGTGGCCGCGCCGAGGTATTCAAGTCCGGCGACGGCGGCCGTCGGGTACTCGGCTTCGGCAAGGTAGTGCGGCACATGCATCACGTAGCCGGCGACGTTGCGGCCGGCCTCCGTCAGGCGCAGTTCCAGGACGTGGCCGACGGCGGCAGGCACCTCGACAGTGGGCTTCCACACCGAGATGCCCTCGATGAGTTCCGGGCGGTTGCCGTGCACCGTCACCCCGACGGGCCGGGTGTGCGGCACCGGCATGGGAATGGAATGGATCCAGGTGACCAGGTTGACGTCCAGCTCCTCAACGATGCCCACGACGGCACGCGCGAACCGCTCCCATTGCAGGTCCGGTTCGAACCCGGCCAGGAGCAGGAACGGGCTGCCGAGCCCGTCGACCAGGCGGTAGAGCGCCAGGCGCGGCGCCTGGTAGTCCTGCAGGTGGTCCTCGACGAAGCTGATCTGCGGGCGGCGGGTCCGGTAGTCGATCAGCTGGTCGGCGTCGAATTCGGCCACCATCTCGGAATCCAGGGTGTCCAGCAGTTCCGCGGTGATCTGCCGGACGACGTGTCCTGCGTCGGCGAACCCGGTGAAGCCCATGACGAGGTTCAGCCCGCGCAATTCGGGGCTGTGGAACAGCGCGTCATCACGCAGGTAAAGCGATTCGGGGTCCAGCAGGGAGCCGGAAATCCGTTCAAGCACGGCATGTTCCTTTCGTCGTAGTCAGTGGGGCAGCCGGGCGGGCCCTGCGGGGCGGCGGCGCTGATATCGGGTACAACACGGCGGGGTACCGGCGCATTCCTGATCGGGGTGTGCTCCAGCTCTCATTCGATTGAACACCCGCGCCGCGGAGAGACTACGATCGGAGCTGGCCTTATGACGGCTTGAAGACACGTGGGTCACGTCTCAACCGGCAGCGGCCCAGGTTCCAAGGCAGGGCGCCAAACATGCAGTTCCTGCCGTAAAAACTCAGAGAATTGAGGACTGTTTTCGTGGTCAAGAATACTGAAATCAAACTTAGTGCAGTCGCAGGGGACCTCAAGAAGTCCCCCGGCGACGCCCTCGTCATCGGCGTCGGGCAGGGCACGGACGGTCCCGTCCTGCTCAGCAACCCCCTGACCGCCAAGGCAGCCGAAGCCCTGGCGGAATCACTGAGTGTTCTTGGCATCACCGGGGCAGCCGACCAGGCCCACCGCCTCCCGGGCCTGAGCGATTCGGGCGCGAAAGTCCTCGTGCTCGCCGGCGTCGGCAAGATCTCCGCCTCGCAGCCGCTCACCGAAGAGGCGCTCCGCCGCGCCGCCGGCTCGGCCGTCCGCCAGCTGGCCGGCGTCAGCACGGTCACCCTGGCTCTCCCGACGGCGACGCTCGGCGATGTTGCCGCCGTCGCCGAGGGTGCCGCGATGGGCGCCTACTCCTTCACCGAGTACCGCTCCTCCAAGGAGGGCCTGAAGGATCCGGTGCAGAATGTTGTGATTGTCACGGACTTGGCCGCCGACAAGGGTCTGAAGCCGGTCCTGGACCGTGCCGCACTGATCGGCAAAGCCGTCAACGCGACCCGTTCACTGGTCAACCAGCCGCCGAGCCACCTCTACCCCGAGTCCTTCGCGGACGCGGCCAAGGAACTGTCCAAGGGCCTTCCCGTTAAGGTCACCGTGTGGGACGAGAAGCGCCTGGAAAAGGAAGGCTTCGGCGGCATCCTCGGTGTCGGCAAGGGCTCCACCCGGCAGCCGCGCCTGGTCAAGGTCGAATACTCCCCCGCCCGGGCCACCGCCAAGATCGCGCTGGTGGGCAAGGGCATCACCTTCGACACCGGCGGAATTTCGATCAAGCCGGCCCTCGGCATGGGTGACATGAAGTCCGACATGGCCGGCGCCGCCGTCGTCCTGAACAGCGTGCTTGCCATCGCCGGCCTCGGCCTGCCCGTCAAGGCGACCGCCTGGCTCTGCATCGCCGAGAACATGCCCTCCGGCGCCGCCCAGCGCCCGGCCGATGTGCTCACCATGTTCGGCGGCAAGACCGTCGAGGTCCTCAACACCGACGCCGAGGGCCGGCTGGTCATGGCCGACGGCATTGTCGCCGCAAGCCAGGAGTTCCCGGACGCCATCATCGACGTCGCCACCCTCACCGGCGCGCAGCTGATCGCCCTCGGCGACCGCACCGCCGGCGTGATGGGCGCCGACTCCGTCACCGGCCCGCTCAAGGCTGCCGCCGACCGCGCCGGCGAGCTGGTCTGGCCGATGCCCCTGCCCGAAGAGCTGCGCCCCAGCCTCGATTCGCAGGTCGCGGACATCGCCAACATCGGCGAACGCCACGGCGGCATGATGACCGCAGCCGTCTTCCTGCGCGAATTCGTGGGCAAGGGCAAGGACGGCGAGCCGATCCCCTGGGCCCACATCGACATCGCCGGCCCGTCGTTCAACAACGGCAGCCCCTACGGCTACAACCACAAGCAGGGCACGGGCTGCACCGTGCGCACGTTGGTGGCCTACGTCGAGGACATCCTGGCCAAAACCGCCTAGCCGCAATCCGTCCAGCCGTCCGCGCCGCCTGGTGGCCGGGGCCACTCTGCCCCGGCCACCAGGCCGCGTGACACTGGACACAAGGGCTCCACAAACGCCACGGCAAGGTGGAGCATGTATTAGTGGTTCGCTAAGGTGAACACCGGTAGTCACAAATGAAAGGGAACTTACCTGCTGGCATAATCACGGCAGGGAAGTTCCAAGACCAGATGATGCGTACTCTCGTGTCATCGTTCACGCGAGGGAGCGTTTTAGTGGCCGATCAGGCAACTGCGCAAGAATTCGACATCCTGGTACTCGGCGGCGGCAGCGGCGGCTACGCAACTGCCCTGCGTGCCGTTCAGCTCGGCCTCACCGTCGGACTGATCGAAAAGGGCAAGCTCGGCGGCACCTGCCTGCACAACGGCTGTATCCCCACCAAGGCCCTGCTGCACTCGGCGGAACTGGCCGACCACGCCCGTGACTCGGCAAAATACGGCGTCAACGTCACCCTTGACAGCATCGACATCACCGCTGTCAACGCCTACAAGGACGGCATCATTGCCGGCAAGTTCAAGGGCCTGCAGGGTCTCATCAAGGGCAAAAAGGGCATCACCGTCATTGAGGGCGAAGGCAAGCTCCAGGGCACCGACACCGTCGTCGTGAACGGCACCGCGTACAAGGGCAAGAACATTGTCCTCGCGACCGGTTCTTACTCTCGCTCCCTGCCGGGCCTGGAAATCGGGGGCAAGGTCATCACCTCCGACGAAGCCCTCACCATGGATTTCATCCCCAAGAGCGCGATCATCCTGGGCGGCGGCGTGATCGGCGTCGAGTTCGCCTCGGTCTGGAAGTCCTTCGGCGTCGACGTCACCATCATCGAGGGCCTGCCCTCACTGGTCCCCAACGAGGACGCGACGATCGTCAAGGCCTTTGAGCGAGCCTTCAAGAAGCGTGGCATCAAGTTCTCCACCGGCACCTTCTTCCAGGGCGTCGAGCAGAACGCCGACGGCGTGAAGGTCACCCTCGTGGACGGCAAGACCTTCGAAGCCGACCTCATGCTCGTCGCTGTCGGCCGCGGCCCCGTGACGGCCAACCTCGGCTACGAGGAGGCCGGCCTGACCATTGACCGCGGCTTCGTTATCACCAACGAACGCCTGCACACTGGCGTCGGGAACGTTTACGCCGTGGGCGACATCGTCCCGGGCGTCCAGCTGGCCCACCGCGGCTACCAGCAAGGCATCTTCGTCGCCGAAGAAATCGCCGGCCTGAAGCCCGTCGTCGTCGAAGACGTCAACATCCCCAAGGTCACCTACTCCGAGCCCGAAATCGCCACGGTGGGCTACACGGAGAAGGCCGCCAAGGCCAAGTTCGGTGACGACCAGATCCAGACCCAGGAATACAACCTCGCCGGCAACGGCAAGAGCTCCATCCTGGGCACCAGCGGCCTGGTCAAGCTGGTCCGCCAGAAGGACGGCCCCGTCGTCGGCGTCCACATGATCGGCGCCCGCATGGGCGAGCAGATCGGCGAGGCCCAGCTGATCGTGAACTGGGAAGCCTACCCGGAGGACGTGGCCCAGCTGGTCCACGCACACCCGACCCAGAACGAGTCCTTGGGCGAGGCCCACCTGGCTCTGGCCGGCAAGCCCCTGCACGGCTAGCAGTTCCGCCCGCACCACCGCAAGAACTCAGGGCTTAGTGCACCCGGCCGAAAATGCCGGGTGCACTAAGCTCGACCAAGGCAGCAATCATCCGCACTAAAGATCAATAAGGAGAACGGGGACGACATGTCTGAATCCGTTAACTTGCCCGCCCTCGGTGAGAGTGTCACCGAAGGAACCGTCACCCGCTGGCTCAAGCAGGTAGGTGACCGGGTAGAAGTGGACGAGCCGCTGCTCGAGGTTTCCACCGACAAAGTAGACACCGAGATCCCCTCTCCGATCGCCGGCGTGATCGAGGAAATCCTCGTCGCCGAAGACGAGACCGCTGAAGTTGGCGCACCCCTGGTGCGCATCGGCGACGGCTCCGGTTCAGCCGGCTCGGGCGAAGCCCCCGCCGCTGAAGCGCCGGCCGAGGAAGCACCGGCCGAGGAAGCACCGTCAGCTGAAGCTGAGGCCCCTGCCGCCGAGTCCCCGTCCGCGGCCGAAGCACCGGCCCCCGAGGCTGAAGCACCCGCCGCCGAGGCACCCGCTGCCGAGGCCGCTGCTCCCGCCGGAGAGGGCCACGAAGTCACGCTTCCGGCCCTGGGCGAGAGCGTTACCGAAGGTACCGTCACCCGCTGGCTCAAGAGCATTGGCGACACCGTCGAGGTCGACGAGCCGCTGCTCGAGGTTTCCACCGACAAGGTCGACACCGAGATCCCGTCACCGGTGGCCGGTACCCTGCAGGAAATCCGTGTCGCCGAGGATGAGACGGCCGAGGTCGGTTCTGTCCTCGCCGTGATCGGTTCCGGCGCGGCGGCCCCCGCCGCGGCACCTGCCAAGGAAGCCCCGAAGGAAGCTGCAGAAGCTCCGAAGCAGGAAGCTGTTCCGGCTGAGGCGCCGAAGCAGGAAGCACCGAAGCAGGAGGCGCCGAAGCAGGAAGCGCCGAAGCAGGAAGCGCCCGCGCCGGCAAAGGAAGCTGCCGCGGCCGCTGCGTCCGCGGAGTCCGGCTACGTCACCCCGCTCGTCCGCAAGCTGGCGAACCAGCAGGGTGTGGACATCTCCTCGCTGGCCGGCACCGGCGTGGGCGGACGCATCCGCAAGCAGGATGTACTGGCGGCAGCGGAAGCCAAGGCCGCTCCGGCGCCCGCCGCGGCTGCCCCGGCTCCGTCCGCCGCTCCGGCTGCGCGTCCCTCCGCTGACCAGTCCTCGCTGCGCGGCACCGTGCAGAAGGCCCCGCGGATCCGCCAGGTCATTGCCCGCCGCATGCGCGAATCACTGGACATCTCCACCCAGCTGACCCAGGTGCACGAGGTCGACATGACCAAGGTTTCCAAGCTGCGCGCCAAGGCCAAGAACTCCTTCCAGGCCCAGAACGGCTCCAAGCTGACCTTCCTGCCCTTCATCGCCAAGGCTGTGGCAGAGGCCCTGAAGCAGCACCCGAAGGTCAACGCCTCGTACGACGAGGACAAGCAGGAGATCACGTACCACAACGCCGAGCACCTGGCGATTGCGGTGGACACGGATAAGGGCCTGCTGGTTCCGGTCATCGCCGACGCCGGCAACCTGAACCTCGCCGGCCTCGCCGGCAAGATCGCCGACGTTGCCGACCGCACCCGCAACGGCAAGATCGGCCCGGACGAGCTCTCCGGCGGAACCTTCAGCATCACCAACATCGGTTCCGTGGGCGCCCTGTTCGACACCCCGATCATCAACCAGCCGCAGGTTGCCATCCTCGGCACCGGCGCGATCGTCAAGCGGGCCGTCGTGGTCGCCGATGAGAACGGCGACGACTCGCTGGCCATCCGCTCCATGATGTACCTCTCCCTGACGTACGACCACCGGCTGGTCGACGGCGCCGACGCAGGACGCTTCCTGCAGACGCTGAAGGCCCGCCTTGAGGAAGGCGCCTTCGAAGCCGACCTGGGGCTCTAGCCTCCAGCGGCAAACGACACACACACGGCGACGGCGGCACGGACACCGGTGGGAAACCACCGGAGCCCGTGCCGCCGTCGCCGTTTCCGCGGCTGGTGGGGCGAGTTTCCGGACCGGGCGGGTCTTACTACGGCGCGTAGAATCTTCTGGCTAAACTGGGGCCATGAATATCGTCTATAACATCGTGGTCTTCCTGCACATCGTCGGCGCCGCCATGATCGTGGGAATCTGGATCGGCCAGATGAAAAAGCCCACCGTGCACCCCCGCCAGTTCGACGGCGCGATGCTTCAGCTCCTCACCGGCGTCGCCCTGATGGGGCTCATCCCGGCCCTGGACATCGATGCCGACTACGCCAAGCTCGGCGTCAAGCTGGTCGTGGCCGTAGCCGTGGGCGTCCTGGCCTTCATCGGCCGCCGCAAGTACAAGAAGGGCGAGGACGTCAGCAGGGGCCTCGCGCACGCTGTTGGCGGACTGGCACTGCTCAACGTGGCCATCGCCACCCTCTGGAAGTAGAGCTCTCCCTTTCACCACGACGGCGATGCATCCCCTGCGGGGTGCGTCGCCGTCGTCGTCGGATCGGGGTCACAATCCTCCAAGAGCGAATACCGGTGCGCCGGGGGCGGGGAATCCCTAGGATGGACACGGCATGATCCGGCTCATCGCCGGGTCTGTGGGAAATCAACGATCTTGAGGAGTGGACATGGCAGCTACACGCACCGCACACACTGTATGGAATGGCGACCTGATGACGGGCGCCGGCAACACGACGCTCGACAGCTCCGGCCTGGGTAACTTCGATGTCACCTGGAAGGCGCGCACCGAGGCCTCCGAGGGCAAGACCAGCCCCGAAGAGCTCATCGCCGCCGCGCACTCGGCCTGTTTCTCCATGGCGTTCAGCCTCGCCGTCGCCCAGGCCGGCCACACGCCGGAGGAAGTCAACACCAAGGCCGATGTCACCTTCGTGCCCGGTACCGGCATCACGGACAGCCACCTGACCGTCAGCGCGCGGATCCCGGGGATCACGGAGGATGAATTCCAGCGTATCGCTGAGGAAGCCAAGGTGGGCTGCCCGGTCTCGGCCGCCCTCACCGGCCTCAAGATCACGCTGGACGCCACGCTGGCCTCCTAGCCCCTGACGCGCCAACGCCGAAGGCCCCCGCTCCCTGCTGGTCAGGGAACGGGGGCCTTCGCCGTGCGCGGGCCGCGCGGACGGGCGCGAGACGCGGCCTAGCTGCCTAGCTGGCGGGCCGGCAACGGGGCGGGCCGGACCTGCCGGTAGCCCTCGCGCAGCGGCGGCCGGTCGGTGGGCAGCTCCTGGATCATTTCCTTGAGGGCGCCGATGCCGTATTCCAGCTGCGGGTCGGTGCCGGCGGCATAGGCATGCGGCGGGAAGGTCACTTCGATGTCCGGGGCGACGCCGAAGTTCTCGACCCCCCACCCCACGCCGCCGGAGAACCAGGTGGCGTAGCGCGGCTGGGTCACTCCGGTTCCGTCAGCCAGGGCGAAGCGGTTGTCGATGCCGACGACGCCGCCCCAGGTCCGGGTGCCGATGACCGGGCCGATCCCCCGCAGCTTGGAGACCTGGGTGATGATGTCGCCGTCGGATCCGGCGAATTCGTCGGTCAGGATGATGACAGGCCCGCGCGGCGCATGGTGCGGATACGTCCGCGCCCGCTCCCCGCGGGGCATGCTCCAGCCGGTGACCTTGCGGCCGATAAGCTCCGCGACGAGCTGGGAGGTGTGCCCGCCCCGGTTACGGCGGACGTCGACAATCAGGCCGTCAAGGGCCGTCTCGGTGTCGAGGTCGCGGTGCAGTTGGGCCCAGCCGTTGGCCATCATGTCGGGGATGTGCAGGTAGCCGAAGGTTCCCTGCGAGGCCTGCCGGACAGTCCGGCGGTTCGCGGCAACCCATTCCTGGTAGCGGAGCCGCTCCTCGTCCCGGACCGGGACCACCGCCACGCGGCGCTGCTTTCCGGCCTGGCTTCCGTGCCCGGCGCCGTTGCGCAGGGTGAGCTCGACGGCGCGTCCCGCGGCGCCGACCAGCTGCATGGCGGGCGTGCGCGCTTCGCTCAGCTCGACGCCGTCGATCGCCAGCAGCACGTCGCCGGTTTTAGCGTCAGCGCCGGGGCGCGTCAGCGGCGAGGTGGCCAGCGGGTCGGAGGACTCCCCCGCGAGGATGCGGGTGATCTCCCAGCCCTCGCCCGTGAAGGCGAGATCGGCGCCGAGGCGGCCCTGGCCGTTGCTGCCGTTCTCGGTGACGGCGGGGGGACGGACGTACGCGTGGGATGTGCCCAGTTCGCCGTGGAGCTCCCACAGGAGGTCCACGAGGTCATCGTGCGAGCCGAGCCGGTCCACAATCGGGCGGTAGCGGGAGTGCACCGAGTCCCAGTCCTGCCCAGCCATGTCTTCCGTCCAGAAGAAGTCCCGCTGGAGCCGCCAGGCCTCGTCGAAGGCCTGGCCCCAGACGCTGAGCGGGTCGAGCTGCACCCGGATGCGGCTGAGGTCAACCTTGACCAGCTGCCCGGATTCCTCGTCCGCCTTGGCACTGGCGGGCGAGACCCGGATCTGCTTGTCCTGCAGGGCCACGACCTTCTCGCCGTCGCCGGAGAGCCGGTAGCTGTCCAGGGCGTCCACGATGGTGGTGGTCTTGCGCCGGGCCAGGTCGAAGCGGACCAGACAGGGTGCCGCGTTCTTGTCCTCGAGGCTGGCACGGCCCTCGCCGGTGACGCCGAAGAGTTCGCTGTCGAGCCAGAGCAGGGCCCCGGCGGTGGCGGTGAGGGACGAGTAGTTCCCTTGCGGCACCGGCACGCTGATGACGCGGTGGGCCAGGCCTTCGGCGTCGACCCGGACCGCGGGAACCTGGTCCTGCGCTGCAGCTTCCGCGGCGCTGTCGCCAGTGCCGGCGCCGGCGCTGTCCTGCAGGTCGACGCTCGGGCCGAAGGGCGAGGGAGTGTCCGCGGCAAGGGCCACGAGGTAGGGCTTGATCGGGCTCGGGAAGGACAGGTCGAAGGAGTGACCGTCGTAGACCGGGTCGAAGCTGCGGTTGGAGAGGAAGGCCAGGTACTTGCCGTCAGGGGTGAACGCGGGCGATTCGTCGCGGAAGCGCCCGTCGGTGACGTCGATGATCGTGTGCGTCCCGGCCGCTGCGGCGCCGGCGTCCTCCACGCCGGTGATGCGCAGCCTGCTGCGGGAGCCAAAGGACGTGACCGGCTCGGACCAGCCCAGCCAGGCCGAGTCCGGGGACCAGCTGAAGCCTTCAATGCTGCCCTCGCCGATGCTGCTTACGAGGGACAGGGCGCCGGTACGGGTGTCGGCCACGTAGATGTCGCCGAAGGCGGTGCCGACGGCGAGCCAGTTGCCGTCCGGGCTCGCCTCGATGGCGCTGGCCCTGGTCGGCTTGGGGAAATCGATCCTGGTCAGTCGGCCGGACGGTTCCTGCACCGCCGGGACGTTGCCTTCCGCGGGACCGGCAGTGTCGGCAGCGTCGTCCGGGCTGGCAGCGTCGTCCGGGCTGGCAGCGTCGTCCGGGCCGGCCGCGGTGGCGGTCAGGTTGCGGTCTGATCCGTCCGGCTTTGCCGCCGGGACCGCTGTTACCGTACCCGGCCGGGTGAAGGCTGCGGCCGGGACCGGGCTGGGCAGGGGCATGCCGGCGTCGGTATCCCCACCCGTAGGAGCGGCATTCTGCGGCGCCGGAGCGGCAGGCTGCGCACCCGGCTGGTGCCCGGCTCCGGGGTTTCCGGCGCCCGTGTTTCCGGCGCCCGTGTTTCCGGCATCCTGGGATGCGGTCTCCAGGGGCGGGGCGATCGCCTTCAGGTACAGGGCTTCGACGCCGTCATGGTCGGCAACGTAGGCGATCCGGCCCGCGCCGAACGGGCGGGGCAGGCGGGCCCGGACGCCGGGGGTGGCTTCCAGCACACGCGAGGGGCCGTCCTTGTGCCGCAGCCAATGCAGTGTGCCGTGGGCCTCCACGGCGCTGGAGCCGCCGGTAAGGTCGGGAACCACATCGCCGAGGTGCCGTGACGGCTTCAGCGGTGCGCCGCGGCGGGCCTGGGAAGCGGATCCCAGTGAAATCTCGAGTTTAACGGCGTCCGAGCCGAGGTCGGGCAGCAGCCACAGCTCACCGGCGGATTCGAAGATGACCCGCTGGCCGTCGGTGGCGGCGTGCCGGACGTAGAAGTCCTCGTGGTCCGTGTGGCGGCGCAGTCCGGAGCCGTTGGGCAGCACGGAGTAAAGGTTGCCGTAGCCCTCGTGGTCGGAGAGGAAGGCGATCCGGCCGTTGACCCACATCGGGTCGGTCAGGTTGCCGTCCAGTTCAGCGGCGAGGCGTTCGAATTCGCCGTTTCCGTCGGCATCGATCCAGAGCTTGCCGGCGGCGCCACCCCGGTAGCGCTTCCACCACGCGGGTTCACGGGAGAGCACGCTGGCGAGGACGACGGGGCGTTCGTCGCCGACCACCGGCCCGAAGGCAACGGATTCCACCGGGCCCAGCGGGAGTTCGGTGGCCCAGCCGCCGGTGACCGGCAGGCTGTAGGCGTGGGTGTGGCGGCTGTCTGCCTGGCGGAAGGCGCTCGTGACCAGGACGTCCCCGTCGGGGGTGAAGCCCTTGACTTTGGTGCTGGCGTGCCCGAAGTAGCTCAACTGCCGGTAGCCACCGCCGTCGACGTCCGCGGTGACAACTTCCGGGGCCGTACCCTGAACGACCGTCCACACCAGGCGCTTGCCGTCGGGCGTGAAACGGGGGTTGCGGGCTGGCAGCTGCAGCGAGGAGACGCGCCAGGCGCGGCCCCCGCCGAGGGGCGCAATCCAGACGTCGTCCTCGGCCACGAAAGTGACCAGATCGCCGTGCAGATGCGGGAAACGGAAGTAACTCGAAGAGGTCATCGTTAGATCATAGTCAAGACGGGCCTTCCCGCCGGGGAGGTTTCCCTGCCGTGCCGGGCATGGTGAGATGGATCATGCGAATCATTGTTGCCGGAGCCTCAGGCCTGCTCGGAACCGCCATTTCCCGCTCCCTCCGCAGCGCCGGACACGACGTCGGCACGCTGGTCAGGCGGGTGCCCGCCGCACCGTCGGAGTTCCAGTGGAACCCCGCGGAGGGCAGCATCGACGACACCGCGCTGAAGCGGGCGGACGCCGTCATCAACCTCTCCGGCGCCGGCATCGGAGACCGGCCCTGGACCAGGTCCCGCATCAACGAACTCCGCAATTCGCGCCTCGGGCCGACGCGGACGCTGGCGGCCGCCATGGGACGCCTGGACACTCCCCCGGCGGTCTTCCTCAGCCAGTCGGGAGCCAACTACTACGGCAACGCCGGACTGGCGCTGCTCCGGGAGAACGCCCCCGCCGGCAGCGGCGTGCTGGCCAGGATCTGCGCCGACTGGGAAGCGGCCGCGCACGAGGCTCCGGCCGGCGTCCGGGTGGTCACCCCCCGCACCGGCGTCGTGCTGAGCCGTTCGGGTGGCGCGCTGGGACGTCTCATGCCGCTGCTGCGCCTGGGCGTGGGCGGCCCCTTGGGCAACGGCCGGCAGTACTGGCCGTGGGTCACACTCCCTGATGTTGCCGGCGCCTTTGGTTTCCTGCTCAGCAGCCGGCTGTCCGGGCCAGTGAACCTGTGCGCCCCGGAGAGCGCGGACGTGAACTCGCTGATCGCGGCGCTGGCCGGGGCCCTGCACCGGCCGGCGGTACTCCGCGTTCCCGCCCCGGTGCTGCGCCTGGCGATGGGCAAGCTTGCCGAAGAGCTGCTGCTCTCCAGCCAGCGGATGGAACCGGCCGCCCTGAGCGAGGCGGGTTTCGAGTGGCAGCATCCCTCGCTCGCCGAGGCCGCCGCCTGGGTGGCGGAACGCGGCCCGAAGTCCTAAGTTTTCCCGGCGGCGTCTACCGCGGCGGTCCCGGCGGCGCCGGGAAGGATGTCCTGGATCCGCCAGCGTCCCTCGACCGGCGCCAGCACGAGCCGCAACTGCAGTTCCGGTGCGGCTCGGGCGTCCGCCACCACCGTCCCGCTGGCGTCGCGTTCCTGGTAGGCGGACGTGCTCGCGGTGACGTCCACGACGGCCAGGGACGGGCCGCTGTCCCCCGTCTCCGCCGCGACATGTGCCACGTGGGTCAGGAGTGTCGTGAATCCGGCCAGCACCCGGCCTGATTCCGTCAGTCTGGCGCTGATCCGCCCGTCCGCCACGGCCGCCGCCGACGCGGGCACGTTGACCTGCTCCAGCAGCCCGAAGTCCCCCGAGCTGAACGCCAGGGAGCGGAGCCGGGCCAGTCCGCGGACCGCTTCCGCGGGGTCCGGCGATGCGAGCTGGGCCTGCACCCCGGGCGGAAGGGCCGCCGCAGCATCGGCTGCGGCATCCGGGGCCGCGGCATCAGGGGCCGGCGCCGCGGTTGCCGGGGCCGACTCCTTGACGGACCCGGCGTCGTTGACGGCATAGCCCGGTAACGGCGAGGGCAGCCCGGCCCGGGCGAAACCCCACCCGGTAACAAGGACAGCCGCGAGGGTCAGGCCCCCGGCCACCACCCGGAGGCCGCGGCGGCCCGGCCGCGCCGGGCGGGCGGGCGGCCGGAAGGAGCCAGACCGGAAGGCGCCAGACCGGAAGGGGCTCCGGTTGCTGGCGTCCCGGCGGGCAGAGTGGCGCGCGGCAAGGCGGCCGGCACCGGACGGCGCCGGGGCCGGGGGCGGCGCGGCCGCACTCGGCATGCGGATGCGGCCCGGCAGGGACCGGAGTTGTTCGACCCGACGCTCTCGGGCCGTGCCCGGTGTGGTGCGGCGGGTCAGCAGCTGCGGAATGACCGTGGGGTGGACCGAGACCGAGAGGTCCACCGGTACGGCCCCGGCGCTGCGGTGAACGGCGGCGGCCAGCTCTGCGGCAGTGGGCCGAAGCCTGCGGTCATCATGAAGTCCGGATTCCAGCGCAGCTGCCAGGGCAGGCGGCACCCCGGGAACCAGCAGCGGAAGCGGCGGCCGCTGCGCGCCCGGCTCCGGCGCGCGGCCGGTCAGGCAGTACCAGCCCAGGGCCGCGAGGGAATACACGTCGCGTTCCGGTTGCAGCCCTGCCCGGACGGCGTCCACTGGTGCCGGGTCGCGGAAACCCTCGGTTCCGGCGTCGGGCACCGCCTGGGCGTCAGCCACCATCCGGGCGATGCCCAGGTCGGCCAGCAGCGGTTTGCCGTGCGCGGTGAACAGCACATTGCCGGGAGAGACGTCCCCGTGGATGAAACCGTGACCGTGCAGGTAGGCCAGGGCCTGGCCGATCGGAGTCAGGACCGTCACGGTCTCCCCCGGCCCCAGGCTCCCCCGGCCGGCCACGAGCTGCCCCAGCGAGCCACCCGCGGCGTAGTCCATGGTCAGCCCGAGGCTGCCGGCCACCGGCGGGTCAACGTCACTGTCACCTTCGCCTTCGCCTTCAACGGTTCCGGCGCCGGTGCCGTTGCCGTTGGAACCACGCCACCGGCCCCCGGGCAGGCGCAGCACCGAGTGGGCCCGGACCAGATGGTCATGGTCGAGTGCGGACAGGATCCGCACCTCGCGCCGGATCGCCTCTTCTGCCTCACCGGGGCTGGTGGCGTCGCTCGAGGAGAAGCACTTCAGCGCGTACTCGCGGCCGGTCGACTGGTCGGTCACCAGCCAGACGGTGGCGCCGCCGCCGCGCCCGAGGCAACGGCCGACGTCGTATCCGGGGACCTCGGGCGCCGCAGTTCCGGACGGTGCGTAATCTTCCATAACCAAGGAATAGCGGATCCCGGGGAATCCCGCTGGAGTTATCCACAGGGGTGAGAGCTTGGCCACAGAATCGGCTGCTGCGACAGCCGGGGTCTAAGCTGGATGCCATGACTCTTGAGTTCTCCCAGCTGGGTCTCGACCCGGAATTCGTCGATTACACGCGCGGCTGGGACATCCAGCGCGAACTCCATGGGAGGGTCCTCGCCGGCGCCGCCCCGAGCACGGTCCTGCTGCTGGAGCACGCCGCCGTCTACACGGCAGGCAAACGCACCGAGGACCATGAACGCCCCTTTGACGGCACTCCCGTGGTCCCGGTGGACCGCGGCGGCAAGCTCACCTGGCATGGTCCGGGGCAGCTGGTCGGCTACCCCATCATCAAGCTCAGGAACCCGGCCGGGATCCGCGACTACGTGGAGCGGCTTGAAGCCGTCATCATCGCCGTCCTGGCCGACTACGGCATCGAGGCGGTCCGGATCAAGGGGCGTGCCGGCGTCTGGATCGACGAGGACGGGAAGGGGCCCGCGCGCAAGATTGCCGCGATCGGCATCCGCGTCAACGAGGGCGTGACCATGCACGGCTTCGCCATCAACTGCAACAACGATCTTGCACCATACGCCCAGATCATCGCCTGCGGGATCACCGACGCCGGTGTCACCACCATCGCGCAGGAGATCGGCCGGGACGTCACCCCCGCCGATCTCGTGTCGCGGATCATCGAAGAACTGCGCAACAATGAAGAAGCGCTAGTTGCAACCCATGAAGGAGCTCTACTGTGACCCTGGCACCAGAAGGCCGGAAAATGCTGCGTATCGAGCAGCGCAATGCGGCCACCCCGGTGGAACGCAAACCGGAATGGATCAAGGCCAAGGTCCAGATGGGTCCCGAGTACGTCCAGCTCAAAAACCTCGTCAAGAAGGAAGGCCTCCACACCGTATGTGAAGAGGCCGGCTGCCCCAACATCTTCGAATGCTGGGAAGACAAGGAAGCCACCTTCCTGATCGGCGGCTCCGAATGCACCCGGCGGTGCGATTTCTGCCAGATCGACACCGGCAAGCCCTCCCCGGTGGACGTTTTCGAACCCACCAAGGTGGCCCGCTCGGTACAGGCGATGCAGCTCCGCTACGCCACCGTCACCGGTGTGGCCCGCGATGACCTCGCCGACGAGGGCGTCTGGCTCTACGCCGAAACGGTCCGCAAGATCCACGAACTCAACCCGGGCACCGGCGTCGAACTCCTGATCCCGGACTTCTCCGGCAAACCGGAGCACATCGAAGCGATCTGCGACTCCAAGCCCGAGGTGTTCGCGCACAACGTCGAGACCGTCCCGCGGATTTTCAAGCGCATCCGTCCGGCGTTCCGCTACGAGCGGTCGCTGGATGTCATCACGCAGGGCCGCAACCTAGGCATGGTCACGAAGTCCAACCTGATCCTGGGCATGGGCGAGACCCGCGAGGAAATCTCCGAAGCGCTCCGGGACCTGCACGACGCCGGCTGCGACCTGATCACCATCACCCAGTACCTGCGCCCGTCCGAACGGCACCTGCCCGTTGACCGCTGGGTCAAGCCGCAGGAGTTCGTGGACCTGCAGCAGGAAGCCGACGAGATCGGTTTCCTCGGCGTCATGAGCGGTCCGCTGGTGCGTTCCTCCTACCGTGCGGGCCGGCTCTGGGCCACCGCGATGCGCAAGAAGGGCTGGGAAATCCCGGCCCAGCTCGCCCACATCGAAAGCTCCGGCAGCACCCGCCAGGAAGCCAGCTCACTGCTCGCCGCGCGTTCCTGAATCCAGCTGTAACGATCGCGGCGAAGGGCCGGCACCGGAGGAATCCGGCGTCCGGCCCTTCGCTGTCCATCACGTAGAATTAAGGCACTATGGCGAATTCCCCTGATTCCAGCAACTCCACTCCGGCTTCTGATGCTCCGAAGCGCGGCCTCTTTTCCCGAAAGCCCAAGGTGGCCAAGGTCAAGAAGCCGAGCCGCCTGAAGCAGATCCGGGAAGTCTTCCAGATGACCCGCCAGCACGATCCGATGGTCCCGTGGCTCATGCTGCTGGCGTTCCTCGGCGTCGTGGCTGTCAGCTTCGTCATCGGATTCCTGCTGGATAACTGGATCACGGGCCTGATCATCGGCCTCCCGCTGGGTCTCCTCGCGGCAACCCTGATCCTGTCCCGCCGCGCCGAGCGCGCGGCCTTCGCCCGGATTGAAAACCAGCCCGGCGCCTCGGGCGCTGCGCTGGGCACGCTCAAGCGCGGCTGGATCGTCGAAGAGCAGCCCGTCGCGGTGAACCCCCGCACCCAGGACGCCGTTTTCCGCGCCATCGGCCGTCCCGGCGTTGTCCTGGTCAGCGAGGGCCCCAGCCACCGGGTCAAGCCGCTGCTCGACGCCGAACGCAAGCGGCTCGCCCGCATCCTGCCCAACGTCACCATCCACGTGATTGAAAGCGGCCGTGGCGAGGGCCAGGTTCCGATCAGCCAGGTCTCCAAGAAGATGACCAAGATGAAGAATGAACTGACCAAGCTCGAGGTCAGCACGGTTTCCAAGCGCATCTCTTCGCTCGGAAGCCGCCTGCCCATCCCCAAGGGCATTGATCCTTACAAGGCCCGTCCGGACCGCAAGGCGGCCCGCGGACGCTAGGCCACACGCCAGCCCGCAGGAACGCCCCGGTAACCGCCTTCCAGGCCGGCAGCCGGGGCGTTTCCTTTGCCCAGCCCATATCGTCCCCTCGGGACAGAACCCGGAGATTCCGCCATGAAACTTCCGTCCACTTCTGCCGTGATCCGCATCTTCCGGGTCCTGGCCATCGCCGAGGGCTTCAGCTGGGCCGCGCTGTTGGTGGGGATGTTCCTTAAGTGGGTCACCCGGACCACGGAACTCGGGGTGGAGATCGCGGGCCCGATCCACGGGGCGTTCTTTATCGGCTACGGGATCGCAGCACTGACTTTGTGGGGCATGCTGCGCTGGCCGTTCCGGGTGGCCGTGTTCGCCGGGCTCTCCGCGGTTTTCCCGTTCGCCACGGTCTGGTTTGAGCGTTGGGCGGGCCGCCACGGTTACCTGACGGCAAAGGCCGGACAGGATGCTGCGCAGCCGTCGCAGGAGACGGCCGGCGAAACTGCCGGGGTCTAGCCACGGTTACATTCGTGGGTTCTTCCCCGGGATGGCGCGGACGGGCGCCAGCACCGACCGGCCGACGCTACATCCGGACGAGGACGGTGTTCATGGCCTTGTCGTGGAGCCCGCGGTGGTCCGGGTCGAAGATGACGGCGGGGATCACAAGGCACAGCAGGAGGCTGCGGACCAGGGCCGGCAGGGGGCCGGCGGGGCCGCCGCCGAGCCGGACGACGTGGATGCCCATGATGCGGTGGCCGATGCTGTAGCCGAGGGTGCCGACCAGCAGGGCCTGCTCGACGGCGAAGACGGCCAGGGTCGCCCAGGGGTCGCCGGCGAAGGCGTAGTTGCTGATCAGCAGCGCGATGGCCCAGTCAACGCAGATGGCGACGATGCGCCGGCCGGCACGGGCAATGGAACCCGGCCCGGACTCGGGCAGGCCCAGCCGCTCCCCCGGGTACTTCGAAATGCCGGAAGTGTCCGGCCCGCTGAGCCATGAACCTATGTCTTTACGATCAACCACCTTCCAAGACTATCGGCAATGGCCCCTCCCCGCGCTGTTCAGAGTGTGGACATTCGGGGGCCACACTCTGGTCACGGATAGGCCACGTTGTGGACAGCGACTACCGTTTACCTGTCAGGGCATTCTGTAACCTGCCGGAAACAAGGCGGACACCATGGGGAAATCCCGTGTCCTTAGAGTGGTAACAGTTGCTAGCGGCATAGGAGCGGGGGAACTTTTGTGTTTTCCCCGCTGTCCGACTGCGCTGGACCACACGGCCTGACGGCCAGATCTTTCACATGCATAAGGAGCATAGATGTTCAAGACTGCGGACGAAGTCCTCAAGTTCATCAAAGACGAAGACGTTAAGTTCGTCGATATTCGCTTCACCGATCTCCCTGGCGTTCAGCAGCACTTCAACGTGCCCGCCAAGAGCGTTGACGCGGACTTCTTCGTCAACGGCCAGCTCTTCGACGGATCGTCGATCCGCGGTTTCCAGGGCATCGCCGAGTCGGACATGCAGCTCATCCCGGACGTCACGACGGCGTTCCTCGACACGTTCCGCATGGAGAAGACCCTTGCGCTGAACTTCTCGATCGTGAACCCGCGCACCGGTGACCCCTACCACCGCGACCCCCGCGGCGTAGCCGAGAAGGCCGAGGCCTACCTGGCTTCCACCGGCATCGCCGACACCGCATTCTTCGCACCCGAGGCCGAGTTCTTCGTCTTCGACAACGTCCAGTACGAGTCCTCCCCGCAGGGCAGCTTCTACAAGATCGATTCCGAGGAAGCACACTGGAACACCGGCCGCGAAGAAGTGGGCGGAAACCTCGGCTACAAGACCCCGGTCAAGGGCGGCTACTTCCCGGTCTCCCCCACCGACAAGCAGGCCGACCTCCGCGACGCCATGTGCATCGCCCTGGACGAGGCCGGCCTTGAGGTCGAGCGCAGCCACCACGAAGTCGGCTCCGCCGGCCAGGCTGAGATCAACTACAAGTTCACCACGCTGACCCACGCGGCTGATGACCTGCAGAAGTTCAAGTACGTCATCAAGAACACCGCCGATGCCTGGGGCAAGTCGGTCACCTTCATGCCGAAGCCGGTCTTCGGTGACAACGGCTCGGGCATGCACTGCCACCAGTCGCTGTGGAACGGTGGAGAGCCGCTGTTCTACGACGAAAAGGGTTACGCCGGCCTGTCCGACATGGCCCGCTGGTACATCGGCGGCCTGCTGAAGCACTCCTCCGCCGTCCTGGCCTTCACCAACCCGACGGTGAACTCCTACCGCCGCCTGGTCAAGGGCTTCGAAGCTCCGGTCAACATGGTCTACTCGCAGGGCAACCGCTCCGCCGGTATCCGCATCCCGATCACGGGCTCCAACCCGAAGGCCAAGCGCATCGAGTTCCGCGCTCCGGACCCCTCCTCCAACCCGTACCTGGCCTTCGCTGCCCAGCTGATGGCCGGCATTGACGGCATACGCAACCGCATCGAACCGCCTGCTCCGATCGACAAGGACCTCTACGAGCTCCCCGCCGAGGAAGCCAAGGACATCCCCAAGGCCCCCGGTACGCTCGAAGAAGCCCTGGATGCCCTGACCGAGGACAACGAGTTCCTCCAGGCCGGCGGCGTCTTCACCCAGGACCTGATCGACACCTGGATCGAGTACAAGTACGAGAACGAGATCCGTCCGCTCTCGCTGCGCCCGAACCCGTACGAGTTCGAGCTGTACTACGGCGTCTAGCTAAAGGCTGTCCCCAAGGGATTGCACGACGGCGGCCCCCACCTCACGGTGGGGGCCGTTTGTCGTTGAGCCATAAACCTCTAAGCCACTGCCGTCCGGGTCAGCGCTTTCCGTACTTTCGGTGCACGGCCTGCTTGCTGACGCCGAGACAGGTTGCAATGGCTTCCCACGACAGGCCTGCCCGGCGCGCACGCAGGACCATTTCCGCCTCGGTGCGGGCCACTTCCTTGCGCAGCTCGGCCACCTCGTACAGTGCCTCCGCCAGACCCTTGCCGTCCATCGAACCGATCAGTGTTCTCATCGGGCACCTCCTCGACGTCAACCCTAGTTGACAAAAAGTTCTCAAGTCAACGCAAGTTGACGACATTGTGGCTGCTTTGAGGCGCCTTACTGACACGCCAGAACGGAAGCCGCGGATTTCTCTTGTAGCATGTGCCCTAGGTCCCTTCCCCGTCGCGGTAAGGGCATTCTTTGGGGGAAAATTTGAAGAGATCTCAGTCGCGCGCGGCTTCGGCCGTCGGTGCCGCCATCATCCTGTCGACCGTCGGCTTTGCTGGCCCCGCCCAAGCGACATACGCATGCTGGGACAGTGGTTATGGGACGCCATGCCGCGACTACCCCGAAAGCGCCGCAGGCCTTGCCATAGTCCGGGCGGCTGAGCAGCCGAATTTCACCGGCATCCTCTAAGCGGGACAACCCCTCACATCCTCCCCAGGCGTGTGGCTCTACGGCCAACAGATACGCTGAAATACCAGTGGCTGCGCGACGGTGTCGGCATCCCCGGAGCCATCGGGGAAACCTACAGGATCACGAAGTCCGACACGGACCATTCCCCGGCGCTGCGTGTGAGCGCGTCCGCCCCAGGGGTGAACGACGGGGTGGAGACAACCCTGCCGTCCCCGAAAGTCAGCGAGGCCAACACCGCCGAGTACACCGGCCGGCCCGGCATCACCGGCGAGGCCCCGACCGTGTGGGGCCGGACCAGGGTCGGATCCACGCTGGAGGTCAGCAACCTTGGGACCTGGTCGCCCAGCTGGATGGCCCTGAAACTTCAGTGGCAGGCTGACGGCGTGGACATCGAGGGGGCCACCGCCAACGCCTACACGATCAAGGCGGCCGACCTGGGCAAAATGGTCACCCTGAAAGCGACCGGCATTTCGGCCGGCGTGCCAAGCGTGTCCTTGTCAAACACTTCGACGGCGGTCACCCCCGGCTTCATCGCGCCCCCCGATGAAATGTGGCTGTCCGGCGGGGACAAGGTCGGCAACACGCTCAGTGTGGAACCCATCCAGTGGTGGTACGCCGGCGGCGAACTCATAACCCTTCTTTACCAGTGGGAGCGGGACGGCCAGGCGATCGCCGGGGCCACCGCAAGCACGTACACCGTCGTGGCCGCCGACAGCGGGCACTGGGTCCGGGCGAGGGTCACCGCAACGGCGCCGGGCTACAATCCGAACACCCAGACGACGCTGTACACCGACATCGTCGACGCCGGCACGGGCGCGAACGGCGAGGTGGACCCCGGCGACCAGCCCGTCGTCCCGGAACCTGCCCCCGTGCCGGTACCGGCCCCGACGGAATCCTCCCCCGCGGCCCAGGCACCGGCTGCCACGGCGGGCCCGTCGCCGTCCCCGTCGGCTGCATCCGCACCGGCGGCCGCCACCACACAGGCAGCCGCCACACCCTTCAACCCGCTGCCGATATTCTTCACGGTCGCCGGGGTCCTGATCGCCGCCGGACTGGTCTGGGTCATCCGTCCGCTGCGCGCCTCCATGGCGCGGATTGCGCGCCGGAAAGCCCCCTAGGACCTGCCAGGACCCGCATCGCCCGTCGCCCGTCGCCCGTCACCCTCGGCGGATCAGAAGGGCCGGTACATGGTCCGCTGCGGGCCGGCGTCGCCGCCGAGGTACTGGCCGCGGTCCTCGAACCCTGCCTTGCGGTAGGCGGCCTGCCCGGCAGGGTTGTGTTCGTTGACCGAGAGCACCACGCCGGCCTGCCCGCCGCCGAGCGCTGCCGTCAGCTTGGCGGCGGCCCGCACGGCAGCCTCTGCTGCCAGCGTGCCCAGGCCTTTGCCCTGCTGCCTGCGGTCGATCAGGAAGCCGCGCAGCAGCCAGACCGAATCGTCGTCCACCCAGCCGGCCAGGGTCGCGGCTCCGGTCTGCAGCGTCAGGACCCCGACGGCCGATCCGTTGGCGTCAATGGCAAAGGGGTGCCGGGAATCCTCTTCCAGCCCGATCAGCACCATCCGCAATGGCTCCCCGACGAACTTGCGCTGGCCTTCCAGCACGTCGAGTTCGGCAATCTCCCCGAGCTTGATGGCCCGTGCGTCGTCGTCGAGGTCCTTCAGCGGCAGCAGCCACACGTGTTCAGCCATAAAAGAAGCCTACCCACGCCGGCGGGAGCCCGCCTCCGGGCGCTCAGATCAGAGTGCCGCTTCCTTGGGCGGTCCGGCCGGGTCCATCCAGAAGACTTCCCACAGATGGCCGTCCGGGTCCTGGAAGCTGTGGGTGTACATAAATCCATAGTCCTGGGCTTCCTCGGACGGGGTCCCGCCGGCGGTGAGGGCCGTCCTGACCAGCTCGTCCACGGCCTCGCGGCTGTCCAGGGAGAAGGACATGATCGCCTCGGTGGTGCTGCGGGCGTCAGCAAGGGGTTTGGACGTGAAGGTCTTGAAGTAGCTCTCCACCAGCAGCATCACAAACGCGTCGTCGTTGATGATCATGCATGTGGCGTTCTCATCGGTGAAGTCGGGGTTGAAGGAAAACCCCAGCCCGGTGAAGAACTTAACCGATTTGTCGAGGTCCTTCACGGGCAGATTCAGGAACATTTGCTTGGCCATGGGCCCAAAGTAGCATCGGGGCCCGGCGCGTGTCAGCCCTTGCGGGCCAACGCCGGAGCACACCGGAGCCCCGACAGGGTCCCGGCGGACGACGTTACTGGCCGTAGAAGACCCGTTCGAACACGCTCCGGGCCCGGCGGCTGAGCCGCAGGTAGTCCTCCTCGAGTGCCGCGGCGTTGCCCTGCCCGTAGCCGCACCAGCGGGCCACCGCTTCCAGGTCCCGGCGGGAGGACGGCAGCACATCCGAGGCCCGGCCGGTCCAGATCACATTGGCCGACCGGATCCGGCTCGCCAGGCGCCAGGCCCGGAGCAGGATCACCACGTCCTCCGCGTCGAGGAGCCCGACGGCCGCCGCGGCTTCGAGCGCCTCGACGGTGGAGGTGGTCCGCAGCTCGGGGTGCTGCCCGGCGTGCTGCAGCTGGAGCAGCTGGGCCAGCCATTCGACGTCGCTCAGGCCACCGCGGCCCAGCTTCAGGTGCCGGGCGGGGTCCGCGCCGCGGGGCAGGCGCTCCGCTTCCACGCGGGCCTTGACGCGCCGGACCTCGCGCGCGTCCTGGTCAGAGAGCGACTCGGGGTAGCGGATCGGGTTGATCAGCGCCACAAACCCGGCGGAGAGCGCGTCGTCGCCGGCCATCGGGCGGGCGCGCAGCAGCGCCTGAGCCTCCCACACGAGCGACCACCGGCGGTAGTACTCCGCGTAGGACTCCAGCGACCGCACCATGGGCCCGCTCTTGCCCTCCGGGCGCAGATCGGCGTCCACCATCAGAACGCGCTCGGCGAGGATGGCAGGTTTGAGCGGCTGGGTCAGCAGGTTGGAGAGCCTGCTGACGATCTGCAGGGCCTGCTGCTGGGCCTCGTCCTCCGGGACTCCGGGGAGTCCGCGGTGCACGTACATAACGTCCGCGTCCGAGCCGTAGCCGATCTCCCGGCCACCCTGCCGTCCCATCGCGACCACCAGCACATGCGTCTTCAGCGGCTCGTCGGCGGTGACCATGGTTTCCGCGACGCGCAAGGCGCCCAGGACCGCGGCCCGGTCAGTGTCTGCCAGCGCTGCGCCGACCTGGTCCTGGTCCAGAAGCCCCGCGCTGTCCGCGATCGCAATCCGCAGGATCTCGCGGCGCCGGATCAGGCGGATGAGGCGCATCGCGCTTTCCGGCTCCGCGTGCCGGGACATCTTCGAGACGATCTCGAGCCACTGCGCCTCGAACGTCACCGGCACGAGTTCCTTGTCAGAGCCAAGCCAGGCCACAGACTCCGGCGAGACCTCCAGCAGGTCGGCGATCAGGCGGGAGTTGGAGAGCACGTGGCAGAGCCGCTCAGCCGCCGCCGTCGAGTCCCGGAGCATACCGAGATACCAGTGGGTGGTGCCGAGTGCTTCACTGACCCGCCGGAAGGCCAGCAGGCCGGCGTCGGGGTCCACGCCCTCCGCGAGCCAGCCGAGCAGGATTGGCAGGAGCTGGCGCTGGAGCGCGGCGCGGCGGCTGACTCCGCCGGTGAGGGCTTCGATGTGGCGCATGGCGCCGCCCGGATCGAGGTAGCCCAGGGCAGCGAGGCGCCCCTGCGCGGCTTCCGGGCTGAGCTTGGCTTCCTCGCTGCTGAGCGCTGCCGCAGTGTTGAGCAGCGGGCGGTAGAAGATGCGTTCGTGCAGCTCACGCACGGAGCGTTTGGTCTTTCGCCAGGCCTCGGCAAGGGCGTCGGGTTTGGGCCGTTCGCTGGAGAAGGGCCCCAGCACGGCTTTGGCGAGGGCCCGCAACGAGGCCTCCTTGACCGGCATGAGGTGGGTGCGGCGCAGCTGGAAGAGCTGGATCCGGTGTTCGAGGAGCCGCAGGTAGCGGTAGTCGCGGTCGAACTCGGCGGCGTCGGAGCGGCCGATGTAGCCGCCCGCGGACAAGGCGGCGATGGCCGAGGTGGTGTCGCGGCAGCGCAGCGTCTCATCGGATTTGCCGTGCACCAACTGCAGCAGCTGGACGGTGAATTCGACGTCGCGCAGCCCTCCCCGGCCCAGCTTGATCTGCCGCTGCTCTTCCTCGGCGGGGATGTGTTCGGTGACGCGGCGGCGCATCGACCGGACGGACTCCACGAAGCCTTCCCGGCCGGCGGAGGACCAGATCAGCGGTGCGACGGCGGCCTCGTAGCGGGCGCCGAGCTCGGTGTCCCCGGCGATGGTCCGGGCCTTGAGCAGGGCCTGGAACTCCCAGCTCTCGGCCCAGCGGGCGTAGTAGCTCTGGTGCGAGGCCAGGGTTCTGACCAGCGGCCCGGACTTGCCCTCCGGACGCAGGTTGGCATCGACCTCCCAGAGCCCGGGCTCGCGGCCGACGGACATGATGGCCCGGGAAATGCCGAAGGCCAGGGCCGTGCCGATCGTGTTGGCGCGCGAATCGTCGAGCTCGCCGGACTCGATCACGTAGATGACGTCGACGTCGGAAATGTAGTTGAGTTCGCGGGCACCGCATTTGCCCATGCCGATGACGGCCAGCCCGACGTCGGCCACCTCGGTGGCGCTGAAGTGCTCGGCGGCCTCGGCCCGCGAGACTGCCAGGGCCGCCTCGATCGCCGCGCCGGCGAGATCCGCCAGTTCGGCGCCGGCAGCGGGCATAAAATCCAGCGGATCCGCGGCGCAGAGGTCCTTGACGGCCAGCTCAACAAGGCCGCGCCGGTACTCCGTGCGGAGCGCCACGTAGCCTTCCTGCCCGGTCAACGCCGCGACCGGGCGGGCGGACTTCGGATCGGCATGCACGGAGCGCAGCAACCTGGCACGCAGCTCCGCGGCGTCCGCGGCCCGCGGTTCCGGGCTGGCGGTCACCTCGAAGGCCTCCAGATGCTCGGGATGGCGGATCAGGAACTCACCCAGCGCCTCGGAGGCGCCCAGCACCCGGTACAGGGGTTCGCTGCGCTCCGGTTCCGCGACCGCCAGCTTCCGCAGGTCCGGGTGCTTTTCGATCAGCCGGACCAGCGACTGCAGCGCCGTGTCCGGGTTCGCGGCCAGCTGCAGCCCGGAGAAGAGGATGTCCTGGTCCAACCCCTCCAACTCTGGGGCGGCCAGCCACCGTTCGCCGTTTTCCAGATCGCTGAAACCGGCGGCAATAAGGCGTCGTGCCAGGCTCACCTTAGGAAGCCTAAAGGATGCCGAGGTTGCGCTGCAGCTCGTAGGGCGTGACCTGGAGACGGTAGTCCTGCCACTCGGCACGCTTGTTCCGCAGGAAGTGCTCGAACACCTGCTCGCCCAGGATCTGCGGCATGAGTTCGGAGTCCTCCATCGAGCGGATGGCGTCGTGCAGGCTGGCCGGGAGCGGATCGTGGCCCATCGCACGGCGTTCGGCCGAACTCAGCGACCAGATGTCGTCCTCGGCTGCGGCGGGAAGCTGGTAGCCCTCCTCGATGCCTTTGAGGCCGGCGCCCAGCAGCACGGCGTAGGCGAGGTAGGGATTGGCTGCCGAGTCGATGCCGCGGTATTCGATCCGCGCTGACTGGCCCTTGCCGGGCTTGTAGAGCGGGACGCGGACCAGGGCGGAGCGGTTGTTGTGGCCCCAACTGAGGTAGCTGGGTGCTTCTCCGCCGCCCCAGAGCCGCTTGTAGGAGTTCACGAACTGGTTGGTGACCGCGGTGAACTCCGGGGCGTGCTTGAGGATGCCGGCGATGAACTGCCGGGCCGTCTCGGACAGCTGGAACTCCGCTCCCGCCTCGTAGAACGCGTTCGTGTCGCCCTCGAAGAGCGAGAAGTGGGTGTGCATGCCGGAACCCGGGTGGGCCGTGAACGGTTTCGGCATGAAGGTGGCGTACGTGCCCTGCTGGAGCGCGACCTCCTTGATTACCGTGCGGAACGTCATGATGTTGTCCGCGGTCTGCAGCGCATCCGCGTAGCGCAGGTCGATCTCGTTCTGGCCGGGGCCGGCCTCGTGGTGGCTGAACTCCACGGAAATGCCGACCGATTCCAGCATGGTCACGGCTGTACGGCGGAAGTCCTGAGCCACACCGCCCGGTACGTGGTCGAAGTAGCCGCCCTCATCCACGGGGACGGGCGCACCGTCCGGACCCGGCTGCTGGGACTTGAGTAGGTAGAACTCGATCTCGGGGTGGGTGTAGCAGGTGAAGCCCATGTCCGCGGCCTTGGCCAGATTGCGCTTGAGGACGTTGCGCGGATCAGCAGCGGAGGGTTCGCCGTCGGGCGTCAGGATGTCACAGAACATCCGGGACGTCGCTTCGGTCTCGCCGCGCCACGGCAGGATCTGGAAGGTGGCGGGGTCCGGCTGGGCCAGCATGTCGGACTCGAAAACGCGGGCCAGGCCCTCGATGGAGGAGCCATCAAAGCCCAGGCCCTCCTCGAACGCGCCTTCCACTTCCGCCGGGGCCAGCGCCACGGACTTCAGCGATCCGACGACGTCGGTGAACCACAGCCGCACAAACCGCACGTCGCGCTCTTCGATCGTCCGCAGGACAAACTCTTGCTGGCGGTCCATACTGGCCTCTTTCCGGTTCTTTCGTCCGTGCCCCAGGCCCGTCATGCATGGGTCCCGCAGCTGCTCACGGTTCACTTTACTAATCATTGCCACCGATTGCTGGCGCAGCTGCCCCGCGTAACACAGCGTTAACACCGGAAGGCCATAATTCGCCGCTCCAGGGCTTCCCCCGGGCGTCCGGCCGGCTGCCGTGTGATGTGATTCACGCGCCCACGGGCTGGAGCCCGGTAGCTAGGACGCGAGGTATCGCACTACGCTCGTGCCATGGCCACAAGCACCAGCCCCGATTCCAGCATGCCCGCAGAACTAGCCGCCCCCTATGGCAACGGCCCGGCGGGCGCGTCCGCGGCCCCGGCCGCGGGTTCCACGGCGGGCCAGGAGCCTGGCGCCCGGAAACCGGTGGCGAAAATCCGCACGCACCACCTGCGCCAGGCCAAGCTCAACGGCGAGCGCTTCGCCATGCTGACCGCCTACGACCAGTACACGGCGGAAATCTTCGACCAGGCCGGCATCGAGGTCCTCCTGGTGGGCGACTCAGCGTCCAACAATGTCTTCGGCAATGAAACCAGCCTGCCCGTCACCGTGGACGAACTGCTGCCCCTGTGCCGCGCCGTCACCCGCTCGGCCAAGCGCGCCCTCGTCGTGGCGGACCTTCCCTTTGGCAGCTACGAGGTTTCCGCCCAGCAGGCGGTGGCCACCGGCGTCCGGTTCCTCAAGGAAGGACTGGCCCACGCGGTCAAGATCGAGGGCGGGAAGTTCTATGCCGAGACCGTCCGGGCCATGGTCCAGGCCGGCATCCCCGTGATGGCGCATATCGGATTCACTCCGCAGAGCGAGCACGCCCTCGGCGGCTACCGGGTCCAGGGCCGCGGCGATGACGCCCAGCGGCTGGTCGACGACGCCGTCGCTCTCGCCGACGCTGGTGCCTTCTGTGTCCTGATGGAAATGGTTCCGGCGGCGACGGCGGCTGCCGTGGACGCCGCCGTCGACGTCCCCACCGTCGGCATCGGCGCCGGCAACGCGACCACCGGCCAGGTGCTGGTGTGGCAGGACATGGCGGGCCTGCGCGCCGGCAGGATGGCCAAGTTCGTCAAGCAGTACGCGGACCTGCGCACCTCCCTCAGCGACGCCGCAACAGCCTACGGCGAGGACGTGCGCTCAGGGCAGTTCCCCGGCCCCGAACACTCCTTCTAGGCGGCCGCCGCCGGCTGGCCTCCACGGCCGCCACTGCGCAGTCGCGGTCCCACCTCATCCTTCACGGGCGATGCACTGTTCCGCTGGTCCGGGCACGCTGGCCTTTAAGGGCCTGCACCGGGTCCCAGCAATTGTTCCGCCGTCCGGACGGATTCGTGGCGAAGCGACGGGCCAGACGCCGGCGGACACTAGTGGAGGAGTAGCCATGGACTCAATTACGACTGACTTCTGGGACATCCTGCTGTGGAGCTTCTGGTTCTTCATCTGGATCTCCGCCCTGATGGTGTGGTTCCGCTGCCTGTTTGACCTGTTCGGGGACAGCACCCTCAGCGGCTGGGGTAAGGCCGGCTGGGCCATACTGCTCGTCTTCCTGCCCTGGATCGGCGCCATCATCTACCTGATCGCCCGCGGCCGCAGCATGGCCGACCGTCAGATGGCCATGATCGCCGACCAGCAGGCCGCCCAGCAGAAGTACATCCAGCAGGTCGCGCGCAAGTCGGCAAGCCCCGCCAGCCAAATCGCCGACGCCAAGGCCCTGCTCGACTCCGGCGCCATCAACCAGACCGAGTTTGACTCCCTCAAGGCAAAGGCCATGGTCTGAGCCGGGTTTCCGGGCAACGCCCGGGGCGCTCCGACCTGCCGGCGGCATGAAACTCACCTGGCTGGGTCACTCCTCGGTGGTCCTGGATCTCGATGGGGTTCGGGTCCTGACCGATCCGCTGCTGCGTCCCCATGCGGGGCTGCTGCGGCGCCTGGCACCCCGGCCGGACCCCGCGTCGTGGAGCCGTCCGGACGTCGTGCTCCTCTCCCACCTGCACCACGACCACGCCGAGCTGCGCTCCCTCCGCATGCTGCCCGGGGCGGTCCTGATGAGCGCCCCGGCGAACGTCGCCTGGTTGCGCCGCCGGACGCCGATGGACGCAGTCCCCCTGGGAGAGAGCTGGACCGCGGTGGGCCGCGGGGTCGAGATTCGCCAGGTGCCGGCGGAGCATCGTCACCGCCCGATGCCGCATCGTCCCAACGACGCCCACGGCCAGCTGGTGCGCGGCCCCTCGGGTACCGTCTGGATCGCGGGCGACACGGGGTTGTTTCCGGAGATGGCCGGGCTCTCCGGCATGGCGGGCGGCCGCATCGATGTTGCCCTGGTGCCGGTCTGGGGGTGGGGACCAAGGCTCTCGGCAGGACACCTGTCCCCCGAGACCGCGGCCCGCGCCGTCGCCCTGAGCGGGGCGCGGTTCGCCCTGCCGGTGCACTGGGGAACGCTGCATCCGCCCTTCGTCACACGCTTTGCCCGGAGCTGGCTTGAGCAGCCCGGGCGCCGATTTGCTGACGCCGTGGCGGAGCAGGCTCCGGGCTGCACGGCTGTCGTCCTCTCCCCCGGCCAGTCATGGGCCCCGCCCGGGTGAGAGCCGGGGGCCGTGAACCGTTCCCGCGTGACAGGTACCGCAAAGTTCCGGCCACTCAACGGGGGAACACCGTCGCGGCGCGCTGGCCACTGGCCTCAAGCATCGACACCAGCACCCGGTGGAGCTCATCGGCACCCTCTATCCGCTCGGGCAACCCGGCCATGAGATCGGCCGGACCGAGGAGCACCGCACGGTCCTGCCAGCCGCCGAGGCCCCCGTGGGATCCGACCAGGCCCTCGAACGCTGCGACGTCGTTGGTCACCGGATCGACTCTGCTGTTGACGTAGAGATCCGGCGCCGCGGGGTCCATCAGCGCACGTCGGAGCACCCGCGCCGCGTGCGATCCGAAGCCCGCCAACGGGTCGGTACCTTCACCCGCACCGCTGGTGAGGTTCAGGCGCCCGCCGCTCCCGATCGCCCACGTGCGGCCGTCGTCGTCGATCCCGGCGACGAACGCGACGCCGGGATGGCCCGCCAGGCCGGACACCAGGGCCGGCCACTCCCGCTCGAGCCCCTCGAGCGTCCAGCGCCGGTCGCCCCGCAGGTAGACCAGGCCCAGGTTGCCCGAGCCCAGCACGACGACCGGCTCCTCGGCGGCGTCGCCGGGGTCTGTTGTCTGCTGTGCCTTGGTCAGCCCCTCGTTGGCGCGGGCGGCGAGTTTCCCGGTCATCCCCCCGTCCGCGATGTCACCGGCAATGGAGTCGGCGCGCCCCAGCCCTTCGACGGACGCGTCCACCGTCTGTACGTGTTCCTGCATGAGTTCGCCGCACAGATCACCGAGCGTGTGGCCGTACCGGTCAGCGAACGGAGTGCCCTGGGACTGTCCGTGGTCCGAAAGCACCACCAGCCGGTAACGGCGGGGAGCGGAACCGGCGAGCCGGGTCAGGGACCCCAGCGTGCGGTCCAGGCCATCAAGGGCGGCGAGAGATTCGGGCCGGAAAACGCCTGCGTGGTGGGCGATCTCGTCGTAGTCCACGTAGTCGACATAGATGCACTTCGTGCCACGCCGCAGCTCCTCGGCGACAAGGGCCGTGTTCAGGTCACGCAGGAGGCTGTTGGTCACTGCCCGCAGCACGGCGAAGGTCCAGTCCCGGTACACCCGCGGGTCGAAGTCTCGCCTGACCTGCCGGCGGGCCTGCCACCGCTCCTTGACGACCTCCCCGACGGTCCGCGTGAAGCTGCGCATGAACCCGTTCGGTGAGGTGAAAAACCAGGCGAACGCCCGGCGTGTCTGAGTGGAGCCGCGCCGGACCTCGACCCGGCTCATCGTCAGGAGCGAGCGGGGCGCGTCACCGGTGAACAGGTTCGAAATGGAGACCCCGTCGTCGTAGAGCAGGCCTTGGCCGGTGCTGTGCCTTTCCTCAATCACCCGGGCGTCCGCCGGGCGGTTAGCGACCAGGACCCGTTTGAGCTCCCGGTCGTACCACCGGAAGGCGGGGATCCCGTCAACTGTGCCGTGCAGAATGCCCAGCTGGCTGGCTGGGGTGGTGCAGGGCAGTTGGGGAGTCCACTCCCGGCACGTATAGTCGCCCGAGGACAGCCAGCGCCGGATATACGGAACCGCCCCGGACTGGACCGCCCACTGCAGCACCGGGAACGGGACACCGTCGAGCTGCACGAACAGGACGCCGTCAACCTCCGGGTCGGTCACCGCGCCCTGCCGGCGTGCCCTGCCGGCCAGGGAGGTGATCAGGCCGTCATCAGAACCGGCCGTGGTGGCCCACGAGATGAGGGTCGCCACGACGGCACTGATCCAGGTCGCAGCGAGGGCGGTCCACGCCGTCGACTCGATGCCGGGCACCAGACGAATGGCGACATACATGATCAGGGCTTGACCGACCACAGCCGCAAGACGCACCGCCAGCCAGCCCACCCTGGCCGAGATTTCCACCAGCGCGGGGCGGAGGACCAGACCGACGACGCCGGCCACTGCTGCCACGGCGGCGTAGTCCCACCAACTGGAGGCAGAGAACCCCGGCAGCAGCGCACCGGTGACGATCAGGGCTGCCGTCGAGGCAGCCCAGGCAGCGGCCAGCCTGGCCAGATCGGTGACGCGGACGCCGCGGGTGCGGGAATCGCTCGTCGGCATTTTCCCAGTATGGCCCGCCGCAACCGGCGGTCACTCATCCGCGCCGGGTGAGAAAAACCAGTCCCCGGAGCGGCGTTAGCTCCCGGTGCTGCTCCCGCTCTTCAGCGTTCGGTCTACCAGCTAGTCGTCCTCGTCGCCCTTTTCCCAGGATTCGTTGCGGGCCTTGACCTTCTCGAGGGCGTGTTCAGCTTCTTCCCGCGTCTTGTACGGGCCAATCAGCTGGCTCCAATCGGACATGGCGTCCTCTTCAACCTCGTGCGTGTTGACGTTGTACCAGTACTCCGGCATCGATGCTCCTCAGCTGATATTTGTTGGCCGTCGTTTATCTGCCTCCGGCCGCGCCTTATATGATCAATGTATGCCTTCTCTAGCCTCGACTGCACCCATCGGCACCCTGGTCCCGGGAGCCGTCAGTCCGCAGCTTCCCGTTCCGGCGTCGATCCCGCGCCCTGAATACGTGGGCAAACCCGCGCCGGCCAAGTTCACCGGCTCCGAGGTCAAGTCGGCGGAGACCATCGAGAAGATCCGCATCGCCTCACGGATCGCCGCCCAGGCGATCGTGGAGGTCGGGAAGCACATCCAGCCCGGCGTCACGACGGACCAGCTGGACCGCGTGGGCCACGAGTTCCTGCTCGACCACAACGCGTATCCGTCCACCCTCGGCTACCGCGGCTTTCCCAAATCCCTGTGCTCGTCGCTGAACGAAGTCATCTGCCACGGCATCCCGGACAACACCGTGGTCCGGGACGGGGACATCGTCAATATCGACATCACGGCCTTCATCGGCGGCGTGCACGGCGACACCAACTACACCTTCCTCGCCGGAGACGTCGACGAGGAATCCCGGCTCCTCGTCGAGCGCACGCAGGAGTCCCTGAACCGTGCCATCCGTGCCGTGGCCCCGGGCCGTGAGATCAACGTGATCGGCCGGACCATTGAGTCCTTCGCCAAGCGCTTCGGCTACGGTGTGGTCCGCGACTTCACCGGCCACGGCGTGGGCGAGGCCTTCCACACCGGCCTGATCATTCCCCACTACGACGCTGCCCCCGCCTACAACACCGTCATGGAAGCCGGGATGGTCTTCACGATCGAACCCATGCTGACGCTCGGCACCGTGGACTGGGACATGTGGGCCGATGACTGGACCGTCGTGACCCGCGACCGCAAACGCACCGCACAGTTCGAGCACACCCTGCTTGTCACGGAATCCGGCGCCGAAGTCCTGACGCTCCCCTGATTCCCGCTCCACCAGAAGATTCCGGTCTTCGCCCGCCGGCCCTGGGCCGCACCCTCCTAGCCCCGCCCCCTGCCACGAACGGAACCACATTGGCCAAGAAGGACGAGAAGTCGAAGAAGAACGCCCCGCTGATCGGCATCGACATCGGTGGCACCGGGATCAAGGGCGGGATCGTGGACCTGAAGAAGGGCAAGCTGGTCGGTGACCGCCTGCGCATCCCCACCCCGCAGCCTTCCACGCCCAAGTCCGTGGCCGAGGTTGTGGCCCAGGTTGTCGCCGCACTGTCCGCCCGGCCCGACGCTCCGGCCCCCGACTCTCCCGTGGGCGTGACCTTCCCCGGCATCATCCAGCACGGTGTGGTCCACTCCGCCGCCAACGTGGACAAGTCCTGGCTGGAATTGGACATCGATGCCCTGCTGACCGCCCGCCTGGGCCGCCCCGTGGAAGTCATCAACGACGCCGACGCCGCAGGCCTGGCGGAGGCGCGCTTTGGTGCCGGTGAATTCGTGGAAGGGACCGTACTGGTCATCACACTTGGCACCGGCATCGGTTCCGCCTTCATCTTCGACGGCAAGCTCGTCCCCAACGCCGAGCTCGGACACCTGGAGATCGACGGATTCGACGCCGAAAGCAAGGCCTCCGCCGTGGCCCGCGAGCGGGACGGCCTGAGCTGGGAGGAGTACAGCGTGCTGCTGCAGCGGTACCTGTCCCACGTGGAGTTCCTCTTCTCCCCCGAACTGTTCATCATCGGCGGCGGCATCTCGAAGCGCGCCGACGAATACCTGCCGCGGCTGCAGCTGCGCACACCCATCGTTCCGGCCGAGCTGAAGAACGACGCCGGCATTGTCGGCGCCGCCCTCGAGATCGCGCTGAAACACAAACTGGCCAAGTAGCCAAAAGAGCTATCACTCCGGGTCGTTCTGAACGCTGGGAACGACCCGGAGTGATAGCTCTTTTTTATGTGGTGCCGGTGGTGGCCACGGCTTCCCCTCCGCTGCCACCACCGGAGTCTTTGAGCCGGCGCTCCTGGAACAGCCCTAGAGCGGACTTTTCCGCTGGCTGGTGCCCCCGCGGCCCTTGGTTTCGGCCTCATGGCGGAGCAGGGAGATGGCGGCTTCGAAGTCCTCGAGGGATTCGAAGGCCTGGTAGACGCTTGCGAAGCGCAGGTAGGCGACCTCGTCGAGCCGCTGGAGCGGGTTGAGGATGGCGAGGCCGACTTCGTGAGCATCGATTTCGGCGGCGCCGGAGGCACGGATGGCCTCTTCGACTTCCTGGGCCAGCATCGCAAGGTCGTCCTCGGTGACAGGACGGCCCTGGCAGGCCTTGCGGACGCCGTTGATGACCTTGCTGCGGCTGAACGGCTCGCCGACCCCTGACCGCTTGATCACGGTAAGGCTGGTCGTCTCGACAGTGGTGAAGCGGCGGCCGCACTCGGGGCACTGCCGGCGGCGCCGGATGGCTGAACCGTCGTCGGCGATCCGACTGTCCACCACCCGCGAATCAGGGTTACGGCAAAACGGGCAATACATGACGTTTCCTCCCCTGTCGCACGCGGATGGCCCACTGGAGGTCGCCCGAAGACGGCCACCCGAGATTCGCCGGAGCGGTTGGCTCCGCCATCAGTTTACGACTAGATGTAGCTGAATAACAAGCCTGTAATTACTACATGTTGTGGTCAGGCGCCCTGCGGGAACCGGGCGGTGACCGCCTCGCCGTGCGCCGGCAGATCCTCCGCCCCGGACAGGCTCACGATGTGCCCGCTGACCTCGGCCAGGGCGGCGCGGGTGTAGTTGACCACCTGGATGGCGCGCAGGAATGTGGTCACGTTCAGCCCCGACGAGAACGCTGCGGTGCCGCTGGTCGGCAGCACGTGGTTGGAACCGGCGCAGTAGTCGCCCAGGCTGACGGGGCTGTAGTCCCCCACGAAGATCGCCCCGGCGCTGCGGATCCGGCCCGCCACGCCTGCCGCGTCCGCCGTCATGATTTCCAGGTGTTCGGCGGCGTAGGCATTGCACGCCGCGATGCCCTGATCCAGGTCGTCCACCAGGACCACGCCGGACTGCGGGCCTGAGAGGGCCTCACGGACCCGCGCACTGTGCTTGGTCGCTGCCGCCTGGCGCTCCAGTTCCACCCGGACGGCGGCGGCGAGGTCCTCGGAGTCCGTGATCAGCACGGACGCCGCCTTGGGATCGTGCTCGGCCTGGCTGATCAGGTCGGCCGCGACCAGGACCGGCTGTGCCGTGGCGTCGGCCAGAATCGCGATCTCGGTGGTGCCGGCCTCGGAATCGATGCCGACGACGCCCTTGACGAGGCGCTTCGCCGTGGCGACGAAGACGTTGCCCGGGCCGGTGACGACGTCCACCGGGTCGAGCCCGGCCTTGTCCTCTGCGGCGGGGATGCCGTAGGCGAAGGCCGCGATGGCCTGGGCGCCGCCGATCGCGTAGACCTCGTCGATTCCGAGCAGGCACGCTGCGGCAAGGATCGTGGGGTGCGGGAGCCCGCCGAAGTCTTTCTGCGGCGGAGATGCCAGGGCGATGGATTCGACGCCAGCGGCGAGGGCCGGGACGACGTTCATGATCACGGAGGACGGGTAGACCGCCAGGCCGCCGGGGACGTAGAGGCCCACGCGGGCCACGGGGACCCAGTTCTGGCTGACCACCGCGCCTGCGCCGAGTTCGACGTCGGTGTCCGCCGGGCGCTGGGCGTCGGCAAAGAGCCGTGCGCGCCTGATGGACTCTTCCAGTGCCGCCCGCACGGCGGGATCGAGACCGGCCAGGGCCGCCGTCAGCGCTTCAGCGGGGACCCGCGGGTGCGACTGCTCAACGCCGTCGAAGGTCCGGGCGAGCTCGCTGAGCGCCTCGAAGCCCCGGGTGCGGACGGCGTCGATGATGTCCAGGACCTTGTGTTCGGCATCAGCCATGGTGCCGGCCTGCGCCCGGGGCACCGCGGCGCGGAGGCCGGCGAGGGTCAGCCGCCGACCGCGCAGGTCGACGGTGTGGAAGTTGAGGCCGGTGGGAGCCGGGGGCGCAGTAACGGCGGGCACGGAGCTGTCAGCTGAAGGGGTCACCCGTTCATTTTACGGCCAGCTCCTGCGAGTCCCGCGCCTGTTACTTCGGACGGTTACGTCGGGGAGCTGCTCTGCTGCCCCGCGGTCAGGCCCCGGACCCGGATTTCGGCGTCGGCGTGGTGAAGACGGTGTTCAGGAAGATGGTCAGTGCGGCCGCTGCCGGCCAGATTGCCAGGACGGCGAAGGACCGCAGGGAGAAGGCGACACTGGCGCTGGCCGAGGTGTCCTCCGGTGTTCCCCACCAGAGGCCACACAGGACGCCGGTCCCCCAGGCCGCGAGTGCGCCCACTGCTCCGGCACCCACGGCGAGGAGAACGTCCCGGCCGGACGGCGCGTGGTGCTTACTGCCGGAGGCAACCGCGCCCGAGATGCAGCCGGCGAGCAGGAACAGGCCGGCCAGGACCAGGTCCCGCGGCAGCCACCCTTCCGTGTTGCCGCCGCTGCGCAGCTCCGGATCACCGGAGAGCAGGTTCAGCCCGGAGGGCGCCAGAAGCCACCAGAGCACCCCCACGGGAACGCCGGCGGCGGCGATGACGGCGGCCTTGCGCCATGTCGCGGCACGGATGCCTGCCTCGTGGACCGGCCGGCCGGCGGCGGCGTCCGGCTCGGAACCCGGGCGGGGAAACCGGGGCGTGTCCTGCGGGGCATCCTGCGGGAGCTGGCCGTGCACTGCGGGCTGTGTCATGCAACAAACCTTAACAAGCTTTCCGCCGGCAGGGCACATGACACCGCGCGCCCCTGATGGCCTTGCACATGACGCCGCCGGGTAAACAAGTACCGCGGCCGTTCGCAGGCGCAATACGCTGGCAGGGTAGGAACATCACACATGTGCAGCAGGGAGTTGGATCGCAGTGGCCACAGAGGACCAAGCCTTCGAAGGAACCTTCAAGGAAATGTTCCGCCGGCATGCGGCCGGGGTGGCCATCATCACCGCCAACCTCAATGGCGTCCCCTTCGGCTTCACGGCTACCTCCGTGGCCTCGCTGTCGGCGAAGCCGCCACGGTTCACCTTCAACATGGCCCGCACGTCCAGCTCCTGGCCGGCCGTGGCCAACACGACCTACATCGGCGTTCATATGCTGGGGCTGGAGAACCAGGCGCTGGCTGACCGCTTTGCCCGGACCAGCAACCGCTTCGAGGGCGATCACTGGGCGCTCGGGCCCCATGACGTGCCGATCCTCAATGACGTGGCGGGCTGGCTGATCGGCAAGGTCCAGATGCGGCTCTCTTTCGAGAACAACGCCGTGGTGGTGGTCGAGGTCGTGGAAGGTGAGGTGGGCGCCGACGGTGCTCCCCTGCTCTACCACTCCGGCGCCTACGGCCAGCCCGCGCCGCTCGACTACGAGATCTGACCGGCTACCAGGGCAGGTCCCTGCGGGAACCCAGTTCCAGGAAGCGGGGGCCTTGTCCCGAACGGGCGGACAGCCCGCTGGCCGCTTGGCTGGATATGTCCCACTCAAGGCGGCGTGCGGTCGCGCCGTCGAGCTCCGGCGACCCCGGCCGGACGATGCCGTAGACCGTCCAGCCGTCCGCCAGCAAAGTGCTGCACAGGGCTGCGCCGAATCCGCGGCCCGCCCCCGAGATCACCGCCGTGCGCACCGCGGCCTGCCGCGAATCCGCCCGGTCCGGCACGTCTAGCTGTCCAGGCAGGTCGGGCCGAGCAGCACCTTCAGGTCCCCGAACAGTGACGGGCTGGGGTTCACCCGCAGATGCACGGGCAGGCCCATGATTTCCACGCGGGAGTCGCCCTGCAGGTGCAGCCGGACCTCGGATTTGCCGCGGTGCGTGCGCAGTACGTCCCCGAGTTCGGTCACGACGGCTTCCGTGGCCTTGTGGGTCTGCATGGTGATCACCAGCGGGCCGTTGAGTCCTTCGCTGAGGTCCGGGACGGACAGTTCCATGCAGTTGAGCGCGACGGCGCCGTCATCTCGGCGCTGTAGCCGTCCCTTGACCACCACAATCAGGTCTTCGGCCAGCACGGAGGCGATCGGGCCGTAGACCTGGCCGAAGAACATGACCTCGACGGAACCGCCCAGGTCCTCGATCTCGGCGCGGGCGTAGGCGTTGCCGCTGGCTTTCGCGATCCGCCGGCTCAGTGAGGTGATCATGCCGGCGATGGTGACGATGGCGCCGTCGTGCGGACCGTCCTCGGCGATGAGCGTGGTGATGGACTGGTCGGCGTGCTGGCTCAGGACCCCTTCGAGCCCCTGCAGCGGGTGGTCGGAGACGTACAGGCCGAGCATGTCCCGTTCAAAGGAGAGCTTGTCCTTCTTCTCCCATTCGGGAAGGTCCGGGATTTCGATGCTCAGCGAGGCCTCGGATTCGGCCTCGTCGAAGCCGGCGAAGAGGTCGAACTGGCCGATCGCCTCGTTGCGCTTGAGCGTGATGACGGAGTCGATCGCTTCTTCATGGATCATTGCCAGGGCGCGCCGGTGGTGGCCGAGGGAGTCGAAGGCGCCGGCTTTGATCAGGGATTCAATCGTGCGCTTGTTGCACACCACGGCCGGGACCTTCACGAGGTAGTCCTTGAACGACGTGTAGGCGCCTTCCTTGTCCCGGGCGGCCACCATGGCTTCGACGACGTTGACGCCGACGTTGCGGATCGCGCCCATGCCGAAGCGGATGTCGGTGCCGACCGGCGTGAAGTTCAGTGCGGACTCGTTGACGTCCGGCGGCAGCACCGTGATGCCCATGCGCCGGCATTCGTTGAGGTAGATCGCGGACTTGTCCTTGTCGTCCCCGACGCTGGTGAGCAGGGCGGCCATGTACTCGGGTGCGTAGTGGGCCTTGAGGTAGGCAGTCCAGTAGGAGATCACGCCGTACGCGGCCGAGTGCGCCTTGTTGAAGGCGTAGTCGGAGAACGGCAGCAGGATGTCCCAGAGGGTCTTGACCGCGGCCATCGAATAACCGTTGTCCTGCATGCCCTGGGAGAACCCGGCGAACTGCTTGTCCAGCTCGGATTTCTTCTTCTTGCCCATGGCGCGGCGCAGGATGTCGGCCTGGCCCAGGGTGTACCCGGCGAGCTTCTGCGCGACGGCCATAACCTGCTCCTGGTACACGATCAGGCCGTACGTGCCACCGAGGATCTCGGAGAGCGGCTCCTCCAGCTCCGGGTGGATCGGGATGACCTCCTGGATCCCGTTCTTGCGCAGGGCATAGTCGGTATGCGCGTTGGCGCCCATGGGGCCGGGCCGGTAAAGGGCCAGCACGGCGGAGATGTCTTCGAAGTTGTCAGGCTTCATGAGCTTGAGCAGGGAGCGCATCGGTCCGCCGTCGAGCTGGAACACGCCCAGGGTGTCGCCCCGGGCCAGCAGCTCGTAGGAGGCCGCGTCGTCGAGGGCCAGCGATTCCAGGTCCAGGTCCTCGCCGCGGTTCATCTTGATGTTTTCCAGGGCGTCGGAAATGATCGTGAGGTTCCGCAGGCCCAGGAAGTCCATCTTGATCAGGCCGAGGCCCTCGGACGTGGGGTAGTCGAACTGGGTGATGACCTGGCCGTCCTGGAAGCGGCGCATGATCGGGATGACGTCGATGATCGGGTCCGAGGACATGATGACGCCGGCCGCGTGGACACCCCACTGGCGTTTCAGGCCCTCGATGCCAAGCGCCGTCTCGAAGACCTTGGCGGCCTCCGGGTCCGTGGCGATCAGCTGCCGGAAGTCGCCGGCCTCGCTATAGCGTTTGGAGTCCTTGTTCTGGATGTCCGCCAGCGGAATGTCCTTGGCCATCACGGCCGGCGGGAGGGCCTTGGTGAGCTGTTCTCCCATGCTGAACGGGTAGCCGAGCACGCGGGAGGAGTCCTTGAGCGCCTGCTTGGTCTTGATGGTGCCGTAGGTGACAATCATCGCGACACGTTCGTCGCCGTATTTGCGCGTGACGTAGTCGATCACCTCGGACCGGCGCCGGTCATCGAAGTCGACGTCGAAGTCAGGCATGGAGACGCGGTCCGGGTTGAGGAAGCGCTCGAAGATCAGGCCGTGGTGCAGCGGATCGAGGTCGGTGATGCGCATGGCGTAGGCCACCATGGACCCGGCGCCGGAGCCGCGGCCGGGACCCACCCGGATGCCGTTGTTCTTGGCCCAGTTGATGAAGTCGGCGACGACGAGGAAGTAGCCCGGGAACCCCATGGACGTGATGACGCCGAGTTCGTAGTCGGCCTGGGTGCGCACCTTGTCCGGGATGCCCTGGGGGTAGCGGTAGTGCAGTCCCTTGTCGACTTCCTTAACCAGCCAGGATGTTTCGTCCTCCCCCTCGGGGCAGGGGAAGCGGGGCATGTAGTTGGCGCCGGTGTTGAAGGAGACTTCGCAGCGCTCGGCGATCAGGAGCGTGTTGTCGCACGCCTCCGGGTGGTCGCGGAACAGCTCCCGCATTTCCTGCGGGGACTTCAGGTAGTACCCGCTGCCCGAGAAGGCAAAGCGCGAGCCGCCGTTGTCGTACGTCGGCTCCAGCAGGGTGGACCCTGACTGGATGGCCAGCAGGGCCTCGTGCGCCTTGGCGTCGTGCTCGTGCGTGTAATGCAGGTCGTTGGTGGCCACCAGCGGAAGGTTCAGTTCCTTGGCCAGACGCAGCAGGTCCCCCGTGACGCGCCGCTCGATGTCCAGGCCGTGGTCCATGAGTTCGCAGAAGTAGTTTTCGGCGCCGAAAATGTCGCGGAACTCCGCGGCAGCCTCGACAGCTTCCCGGTACTGTCCCAGCCGGAGCCTCGTCTGGACCTCACCGGACGGGCAGCCGGTGGTGGCAATCAAGCCGTCGGAGTAGGTGTTCAGCAGCTCACGGTCCAGCCGGGGCCATTTGCCGAAGACCGAGTCCAGGGAGGCGATCGAAGAGGCACGGAACAAGTTCCGCATGCCCTTGTTGTTGTAGCTGAGCAGCGTCATGTGCGTGTAGGAGCCGCCGCCGGAGATGTCGTCCTTGCGCTGGTTCTCCTCGCCCCAGCGGACGCGCGTCTTGTCCGTGCGCGCGGTCCCGGGGGTGACGTAGGCTTCTACGCCGATGATCGGCTTGATGCCCTTGTCGGTGGCACGTTTCCAGAAGTCGAAGGCACCGAAGAGGTAGCCGTGGTCCGTGGTGGCCAGGGCGGGCATGCCCAGCCGCTCGGTTTCGTCGAACAGCTCCCCCAGCCGGGCGGCACCGTCCAACATGGAGTACTCGGTGTGGTTGTGGAGATGGACGAACGAGTTGTTGCTGGAAGTCACCGAATCATTCTAGTGCCGCGCACAGACGTTTCGGCGCGGCACTCCGGCCGCCGCCCGATTGGACAGCTCGAAACCGGGCGGCGCAGCAGGCACCTCAGGCCTGTCCGGACTCCAGGACCTCCAGGGCGTACCGCAGGTCCTGCGGGTACTCGCTGGTGACCGTGACCCGCTCCCCCGTCCGGGGGTGGTCGAAGCCCAGCTGCCGGGCGTGCAGCCACTGCCGGGTGAGTCCCAGCGTGGCGGCGAGCCGGGGGTCCGCTCCGTAGGTCAGGTCGCCGGCGCAGGGGTGGCGCAGCGCGGAGAAGTGGACGCGGATCTGGTGCGTGCGGCCGGTCTCCAGGTGGACTTCCACGAGCGAGGCCTTCCCGAACGCCTCCAGGACCTCGTAGTGCGTGATGGAGTCGCGGCCGTCCTCGATGACGGCGAAACGCCAGTCGTGGCCCGGGTGGCGGCCGATCGGCGCGTCAATGGTGCCGGCCAGCGGATCGGGAAGACCCTGGACCACGGCGTGGTAGACCTTGTCCACGGTGCGCTCCTTAAAGGCACGCTTGAGCGCGGTGTACGCCTCTTCCGTTTTGGCGACCACCATCACCCCGGACGTCCCGACGTCGAGCCGGTGCACGATGCCCGCGCGTTCCGGGGAGCCGGACGTGGAGATCCGGTAGCCGAGTCCCGCGAGACCGCCGACGACGGTGGGCCCCACCCAGCCGGGTGAGGGATGCGCGGCCACGCCGACCGGCTTGTCGATGACGACGAACTCGTCATCGTCCAGCAGGATGTTCAGGCCTTCCACTACTTCCTCCACAATTTCCAGGGGATCCCGGCGTGCCGGGACGGTGACGTCGAGCACGGCGCCGGGGGCGAGCTTGAGCGACTTTCCAACCGCTTTGTCCTTGCTGATGACGTTGCCCTCGGCGATCAGCGTGGCGGCCTGTGAGCGGGAGATGTCCATGAGTTTCGCCAGCCCGGCATCCACCCGGCTTCCCGCGAGTTCATCCGGGACCACAAACCGGTGGGCGGCCGCAGCCGTGGCCCCGCCTCCGGCGTCGACGTCGTCAACGTCTTCCGGCAGGATGTCCTCCGGCTGCGCGCCGGCCGGTGCCAGGTCTTCCGGTGTCAGGTCCTCGGGCGGGTTGTGTTCCGGCACCGTGTGCTCAGGAGTCATGTTTCACTGTGTCCTTCGTCAGGCGGGAGCCGTCCAGGGAGATCCCGCGCAGCGTCAGCAGGCAGATGATCACCACGGAGGACACGACGGCCGAGTCGGCGATGTTGAAGATCGCAAAGTTGGGAAGCTGGATGAAGTCTACGACGTGGCCCATGGCGAAGGAGGGCTCGCGGAACAGCCGGTCGGTGAGGTTGCCAAGCGCGCCGCCGAGCAGCAGCCCGAGCGCGAGGGCCCACCAGATCGACCCCAATTTGCGAAGCTGCAGCAGGATGGCGATGGAGACCGCGGTCATGATGATGGTGAATACCCAGGTGACGTTCTCGCCGATGGAGAAGGCTGCGCCGGAGTTCCGGATGTAGTACCAGTGCAGCAGCGGGGGCAGCACTGGGATCCTCTCCCCCTCGGTCATGTTGGCGGTGACCCACAGCTTGGTCAGCTGGTCGAAGACGTAGGCGAACACCGCCAGGCCAAAGAAGACGGAGAGCAGCAGGGCCCGCCGCGGGCGCGGCTTGGTGGGGCCTTCAAGGGCCGGCTCTGCTGGCTGCGTGGCGTCGGGTGATGGTGCGTCAGTCATAAGGCTTTCGTTCGCGGGCCAGTGCGGGGACTGGGAGCTGGGTGCTTGGTCACGGCCGCCGGCGGAACCGGGGGTTAATGCCAAAAGCCGGCGGCAGAGGAATCCTCAGCCACCGGCTTTCAGAATACTTGGTTTTCCGCCCTAGCTGCTGGCTTCGACCTCAGGGGCCGCGACGGAGCCGCGGGCGTCCAGGTCACGCAGCTGGCCTTCGATGTAAGCCTTCAGGCGTGAACGGTAGTCACGCTCGAAGCCGCGGAGCTGCTCGACCTTGCGCTCCAGGACGGAGCGCTGCTGCTCGAGGGCGCCGAGGATCTTGCGGGACTTCTCCTGGGCGTCGTTGACGAGGCTGCTGGCCTCGATCTGCGCTTCGGCGATGATCTTGTCGCGCTGCTGCTCGCCGTCGGCGACGTGCTTGTCGTGCATCTGCTGCGCCATGGCCAGCAGGCCGGCAGCGGATTCGGAGGCCGGGGTGACCGCGGTGCGTGCCGGGGCGGCTGCCTGCTCGGCTTCCTTCTTCTTGGCAGCGTCAGCAGCCTTGGCGGCTTCAGCGGCCTTGGCCTCGGCTTCTGCCTTGGCGTGGTCTTCCTTCTCGGCCTTGACGGGTGCCGGAACCTTTTCCACGACGGGAGCCGCGGCGGCGGAGCTGGCAGGCGTGCCGGCGCCCAGTTCGGCGAGCTTCTTGCGCAGCTCGTCGTTCTCCTGGTTCAGGCGTCGCAGTTCGACGACGATTTCGTCCAGGAAGTCATCAACTTCATCCTGGTCGTAGCCTTCGCGGAACTTGGTCGGCTGAAAGCGCTTGTTGACAACGTCTTCTGGCGTCAAAGCCATCTGGTCACCTCGTTGGTCTAGTTAGTCAGTAGGCCTTCCGGCCGTCAAACTACGGTACCTAAATATGGTCTGGTTCCTCTAATTCAACACCGCAGTGTCAAACCGGAGTTTCTATCTGTTGTGGGCCCCGGACGAGGCCCGCCGCCCGGCTACGCCACGATCGGCTGGGAGAACACCAGGAACTTGGCAACCGCCATGGCAATGGTGACTGCCACGAACAGCAGCAGGAAGCCGAGGTCCAGGGAGATTCCCCCCAGCCGCAGCGGCGGGATGAGCCGCCGGAGCAGTTTGAGGGGCTTGTCTGTGACCGAATACACAGCGTGTGCGGTGACGAGGGCCGCGCCGCGGGGCCGCCAGCTTCGCGCAAACATCTGCACCCAGTCAAAGATCAGTCGGATGATGAGGGCAACAAAGAACAACAGCAGGGCGATATAGACAAGTCCGAAAACAATTCCCATGAGTTAACTCATATCTCCATGTTCATTCCGGATACCGCAGTGTCCTCGTGATAGTTACGCCTCTATTTCAACACGGATAATTCAGCACGGATGCCAGGCAAGGTGTCCTTGCCTGGCATCCGTGGGAAGAATCCTGGGCTAGCTCTGGTTGAAGAAGCTTGCCTGTGTCTCACTGACCTTCTTGTCATCGCCGATGACTTCAACGTACGACGGCGACAGCAGGAAAACCTTATTGGTGACGCGCTCGATGCTGCCGCGCAGGCCAAAGACCAGCCCGGCGGAGAAGTCGACGAGTCGCTTCGCATCCGCTTCTCCCATGTCCGTGACGTTCATGATGACGGGGATGCCGTCCCTGAAGCTTTCACCGATGAGTTTCGCGTCGTTGTAGGACCGCGGGTGGATCGTGGTGATCTGGCGGAGTCCGGTGTGCTCTTCACGGCTCGATGCCGCTCGCTTGATGGGTGTCACAGGTGCGCGATATTCCTCTTCAGCGGCGTAGGGCTCTTCCCTGGGGACCTCGCGGACAGGCGCCGGTGCACGGCGTTCCTCGCGGTCATGCTCCATGGAATTGTCCTCATCCTTGTGCGATGTTTGGTGCTCGGACTCATAGTGTTCGTCGCCATCGGCGAGCCCAAGATAGATCATTGTCTTGCGCAGAGCGCCGGCCATGGTCGACTCCTAATAGTGTCCGTCGGCGGGCCGATCAGTGACTAAGCAGCCTTGGAATCCCCGCCATTACCTTCCAATACGTTGAACCTACCGCAACGCCGGACGCGGACCGAGAATATCGGAGCCAACGCGCAGGTGTGTCGCCCCGAAACGGACGGCCTGTTCCAGGTCCTGGCTCATGCCCGCAGAAATGCCCGTGGCCCCGGGATGGACAGCGGCCAGCCGGACGGAAAGCTCCGCCAGCTTTTCGAAGGCCGGGACCGGATCCGCACCGAAGGGCGCGACCGCCATGACGCCGGCCAGATGAAGTCCCTGCGCGCCGGCCAATTGCTCCGCCAGCGCCGGCACGTCTGCCGAGAGGGCACCGCCGCGGTGGCCGCCGGCGTCGTCGTCGTCGAGGCTGACCTGGATATAGCAGTCCAGCGGCGCCCGTCCGGTGCGTTCCTGTTCGGCGGCCATGGCCTTGGCCAGGGCGCCGGCCAGTTGCGGCCGGTCGACGGAGTGCACGGCGTGGGCGTATTTGACGACGGATTTGGCTTTGTTGCTCTGGAGCTGGCCGATGAAGTGCCAGCGGAGCTGCAGCCCGCCCAGTGCAGCGGCTTTCTCCGCGGCTTCCTGGTCCCGGTTCTCGCCCACGTCCGTGATGCCGAGCGCGGCGAGCCGCCGGACGTCGTCGGCGGGGTGGAACTTGGTGACCACGATCAGTTGGGGCGGCTGCTCCTGCCGGCCGGCCGCCGCGACGGCGCTGTCGATGCGCTGCCGGACGGCGGCGAGCCGCTCGCGGAGCTGTTCCAGCCGGGGATCGTGCTGCCCGCGCGCGGGCCCGTGTTCAGTCATGCGTTCATCAACTCATCTGCTCATTCGCCCTGGGGGTCCCCGCCGGCGCCCCGGCGTCGGTCCAGACGAGTCCCGCGAATCGTCCGGTGTTCGGATCACGGCGGTAGGAGAACAGCGTGTCGTCTTCCAGGGTGCAGCCCCCGGAATACTCAACCCTGACGCCGGCGTCCTGCAGCTGGCTGCGGACGGCGGCCGGCAGGTCCAGGCCCGGGGTGCCGCGGGAGGTGGTGCACCGGGCGGCGGGCACCCGGGCCGCCACCTGCTCGCGCATGTCTTCGGGGACCTCGTAGCAGCGCCCGCAGACGGACGGGCCGATCCAGGCGGTGATCTCCGCCGCGCCCAGTTCGCGCATGCGCAGCACCGCCGCCGGGACGACGCCGGACGCGACGCCGGGGCGTCCGGCGTGGACCACCGCGAGGACGGGGGTTTCCCCGCCGGTCCTGTCCCCCACCAGGACGACCGGCACACAGTCGGCCACCATCACGGCCAGGGGCTCACCCAAGGACACCATGGCATCGGCCGTCGGGGCGTCGGCAGTCGGGGCGTCGGCAGTCCGGACACCAGAGCCGGATCCGGCAGCGGAGGCGGCGCCGATGCCGGCGACGTCGTTGCCGTGGACCTGGTTCATATACCGGAAGTGAAGGCCGTCGAGGCCCACCGCCGCTTCGATGGCCCGGCGCCGGCGCGCGACCCCGGACGGATCATCGCCGACGTGCAGAGCCAGGTTGCCGGCGGCAGCGTCGGTGAAAGCCACCCACACGCCGGGCCGGACTTCCGCCCGCCACGAAAACACTCAAAACCCCAAATCGTCGCCAAACTTGTTTGCAGAACTTCGATCCTACGAGAAAGCACCATGGCACTGCCATCCGGCAGTGCCATGGTGCTTCAGGATCTACTTGAGGAAGTCAGGGACATCCAGGTCGTCCGTGTGGCGGCCGGACAGGTCCGGCTCCACGACGGAGGGCAGGTCGACGTCGAAGCCGGAGTCCGCCGGGACTGCGGAGGGCCGCTGCTGGCCCCAGCCGCCGTAACCGGAGGCGCCGACCGTGGCGTGCAGCGGCTGGACCTGGGCCGAGGACGGAGCCTGGACCGGGGCGGGGGCCGCTGCCGGCGCCGCCGGACGCTGCGGCGCCGACTGCGGCAGGGACTGGTCCATGGACGGCGAGGTGGCCTTGACGTCGTCGAAGCCGGCCGCGATGACCGTCACGCGGGCCTCGTCGCCGAGGGCATCATCGATGACCGCACCGAAGATGATGTTGGCCTCGGGGTGGGCGACTTCCTGGACCAGGCGGGCAGCCTCATTGATTTCGAAGAGTCCGAGGTCCGAGCCACCCTGGATGGACAGCAGGACGCCGTGGGCTCCGTCGATCGATGCTTCAAGCAGCGGGGAGGCGATGGCGAGTTCCGCAGCCTTGACGGCGCGGTCTTCGCCGCGTGCCGAGCCAATGCCCATCAGCGCGGAACCTGCGCCCTGCATGACGGACTTGACGTCGGCGAAGTCGAGGTTGATCAGGCCCGGGGTGGTGATCAGGTCAGTGATGCCCTGGACACCGGACAGCAGGACCTGGTCGGCGGAACGGAACGCGTCAAGCACGGAAACGTTGCGGTCGCTGATGGAGAGCAGGCGGTCGTTCGGGATGACGATCAGGGTGTCGACTTCGTCGCGGAGGGCGTCGATGCCGGCTTCGGCGGAGCCGGCGCGGCGGCGGCCTTCGAAGGTGAAGGGTCGGGTGACAACGCCGATGGTCAGCGCGCCGAGCGAGCGGGCGATGCGGGCGACGACGGGCGCGCCGCCGGTGCCGGTGCCGCCGCCTTCGCCGGCGGTGACGAAGACCATGTCAGCGCCACGGATGACCTCTTCGATCTCCTCGGCGTGGTCCTCTGCAGCCTGCCGGCCGACCTCCGGGTTCGCACCGGCTCCCAGGCCGCGCGTCAACTCACGCCCGATGTCGAGCTTGACGTCTGCATCGCTCATCAACAATGCCTGCGCATCGGTGTTGACGGCGATGAATTCGACGCCGCGAAGACCGACCTCGATCATGCGGTTGACTGCGTTCACGCCACCGCCGCCGATGCCGACGACCTTGATGACGGCCAAGTAATTCTGCGGAGCTGCCACGTTACGTGTCCCTTGTTCGTGTTCTGTTGCTTCTATTGCGAAAACTGATGGAGTCGAGCTTGAAGCTTTGAACCTTAACCTTCGAGTTGAGGGTTATAGTTATGTCAAGTAACTCTTGTTGTGACGCTATTTCCTATGCCGGGGACATTCAATAACCGGCGCCGCGTGTCGCGGTATTACCGTGAAATAGCTTCCCGGCGAAGTGATCGGCGGCTATCGGGTGACCGGGTGCCGAGGCACACTGACATCGTAAATCCGCACCGGATTTTTCGGGTCCGCGGGCGCCTTGAGCAGGGCTTCAAGGACCTTTGCCTTGAGCTCCTTCTCCCCCGCGTTGCCCCAGACAATCGTCTGTCCGTCGACAAGCTTGAGCTCCACGGCGTCCACCGACTTCGCCGAGGCATTCGAGAGCCGGGCGAGCACGTCGGCCGGCAACGCACCCAGGACTTCGGTGATCGCATGGAACAGGTCCTTGGGCAGGGTGCCGCCTCCGCCGTCGATGACCGGCAGCGGAATCGACTCCGGGTCGGCCGTGTCGCTGAGCTTCACACCGTCGACGTCGACCAGCTGGTGCGCCTCACCCTGCCTGACCAAAGCCACCGGCACACGTTCGGTCACCTTGACCTGCAGCGTCGACGGCGGGTGGGCCTGGGTGGTGACTTTCTTGACCTGGACCAGCGGCTGCAGGAGGGCTGTCACGTCGTCGTCGCTGATCTGTGGCAGCGGCTTGCCCTGCAGCGGCGCCAGGGCTGCCTGGACCTGGTCAGGGGTCAGCAGCTTGGTGCCCTCCACGGAGACGGTCTGCACCGCGAGGACCGGCGAGTAGACGGCAGCGGCGAGGATTCCCGCGACCAGCACCGCCAGGGCTGCGATGGTGCCCTGCACGATCCGCCTGCGGCGTTTGGCTTTGGGTTCCGGGAAGGTCAGCACATTATCCGGAGCCGGCGGGGCCGCCGCGGCGGATGCGGCGCCAGTTGCCGGGCTGTCCTTGGAGGCTGAAATAACGTCGGGTGACCCCGACTCCCCTCGCGTGGCGGGCGGGCGGCGTGCACCCCCCTTGTAGCTGGGCCGGCGGGTGCTAGGCATCGGGAGCACCGTCACCCAGGGCCGCGACGATCATCGGCCCGTAGGCGGTCACGTCGCCGGCTCCGACGGTGAGCACGATGTCCCCCGCCGCGGCGGCGGAGACAAGGGACTGCACAGCCTCGTCGCCCGGTCCGACGAGCCGGCCGCCGGCGCCAAGGTGCGCCGCGATCAGCTGGCTGCTGACGCCCGGAATCGGATCTTCGCGGGCGGGATAGATGTCCAGGACCAGTGCCGTGTCGGCGGTGTTGAGCGCTGCGGCGAACTCTTCGGCGAATTCCCGGGTCCGGGAAAACAGGTGCGGCTGGAAGAGGACGTGCAGCTTGTGGCCGCCGGCCACCGACCGCGCTGCGGACAGGGCTGCCCGGACCTCGGTGGGGTGGTGGGCGTAGTCGTCGTAGACCCGGACTCCCCGGCCCTCGCCCTTGAATTCGAAGCGCCGGGAAGCACCCGTGAAGTGGGCCAGGGCTCCGGCGGCAATGCCGGGGTCCACACCGAGTTCCAGGGCGACGGCGAAGGCGGCCGCCGCGTTGAGGGCGTTGTGCCGCCCGGGAACGTGCAGCTCGAGGGGGAAACGTCCGGCCGGAGTGGTGATCGAGACGTCCCCCGGGCCGCCGTCGTGCAGCACAATCTGGGCGTCATCGCTGGTGCCGTAGAGCACCACGCGGGTGTTGCCGCGCTCAAGGGTCCGCCTGGCGAGGGCGCGGGCGCCGGCGTCGTCCGCGCAGGCGACCAGCACACCGTCGGCCGGGAGCAGGGCGGTGAAGCGGTCGAAGGAGGCGTAGACGGCCTCCGCGGTGCCGTAATAGTCGAGATGGTCCGGTTCGACGTTGGTCACGACGGCGATCTGCGGGCGGTAGTTCAGGAAGGAGCCGTCGGATTCGTCGGCTTCCGCGACGAAGACCGGCGAGCTGCCGCTGGCGGCGTTGACGCCCAGCGCCGGGACGTTCGCGCCGATGGCGAAGGACGGGTCCAGGCCCACGCCCTGCAGGAGGACGGTAATCATCGACGTGGTGGTGGACTTGCCGTGGGTGCCGGCGACGGTGACGGCGGTGTCCTGCGCCATCGCGGCCGCCAGTGCCTCGGAGCGGTGAAGCACCGGCAGTCCGGCGGCCCGGGCCGCCACCAGCTCGGGATTGTCCGGCCGGATGGCCGAGCCGGCGACCACACTCTGCGCGTCGCCCAGGTTGGCAGCGTCGTAGCCGACGCAGATCCGGGCGCCCGCCGCGGCCAGGTCCGCCATGACCGGCAGGTCCTTGGCATCGGAACCGCTGACCGGCAGGCCGCGGGCGACAAGGATGCGCGCCACGGCGGACATCCCCACGCCGCCGATGCCGATGAAGTGAACCCGGCCGAGGTCTTCCCCGGTGCGGGCCGCCGTGGGGGCGTGGTGCTGGTCGGGCTGGGTCATTCCGTTACCGCTTCCTGCTGTGCTGCTTGGAGGGCTTTGCCTTCAACGACTTGGGGTTCAACGACTGTGCTTTCAGCGCCGTTTCCAGGACGAGTCCGGCCATGCGCTGGTCGGCGTCCCGGATGCCGAGCTTTTCGGCGCTGGCCGCCATCCGTGCGAGCCGGACGGGGTCCTGGAGAAGCGGGATGATGTACTCGCGGACCCAGCCGGGGGAAAACGTGCTGTCCTCCACCAGCAGGGCACCTCCCGCGTCGACGAGTCCGGCGGCATTAAGCGCCTGTTCGCCGTTGCCAATTGGCAGCGGAACGAAGACGGCGGGCAGGCCGACGGCGGCGACCTCGCAGACCGTCGCAGCCCCGGAGCGGGCCAGCAGCAGGTCTGCGGCGGCGTACACGGTTTCCATGCCCTCGACGTATTCGCGCTGCTGGTAGCCGGGTGCCGCGAGTGGCCTGCCGTCGGCGTCGTGGACTGCCTTGCCGCGTCCGGTGAGGTGCACGGTCTGGATGCCGGCCTCCGCGAGGAGGCCGACCGATGCCGCGATGGTGCGGTTGATGCTTTGGGCGCCCGAGGAGCCGCCGGTGACAATCAGGGCCGGACGGTCCGGGTCCAGGCCGAGGGCTTCCCTGGCCGCGGTCCTGGCTGCGGTCCGGTCGAGGCCCGAGATTTCCTTGCGCATCGGCATGCCGACGTGCCGGGAGGCGCCCAGCCTGGTGGCGGCGAAGGCCACAGCGACGTGTCCGCCCAGCCGGGCTCCGACGCGGTTCGCCAGTCCCGGGCGGGCATTTGCCTCGTGGATGACGATCGGGATCTTCCGGCGCCGGGCGGCGAGGTACATCGGTGTGCAGACGTATCCGCCGACGCCGACCAGGACGTCGGCTTGGGCCCCGTCAAGGATGACACCGGCCTGTTTCACCGCACCGGCCAGCCGTCCCGGCAGCCGCAGCAGGTCCAGCGAAGGCCTGCGCGGGAAGGGAACCCGGCTGACGGTCGCAAGGTCCAGCCCTGCGGCCGGGACCAGCCGGGCTTCCATTCCGCCGGGTGTTCCGACGGCCAGGAGCCGCACCCCGGGGCGGGCCTCCCGGAGCGCGTTCGCGATGGCCAGGAGCGGGCTGATGTGCCCGGCTGTGCCGCCGCCGGCGAGGACGACGGACAAGGACGAATCGGTGTTCATGGAGGCCTATTTACGCTTTCGTGCGGGATTGCTGGGGGCAGGAGTTCTTGCGGTCCGCGGTCCGGTCACGGGTGACCCGGCTCCCGGTGTTCCGGTGGCGGGCTTGGCGGCGGCCTTGCGGGCCGTGGCCGCCTTGGCGGCCGGATCTTTGCCGGGTTTCCCGGATTTGGCGGGCTTCGTGGGGTTTCCGCCCGCGGCGCGCGCCGCGGTCCGCTTCCGCAGGGACGCTGCGAGTCCGGCCGGGCCGAACCTGAAGAGCCGCTTGGGCTGCAGGCCGGGTGCCATCTGGGCACGGGCCAGTGACAAGACTACGCCGATCGCGCACAGCGACATAAGCAGCGCCGAGCCGCCGTAGGAAATGAACGGGAGCGGGATTCCCACCACGGGGGCCAGACCGGTGACCACGGCCATGTTGACCGTCGCCTGGCCGAGCAGCCAGACCATGATGGTGCCGGCCAGGACACGGTGGAACATGTCCTTCTGGGCCACCACAACGCGGTAGATGGCGGTGCCGAGGATGGCGAAGAGGACCAGCACCACCAGGGTCCCGACCAGGCCGAGCTCCTCGCCGATGATGGCGAAGATGAAGTCATTGTGGGCTTCCGGGATCCAGCTGTACTTCTGCCGGCTTTGGCCCAGCCCCACCCCGAACCATCCGCCGGAGGCGAGGCCGTACAGGCCGTTGGTGGACTGGTAGTTCAAGTCGGTGCCGTCCGCGCAGGTCTGGCCGGTCCAGGACAGGATCCGGCACACACGGTTGGGGCTCGTAATGGCCAGCACGGCGGTACCCGCGGCGAGGACGACCCCGGCGATGCCGAACAGGTACAGCCGCACCCCGGCGAAGAACAGGGCGGCCGCCGTAATCATCATGACGATCATGGCGGTGCCGAGGTCGTTGCCCATGAGGATGAGCCCGATCACTCCGGCTGCGCCCGGAAGCACAACCGGGATCAGGGCGTGCTTGGCCTGGGACAGCAGCTTGGCCTTGCGGTCCAGTACCGTGGCCATCCACAGCGCAAGCGCAAGTTTGGCGGCCTCGGAGGGCTGGAAGGTGAAGGGTCCGACGTCGATCCAGTTCTGGTTGCCGAGGGCGCTGCGGCCGACCAGCAGCACCAGGACCAGCAGCACGAACGCCACCAGGATGGCGATCCAGGCGCCGCGCTTGAGCCAGACCACGTTGACCCGCGAGAGCAGGAACATGCTGAAAAGGCCGATCCCGGCGAACATCCCCTGTTTGAGGGCGGCGGTGTAGGGCGACTCCCCTGCCGCGATGGCCTCCACGCTGGATGCGGAGAGCACCATCATGATGCCGATGGCCGTGAGTGCGAGGGTTGATCCCAGGATCAGGTAGTACGTGGAGCCGTTGCGGGACTTCCCCGTTCCTTCCAGGGCGGACCAGAATCCCTGATACCAGCCCCGGACTTTCCGGGCAGCCGACTGCGGGCCCGTTGCTGCCCCGGGCGCTGATGCTTTCCCTGCCGGTGACTTCGCGGCGGGCGGTTGGGTTGCGGCCGGGGCGGCCGCTGGGTTACGTGTGGGCGTGCTGACCATTGTTACTCCTCGCTGGTCTGAGCCTGCCCTTCCACGAGCTCGCGGACAGCTTCGATGAAGGCGTCGCCACGGTGAGCGTAGGAAGAGAACTGGTCCATGGATGCTGCTGCCGGGGCCAGGAGCACAGTGTCCCCGGAAGCGGCCAGCTGCGCCGCCGACGCAACGGCCTGGGCCATCACAGTCCCGCCGGGAATCGGCGAGGGTGCTGCTACGGCGTCGGCCGTCCCGGCAGTCTGCACCTCTTCAGTTTCGCCCTTCCCCGCACCGATCACGGGGACATCGGGTGCGTGTCGCTGCAGTGCGGAGCGGAGATCGCTGGAGTCGGCCCCGATCAGTACCACGGCCTTGAGCCGCCGGGCGTGCGCCTGGATCAGCGGCTCGTAGTTCACGCCTTTGGACAGCCCGCCGGCTATCCACACGACGCTCTCGAACGAGGAGAGCGAGGCGGCGGCGGCATGCGGGTTGGTGGCCTTGGAGTCATTGACCCAGAGGACGCCGTTGTGGCGGGCGACGAGCTGGATGCGGTGGTCCCCCGGCAGGTAATTCAGCAGTCCCTTGCGGACGGCCGCAGGTTCGACCCCGTAGGCCCGGACAAGGGCTGCAGCCGCCAGGGCGTTGGCCACCATGTGGCGGGGAGCCACCGGGCCGAGTTCCGACACGGACGCCAGTTCGGCGGCGCTGTCCTTGCGTTCGGCGATGAAGGCGCGGTCCACCAGGAGCCCTTCGACGACGCCGAGCATGCTGACGGCCGGCGTGAGCGTGGTGAAGGCCACCGCACGGCAGCCCTCGACGACGTCGGCGTCCTCCACCATGCGTTCGGTTTCGATCTGCTCGGCGTTGTAGATGCACGCCTTCTGGGTGTGTTCGTAGACCTTGGCCTTGTCCGCCAGGTAGGACGCATAAGAGCCGTGCCAGTCGACATGGTCCTCGGCGACGTTGAGGCAGACGCTCGCAACCGGCGAGACGGAATCGCTCCAGTGCAGCTGGAAGCTGGAGAGCTCGACGGCGAAGACGTCGTAGTCCACCGGGTCGCGCAGCGCGTCCAGGATCGGCGTCCCGACGTTGCCGACGGCGATGGCCTTGAGCCCGGCCGCCTGCAGCATCGATTCGGTCAGCCCGACGGTGGTGGTCTTGCCGTTGGTGCCGGTGATGGTCAGCCAGTCGGCGGTCTTGCGACCCTTGCGTTCACGGAGCCGCCACGCGAGTTCGACGTCGCCCCAGACCGGGATGTGGGTCCTGGCCGCGGCGGCGAGCAGCGCCTGGTCCGGCCGCCAGCCCGGGGAGGTGACGATCAGGTCCGGCTTGGCACCGTCGATTTTAGGGACGGTTTCCACGGCGTCCTCGCCCAGCAGGACGTCGGCGGCGCCGACGATCCGGAGCGTGTCCGCCTGGGCCTGCGCCGTGGGGCCGGTGGCGGCGTCGACCACGATCACGCGGGCGCCCAGTTCGATGAGCGTGTCCGCGGCGGCGAAGCCGGAGACCCCGATGCCGGTGACGACGACCCGCAGTCCGGCCCAGTCGGAGTCCCAGCTGACCAGGTCCTGGAGCCGGGGTGAAGTGGTGAGGGGTGCGGGAATCGGACCAGTCACAGGAGTACCACCCATTCGGCGTAGAAGATGCCCATCCCTGCGGCGACAAAGAGTCCGCACAGGATCCAGAACCGGACGACGACGGTGACCTCGGCCCAGCCCTTGAGTTCAAAGTGGTGCTGGAGCGGGGCCATCTTGAAGAAGCGTTTGCCCTTGGTGATCTTGAAGTAGCCGACCTGGATGATCACCGAGAGGGTGATCAGGACGAAGAGGCCGCCGATGAAGGCGAGCAGCAGCTCGGTCCGGGACAGGATGGCGAAGCCCGCGACGGCGCCGCCGATGGCCAGCGATCCGGTGTCTCCCATGAAGATCTTGGCCGGTGACGTGTTCCACCACAGGAAGCCGACCAGCGCCGCGCTGAGGATGGCGGCGAGCAGGGCCAGGTCCAGCGGGTCGCGGACGGTGTAGCAGCCGGCGCCGGCCTGCCGCGGCGAACCGCAGGACTGGTTGCTCTGCCAGATTCCCATCAGGGTGTACGCGCCGAAGACCATGATGGCGGCACCGGCGGCGAGGCCGTCGAGGCCGTCGGTGAGGTTCACGCCGTTGGTGGCGGCGGTGATGATCAGGTTCGACCACAGCACGAAGAGGATGGCGCCGATCAGGGTGCCGGCAAAGGCCAGGTTGAGCCACGGGATATCGCGGACCAGGGAGATCTGGTAGGACGCGGGCGTCACGCCGTTCTCGTCCGGGAACTGCAGGGCAAGGACCGCGAAGATGATGCCCACGGCGGCCTGCAGGATCAGCTTGGCCTTGGCGTTCAGGCCCAGGCTCCGCTGCTTGGAAATCTTGATGAAGTCATCCAGGAAGCCGACCAGCCCCATGCCGACCATCAGGAACAGCAGCAGCAGTGCCGAGGCGGACGGGCCCGGGGATGCCGGGTTGATCATCCACATGACGAGATGTGTGATGCCGTAGCTGGCGAGCACCGACAGGACCACGACGGTGCCTCCCATGGTGGGGGTGCCGCGCTTGGTGTGGTGCGTGGTGGGTCCGTCATCCCGGATGAACTGCCCGTAGCTCTTGCGGACCAGGAAGCGGATAAAGAGCGGGGTGCCCAGGAAGGCAAGCAGCAAGGCCAGTCCAGCGCCCATGAGCAGTGCAATCACAGCAGCGCACTCCCTTCAGTGGCGGTTCCGGCAGCGGGTTTGGCTGCGGCTTCGGCAGCCCTGCCCTCAGCGGCACCAGCAGCGGTCCCGGGGGCTTGTGGGGGTAATGCTATCCGATCGCCCAAGTGGCGCAGCCCGATGCTGTTGGAGGACTTGAACAGCACGAGGTCGCCGGGCTCAAGCTCGGCCTGCAGGAGGTCGTAGGCTTCCTCCGGGGTCTCGGCGAAGACGCACTCGTTGCCCCAGGACCCCTCGTTGACGGCTGAGACATAGAGCGAGCGTGCCTCGCGTCCCACGACGACGAGCCGGGAGATGTTGAGCCGGACCACCTGGGTGCCCACCGCCATGTGTTCGCGGATGGAGTCGGGGCCCAGCTCCAGCATTGCCCCGAGCACGGCCCAGGTCCGGCGGCCCCTGCCGAGGTCGGCTAGGGTCCGCAACGCGGCGCGCATGGACTCCGGGTTGGCGTTGTACGCGTCGTTGATGATGGTGACGCCGTCGGGCCGTTCGGTGCGTTCCATCCGCCACCGGCTGGCGGCGGCCTGGGCGCTCAGCGAGGCCACGATGCGTGCGGCGGGGACGCCGGCGGCGTGCGCCGCTGCAGCCGCCGCCAGCAGGTTGGCAAGGTGGTGGGCGCCGATCAGTTTGGCCGCGACGTGGTGCCCGGCGCTCTCGCCGGGCAGGAACAGGTCGAATTCGGGGCTGCCGCCGGCCGTCAGCTCGACGCCCTCGGCACGGACGGCGGCGGCCAGGCCGACGCGGTCCGGCTGGGCGGAGTAACCGAGCACGGTGGCCCGGGTGCGCGTGTCCATGGCCGCGACGCGGGCGTCGTCCAGGTTGAGGACGGCGGTGCCGGTGGCCGGCAGGGCCTCGACGAGCTCGCCCTTGGCGAGGGCAATGTTGTCCACGCCGCCGAATTCACCGGCGTGCGCCGTGCCGACACCAAGGACCACCCCGATGTCGGGGCGGACCATCTCCGCGAGGTAGCTGATGTGTCCGACGCCGGTAGCGCCCATCTCGATCACGAGGTAGCGGGTGTCGGCCCCGGCCTTGAAGACGGTGAGCGGGACCCCGACTTCGCCGTTGTAGGACCCCTGCGGGGCAATGGTGTTCCCCTCCGCGGCCAGGATCCCGGCCAGCAGGTCCTTGGTGGTGGTCTTGCCGGCGGAACCGGTGATGCCAATCACGGTCAGCGGCTCGCCGTCGGCCGCGCGGCCGGCGCGGATCCGGCGGACGGCTTCCGCGGCAAGGGCACCCATCGCGAGGACCGAATCCTGGACCACGATGGCGGGGTAACTGCCGCCGGCTGCGTCCGCGACGTCGTGCTCGACCAGCGCCAGGACGGCGCCGCGCTCGAAGGCCGCGGCGACGAAGTCGTGGCCGTCGGCGGTCTCGCCCGGCTTGGCCACGTAAAGGGAACCCGGCGTGGCTTCCCGGGAGTCGGTCACCACTGAGCCGGGGGTGATCCCCGGTTCGGCGGCCAGGCGGCCGTTCGTTATATCGGCGATTTCCGCCGCGGTAAATGCAATCATCTCGGTTTAGGACTCTATCCGCTGGTCTTCGAGAACGGTGAATCCCCGAGCTGTCAAGGCAGAGCGAAGCTCCACCCTGTCGTCTAGGGCGAGGTTGACGCCTTTGACTTCCTGCCAAACTTCGTGGCCGCGCCCCGCGACGAGGATGGTGTCGGCCGGGCCCGCGAGTGCCACGGCCTTCCGGATGGCGGCATCGCGGGGGAAGACCTCAAGGATGCTGCAGTCCAGTTCTTCGTGCTCTTTGGCCTCGACCGCGCCCACCAGCACGTCGGCGCGGATCTCCGCGGCATCCTCGTCGTGCGGGTCGTCGTCGCTGACAATGACGATGTCGGCGAGGCGCGCAGCGATAGCCCCCATGGCGGGCCGCTTGCCCTGGTCCCGCTGGCCGGTGGCACCAAAGACGATGATCACCCGGGATCCCGGCTCCGGGGAGCGGACGGCTTCCAGCGCGCGGGCCAGGGCGTCGGGGTTGTGTGCGAAGTCGACCACCGCTGCGGGGGCGGTGGAGACGAGCTGCATGCGGCCGGGGACAGCGACGGTGAAGGGGTCGCGGTCGTCGAGGGCGGCCTGGACCGCGGCGGCGTCGTGGCCGCCCGCGAGCACCATGACAGTTGCCAGCGCTGCGTTGGCCACATTGAAGCTTCCCGGCAGCCCGGTGTGGACGCGCAGCTCCGTGCCGTCGCGGTGGCGGAGCGTGAAGACCGTGCCGAGCCCGCGCGGAACCGCATTCAGGACCGTCCAGTCCGCAGCTGTGCTCATCCCGGCCGCCGCGCCGGTGACGTGGGTGGACAGCGTGGTCACCGGGATGCCGGCGGTTGCGGCGAGCTTCACGCCCCAGTCGTCGTCGACCGTCACGACGGCGCGGCGGGCCCGCCCGGGAGTGAAGAGCCGGGCTTTGGTCTGGAAGTACTCGTCCATGCTGCCGTGCAGGTCGAGGTGGTCCTGGGTCAGGTTCGTGAAGCCGGCGACGTCGAATTCGACCCCGTCCACGCGGTGGAACGCGACGGCGTGCGAGGAGACCTCCATCGAGGCCGCGTCGAGGCCGCGTTCGCGCATCAGGGCCAGCAGGGCGTGGACGTCGGTGGATTCCGGGGTCGTGAGGAGGCTGGGGATCGGCTCCCCGCCGGCCAGGATCTCGATGGTGCCGATCAGCCCTGTTTTCTGCCCGAGGGCCTGCAGCAGGGCGTTAATGAAGTAGGTGGTGGTGGTCTTGCCGTTGGTGCCCGTGACCCCGTAGAGGGCCGGAGCGGGCTCATCCTGCGGCCGGCTCCGGTAGATCAGGGCGGACAGCCTGCCCACGAGGCTGCGGGGCGCCTCGGCCAGCAGCACCGGGACGGCGATGTCGTGGGAGAACGCCAGCAGGCGCGCGCCGGCGTCGTCCGTCAGCACGGCGGCTGCTCCGGCCTCCAGTGCCTGGGAGACAAAGTCGGCCCCGTGCCGGGCCGCGCCAGGCAGGGCGACGTAGAGGTCGCCGGGCTGGACGGCGCGGGAGTTCAAGGAGATCCCGGTGACCGCGACGGAGCCGGATGCCCCGGGGACAACGACGCCGATCGACTCACCGATGGTTGCCAGCGGCACTGCAGCAACTGCAGCGGGCCGGAAGCCCGGGGTGGATCCCGGGCCGGACGGCGCGGCGGAAGCGCCGGGGGCATTCTGGTCTGACACGAGGATCTCCGTTGGTGGTGCTGGTGGATCTGACGCTGAGCGCGGAGGATTGCTCCGGCCGGCAGGCTCAGTTTCCAGGTACAGGTTGGTGGTGGACGTGCGTGGTGCTGGTTCCCGCGCGGTGCTACTTGACGTACTGCGGCAGCCGGACGGGTTCGCCGGTGGACGGCGGGACGTTGTACGTCCGCAGCGCCTGGCTCATCACGGACCGGAAAACCGGACCGTTTGAGATGCCGTAGATATCGCCTTTGGGCCGTTGCAGGACCACTTCAACAATAAACCGCGGATCGTCCATTGGCGCCATCCCCACCATCGACGCCGTGAAGCCGCAGAAGCCGGCGGTGCCGTCGTCGCACGGGGACTGGGAGGTTCCGGTCTTCGCCCCGACCCGGTAGCCGTCCAGGCCGGCTTCCTTGATCTGTCCCTCGGTGACGGCGCTCTCGAGGATGTCCCGCACCTGCCGGGCGGTGTCCGGGGTGACTATTTGCCGGGAAGCCTGGGCCGGCACTTTTTCCTCGGTGCCGTCGGGGTTGATGTAGCTGTCGATCAGCCGGGGCTGGAGCATCACCCCGTTGTTGCCGATGCTTTGGAACGCCCGGACAGTCTGCAGCGTGGACTGCGAGACGCCTTGGCCGAACAGCACGGTGTACTCCTGGCGCCCGTCCCATTGCTCGTGGGGGGTCAGGATGCCCGTGGCTTCAGCGGGCAGTCCAACGTCCGGCGCCTCGCCGATGCCGAACTTCTTCAGCCAGTCGTAGCGTTGCTCCTTGCTGAGCCGCTGGCCGGCCATGACGGTGCCGGTATTCATCGACCAGCCCAGGATGCCGGCCAGGGTCCGCTCCTCGGTGCCGTGCGCGAAGGAATCGCTGAACGTCTGCCCGTCCACGGTGTACGACGACGGGATGGTGAACTTGTCCAGCGGGAACGATTTGCCTTCCTCGATCAGCGCGGCGGCCGTGATCATCTTTTGCACCGATCCGGGCTCGTACGCCGCGGTGACGGCACGGACGCCGCGGTCCTGGGCATCGACCTTGCCCGGATCGTTGGGGTCCGGGGAGTTGGTGTCCGCCATGGCGATGATGTCGCCGGTCTTGATGTCCTGGACGATGACGACGCCCCACTCGGCGCTGAGCTTGTCCCGCTGGCTCTGGATTGCCTGCTGGGCGAAATACTGGAGGTCCGAGTTCAGCGTGAGCCTGATGTCCTTGCCGTTGACCGCCGGGGTCAGCTGGTCGACTCCGACCGGGATGCGCAGCCCGTCTGCGCCGATTTCGAAGAGCCGCTTGCCCGCGGTTCCCCTGAGGATCTCGTCCTGGGTCTGCTCGAGGCCGGCCTGGCCGGTGGTGCCGTCCTTCAGGAAGCCCACGATCCCGCCGGCCACCGAGCCGTTGGGGTACACCCGCTTGCTGGTGCCTTCGGTGACGATGCCGGGGATCTGGAGCTTGGAGATGCGGTCCTCGACGTCGGGCTTCAGGTCCTTGGCCACGATGTAGTAGCGCTGGTCCCCCGTCAGTGCGTCCTTGACGGTGTCCTTGTCCATTCCCAGCACCGTTGCGAGTTCGCTGATGCCCTGGTCCCGGGTGACCTTGACGAGCTCTTCCTTGCCGTCCACCGGCTCCAGCCGGCGGAATGACTCGGTCTTGGTGTTGACGGTCTGATCGACGACGAGGTTGTAGCGGATCACGCTGCTGGCCAGGACGGTGCCGTTGGTATCCAGGATGCTGCCGCGTTCGGCGGGCAGTTCAATGGGGGTGAGCCTGTTCTGGAGGGCGGCCTCGGCCATGCCGCCGACGTCGAGGCCCTGGACCAGGAAGAGTTTTCCGCCGACGACGAGCAGGAGCGTCAGCATGACGCCGAGGCCCAGCCGCAACCGCCTTGTCGCGCTCGGCGCTTTCGCCTTGCGTGCCTTGCCGGTGTTCTGCGCCACGATGTTTCCTTGCTATTTGCCTGGCTGGTGGTCCGTCCTGCGTTACTGTCCCGGGACCTTTTGCGCGGGGGCGGGAACGGAGCCGCCGTGGAGTTCGACTGCCGGAACAGCCGGGGCGGCAGCGGCCGGCGGGGCCGGTACAGCCCTGGCGGCCGGTTCAGCGGCAGCCGGCGCGGCGGCCTCGGCAGCGGCCGCGGGTTTGCGGTTCGCGAGCGGCTCCTTGACGGTGGCGGGCGGAACGACGCTGAGTTGTCCTGCCACGGCCGGGGCCGCAATGACGGCGCCGGGGGCGTCGCCCTTGACCGCAGGCTTGGCTTTGCCCGTGACGGTCAGGGTGGAAAGGTCGATCTGGCCCTTGCCGGTCGAAGCCACCATGCCCAGCTCCGTGGCTTTGGCGGCCAGGTTCTGCGGGGCGTCGAAGTTCTGCACCTGCTGGGTGAGGTCCTGGTTCTGTTTCGTCAGCGTGGACTGCTCGCTCCGCAGCTGTACCAGCTGGTACTGCGCGGTGGAAACGGAGATGTTGAGGACCAGTACCGCCATCAGCGCTATGGCAAGGAGGCCAAAGCAGAGGACCACGAACGGGGCACGCCGCTTCTGCGGGGTTGACCGGACCAGGGAGAGCGGGGTGCGCGCTTTCCGGGAGGGGCCGGTGCCGGGAGTGATCCCGGGCAGGGCGCGGGCTGTCGCGTCGGTGGCAACGGGGAATCTGTTGACAGCGGCAGTGCTCATGCGGCCCTCCTGGCTTTGATGCGTTCCACGGCGCGGAGCCTGGCGGAAGCGGCGCGTGGGTTCTCGGCGATTTCAGCGGCGGTGGGCACTTCGGTGCCCTTCGTCAAGGTTTTCAGCTCGGCCTTGTGCTCTTCGAGTTCCACGGGGAAGCCGAGCGGTGCGGATGATTTGGATCCTGCCTGGAAGAAGCCCTTGACGATCTTGTCTTCCAGCGAGTGGTACGACATGACGACGACGCGGCCGCCGACTGCGATGGCGTTGATGGCCGCAGGGATGGCGCGTTCCAGGACATCGAGTTCTTCGTTAACCTCGATCCGGAGCGCCTGGAAGGTACGCTTCGCCGGATGTCCACCCGATTTTGCGGCGCCGGCGGGGACCACATCACGGATTTGTTCAACGAGCTCACCTGTAGTCGTGAAGGGCTTCCCGGCGCGGGCGGTGACGATCCGGTTGGCGATGCGGCCGGCGAACTTCTCCTCGCCCCATTTCCGGATGATCCGGACCAGGTCCTCTTCGCTGTAGTTGTTGACGACGTCGGCGGCGGTCTGGCCGCGGCTCGTGTCCATGCGCATGTCCAGCGGGGCGTCGAAGGAGTAGGCGAAACCACGTTCCCGTTCGTCCAGCTGGAGCGAGGAGACCCCGAGGTCCATCAGGACCCCGTGGACCTCCGCGAAGCCGAGGTCCTCGAGGATGTCGGGGATTTCGTCATACACCGCGTGCACCAGGTCGATCCGGTCGGCGAAGGGCTGGAGGCGCTCCCCCGCGAGGGCGAGGGCCTCCTCGTCACGGTCGATGCCGATCAGGTGCAGATCCGGGAAGCGCTGCAGCATGGCCTCGGAATGTCCGCCCATGCCCAGGGTGGCGTCAATGACCACGGGGGTCTCGCCGCGGCTGCGCGCCGCCTCGAATCCGGGTGCCAACAAATTGATGCACCGGTCCTTGAGGACCGGTACATGACGTTCGGACGTGGGCTTCGACTGGTCAGGGTCCGTCATGCCTGCGTCCTTTCGTGGTCCGGCTGATTCCTGGAGTGCGGTTGTTTGGTGTGTGCGCCGCTTCTTAATCCAGATCCCCATCCGCGCCTATCCTGCGTCTGCCTGGCTCCGGGGAAGTGAGCCAGGAAAACAGCCGGATGGGCGGCTGGAGATCTCGGTCAAGAATCGTGCAGTGCTGCTTGGCTGCCTGGTTCCTGTGGGGCTTCAGAGAATCCCCGGTATTGCATCGTCGGTCTCCGAGAAGGCCGTTTCCTTTTCTGCGAGGTACTCGTTCCATGCCTGGGCGTCCCAGATCTCCGCGCGGGTGCCTGCACCAATTACGGCGAGTTCCCTGCCGAGCCCTGCGTACTCCCGGAGCGCCGGCGGAATCGTCACGCGCCCCTGCTTGTCAGGTACCTCGTCGGAGGCTCCAGAGAGAAAAACACGGATGTAGTCACGAGCCTGCTTGCTGGAGATTGGCGCCTCCCGCATCTGCTCGTGAACCCGGCCGAATTCCGCCTCACTGAAGACGTAGATGCAGCGTTCCTGGCCCCTTGTGAGAACCAGTCCGCCGGCAAGCTCCTCACGGAACTTCGCGGGGAGGATGATTCGGCCTTTTTCGTCCAGACGCGGCGAATGTGTGCCGAGAAACACGGCCCACCGCCTGTCTGTTCGTAGGAAGCCCAACGTCCCCTGTGCTGCCACTACCCTCTTACGTCCTCCACATTACTCCACATCCCTCCACAGTCAACGACACGCCGAACGATTTGGCCTCAATTTGTGGGATCGACGGCCCCCATATCCCTGTTATGGCCGGAAATTGGGGCCGGTGGGGCGCAGTGGAGGGAATCTGCAGGACCGTGGCGCTCCGTCCTCCGGTGTGGGGCCACGGACGACCCCGCAAGGTCCGGCGGGGCTGCTGCAGCCCGGCATCCGTCGCACATCGCGGCCCTGGACACCATTTAACGAAAAAAGACCCGCCGGAGCGGGCCTTTGATGCCACCTGGGATTCCCCTGTGGTGGAAAGTGGAGATCGACGGGGAGGTCCGGCGAACCGGACGGACCTTAGGGTTCCCCGCGGTGCCTTTCGTCCCAGCGTTCCTCAAGATTGCTCATGAACGAACTCCTCGGCTTCCCGGACTTCCGGGCCGTGTCCGCGGCCTTCGCCTTGCCGGCAGCCGCACCGCGCATGGTGGCGTAGTAGACCCCGGCACCCATGACGACGAAGCCCAGGACTCCGACGAAGATGTTTTGGATCGTCACGCCAAATAGCAGGAGCACGACGCCGGCCAGGGTGGCCAGGACGCCGATCACCAGATGGCGGGTTGACCATGAACGTCCCGCGTCCGAGCCCATCGAGCTGGCGAACTTTGGATCGTCCTCATGCAGCTGCTTCTCAAGTTGCTCCAGCAACTTCTGTTCGTGCTCCGAGAGCGGCATCACGACCTCCTTAAGTCGGCCAACGTCCAGACTGACGCGGCCAGTGTCCCTAAACCCACAACGTGCGGGATTCCCGTGTGGTTCCCATTCGCCGCCATTGGTCGATTGGGTTTCTTCACGGCCCGTTCCCGGGTGTTCAGCTGGTCCTGCATTAGTCCGAACGCTCGATCCAGTCGTTCCAAACTTACGTATTAATAAGGATAGTTTGTTGCGCCCTGTTCTGAAAGATGCCAAACGTCCCCTTGACTTCAAGAAGTGGCTGATTGACCTCCCGTGGATCAGCCCGAGTTGCTTCCGGGGTCCAAGAGCCTGGCCGGCAGCACTGATTTTGTGCCAAATTTCCGGGTCACCTGGTCCAGGACCTGTTCCGCGGCGCGCCAGTTGTCGTCCCGGCGGTCAAGGCTTAGCTGCAGGGGCGCCTGCGCGGCTTCTTCGAGCTGTTCGGCCCGGATGCCCACAAGCCGCACGGTCATGGGGCGGTCACCGACCGACTCCAGGAGCTGGACGGCGACGGCGTAGAGCAGCTGGGCGCTGTCGATCGGGGTGCTGACCGTGCGGCTGCGGGTGATCGTGGAGAAGTCCGCGTAGCGCAGCTTCAGGGCCACGGTGCGGGCGTGCATGCCGGCACTGCGGAGCCGCTCCGCCGTCCGGTGCGACAGGCGCAGCAGTTCCCGGTGCAGCAGTGCCTCGTCGGCTGTGTCCACCGCAAAGGTCTCTTCCGCGCCGATGCTCTTCTCGAGCCGGACGGGGGTCACCGGGCGGGGGTCGATGCCCCACGACAGCCGGTAGACGTGTTCTCCGGAAGCGCCGAGCACCTTCCGCAGGGACGGGAGCGGGGACGCCGCGACGTCCGCGACGGTCCGGATGCCCATCCGGGACAGCACCTCCACCGTTTTGGCACCGACGCCCCAGAGGGCACTGACCGGAAGGCTGTGCAGGTACGGGACGGTCTCCTCCGGCCCGATGAGCAGCAGCCCGTTCGGCTTGCACCGGGTCGAGGCAATCTTCGCCACGAACTTGCTGGCGGCTATCCCCACGGACGCGGTAATGCCCAGTTCGCTGCGGACCCGGGTGCGGATGAGTTCGCCGATCTCGCGGGGCGGGCCCAGCCGCCGGATCGCTCCCCCGACGTCAAGGAAGGCCTCGTCCACGCTGAGCGGCTCCACCAGTTCGGTAATCGACCCGAAGATCTCCATAATCTGGCCGGAGACCTCGTAGTAGAGCTTGTGCCGGGGCTCGATAACGACGGCAGAGGGACACATCCGCATGGCCACCACCATCGGCATGGCGGACTTAACGCCAAATTTCCGGGCCTCGTACGAGGCGGACAGCACGACCGACCGGTCGGCGGGGTAGCCCACGATGACAGGCTTGCCCACGAGCTCCGGACGGCTGCGCAGTTCCACGGAAACAAAGAACGCGTCCATGTCCACGTGCATGATGCTGCTCCGCCGGAGCTCCCGCAGTTGCGCTTCGGTGGGCCGACTGGCTGCGCCCTGGGGAGACTGCTCCCGCTGCTGTTTATCCTGGTCCGGCCCCACAACTTCAATCCTATGCCCCGGGACTGACTAAACTGGAGGCTGAATCCGGCGTCAACACCAGGAGGAAAGTCCCTGTGAAGGTATTAGGACAGCGCAACCGCGCTGCGGTAGCCGTCTTGGCGGCGGGCACGCTGATGGCCCTGGCCGCCTGCACACCCGCCAACCCCGGGACCACTTCCTCGGGCTCCTCGTCCGCCTCGGCTGCGCCGTCCCCGGCCGGGCCCACCACGACGGCACCGGCCAGCCCCTCCGCCGAACCCGGCACCTCGGCCACTGTCGGCGCGATGGTTCCCGGGTTCCCGGAAACGCTCCTGCCGGTGATGCCCGGAGCGAAGGTCGTCTCCAGCAGCTTCGACAAGACCACGGAACCCGCTACGGTGGCACTCGTCGGCAGCATCTCTGCGCCGTCGGCCGACGTGCTGGCCTTCTACACGAAGGAACTGGAGGCCCAGGGCTTCAAGGCCGTTCCGGGTGAAACTGTGGGAGCCGTGCCGTCCAAGGACTTCCTCCGCGGTGACACCGAGACGGTCAACATTTCCGTGCTGGAAACCGCCGGCGTCTCCACCTTCACCATCGGTGCGAACGTCGCCGCCGAGTCCGTCAAGTGACCCTCGCGGAGCAGTTGCGCCTGGAACAAGCTGCCTATGTTGCCGCAGTCGCCGGGAAGCTCACCGATTTCCTGGCCACCCGCCAGGCGGTGATGTCCTCGATCTCCCCGGACATCGATCCACTGATGGGGTCCATCTCGAACCTCGTCACCGGCGGCAAACGCCTCCGGGCGCTGATGTGCTACTGGGGCTGGCGGGGCGCGGGCGGCGGGGCGGGAGCCAACGAGATCGTGACAGCAGGCTCCGCGCTGGAGCTGTTCCAGGCCGCCGCCCTGATCCACGACGACATCATCGACCGCTCTGACACCCGCAGGGGCGGCCCCAGCGTGCACCGGCGCTTCAGCGAACTGCACGAGACGCAGGGTTGGGCACTGGACAGCGAACGGTTCGGGCACGCGGCCGCCATCCTGACCGGCGATCTGTGCCTGTCCTTCAGCGAGGAATCCTTTACCGAGATCGGGCAGAGCGCAGCCTCCGGGAGCCGGGCACGGCTGATCTTCAACCTGATGCGCGCCGAGGTCATGGCGGGCCAGTACCTCGACATCCTCGAGGAAGTGGCGGGTCCCCGTCGGGACCGGGCCGGAGCCGTCAGCCGCGCCCAGTCCATCATCCGATTCAAGTCGGCCAAGTACTCCACTGAACATCCGCTGGCTTTGGGCGGCGCCCTGGCCGGCGCCCACGACGAGCTGCTGCGTGGCTACTCGGCATTCGCCCTTCCATTGGGCGAGGCCTTCCAGCTCCGCGACGACGTCCTGGGAGTCTTCGGTGATCCTGTTACCACCGGCAAACCGGCGGGAGACGATCTCCGTGAAGGCAAACGGACCGTCCTAATCGCCTTTGCCCTGGACCTGGCCAGCCCCGCCGAGTCCGCGTTCATCGACGCAAAGCTGGGCAGCCCCGGGCTGGGCGACGCCGACGTGGACGAAATCCGCCGCATCATCGCGGACTGCGGCGCGCTCCAGGCCACGGAAGTCCTGATCGAGGAATTTGGACGCGCAGCGTTCGCTGCGCTGGATCTCCTGCCGTTGGAGGAACTGCCCAAGACGGCGCTCCGGAAGCTGGCCGAGGCCACGGTCAGCCGCGCGGCCTGAACCGCAGCTCCCGGCGCACCGGAACCCGGCGGCAACAACAATGCAGGCCCTGCACCTCACGACTGAGGGGCAGGGCCTGCATTGATTCAGGATGGGGGCGTTGTTTGCGGCTACCAGGCCAGGGACTGCGCCCGGCGCCGGATTTCCGTTTTGCGCCCCTCCCGGAGTGCGTCGATCGGACGGCCGCGCAGGGAATCGTCCGGGGTAAACAACCAGGTAATGAGTTCCTCGTCGGAATAGCCAGCGTCCGCGAGGACCACGATCGTGCCCTTGAGGCTTTCAACCGCATGACCGTCCTGGATGAAATCCGCAGGAACGCAGCGGATACGCCGTTCCCCGACCCTCAGTGCCGCCAGCGCACGTTCGTCAAGAAGCGCATGAACCTTGGTAATCGAAACGTTCAGAAGCTGTGCGACATCGGGCAGGGGCAGCCATTCGCCCACAAGGCTTTCTACATTACTCACGGATCAAGATTGCCATGCCGGCAGGCTCTGCGCCTAGTCGAAGCCGCCCCGTTTGACGCCAACCGCCCCTGGCGCCGATTCCGTCCGCGCCGCGGCCCCCTGAACGACACTCCGCAGACCCCCGTTGCGGAATGTCAAACACTTCTTGTGCTAATTCCCAAATTATGAGAGATTCACATGGATCACATTTGTAACTGCAATAACTTGAGTCACACTGGTAACACCAGTATTGTCGGCCACACCCGCAGCGTTCGCCGCTGAGAAGAGGACCTTTCCCATGACGACGACACGTTCGCCAAAGCCCACTGCGCGGCCCAGCCTGCCGATGATTGCGGCCACGACGGCGGCCCTTCCCGCCGTCGTCCTTTCTTCTCTGGCGATCGCCCAGCCGGCCGCGGCCGAGTCCCGCACCCGCGCCATCCCGGCCACCCTTGCTGCGGCCATGCAGGCACAGGCCCAGGCACAGACCGCCCGGTCGCTGGGTTCCGCGCTGATTCCTGCCAGTTCCGTCCCGGCGGCCGTGCCGTCCGCGTTCCGGCCCGCCCAGGTTTCCGCCCCCGAGGAGTACACGATCGCCCGCGGTGACACTATCAGCGGAATCGCCGGCAAGTTTGGCCTGGACACGAACGCCATCCTGGAAGTGAACGGGCTGCAGGCGAACACGATCATCTACCCCGGCCAGAAGATCAAACTCGGCGGCCCGGCCACAGCGCCGGAGCCCGCGGCTCCCGCCGCCGCTGCCGGCAGCTTCTACACCGTAAAGTCAGGCGACACCCTGGGTGCCATCGCGGCCCGCCACGGCGTCAAGCTCTCCGAGGTCTTCGGCTGGAACGGGCTCAACCTGGGCTCCATCATCTACCCCGGCCAGCAGATCAAGATCGGCGGCGCCGCGGCACCTGCACCGACCCCGGCGGCCCCCGCCCCGGTAGCGCCGGCCGCGACCCCGGCACCTGCCCCGGTGGCGCCGGCCCCCGCGTCAGGTTCCTACACCATCAAGTCCGGCGACACCCTCTCCGGCATCGCCGCAAGGAACGGCGTCAAGCTCGCCGACATCCTGTCCGCCAACCGCCTGACGACGAGCAGCATCATCTACCCCGGCCAGAAGCTGGCCCTCCCGGGTGCGGGCATCGCACCGGCGTCAACTCCTCCCGCTGCCACGGTCACGCCGCTCGTCCCGAGCACCTTCCTCGGCTACACGTACCCGGCCGCCGTCGTCAGCTCCGCCAACCAGAACAAGGCCCTGCTGAACGCCTCGCCGGTGCCCAGCCGCGAACAGATGAAGACCATCGTCGCGGACACCGCCCGGCGCATGGGCGTCGACCCGTCACTGGCCCTGGCCTTCGCGTTCCAGGAATCCAGCTTCGACCACCGCTCGGTCTCCCCGGCCAACGCGATCGGTACCATGCAGGTCATCCCCTCCTCGGGTGAGTGGGCTTCGGACCTCGTGGGCCGCCAGCTGAACCTGCTGGACCCCTACGACAACGCCACGGCCGGCGTCGCGATCATCCGCCAGCTGCTCCGCACCAGCCCGGATCAGGACTCCGCCATCGCGGGTTACTACCAGGGCCAGTACTCGGTCAGCAAGTACGGCATGTATGACGACACCAAGCGCTACGTGGAGTCCATCAAGGCACACCAGAAGAACTTCGGCTAGAAGTCCAGAGCAGCCTTGGCCGCGGCGTCAGCCGCCCCGGCCAAGCCGCGACTGATAACGATACGGGCCCGGATCGCATGTTGATTCGGGCCCGTTTCCGTGCAGCGATTAGGATCGTATAGTGCAGGATTACTCGTCGGACCCTCTCGTTGGCACCCTGGTGGATGGCCGGTACCTGATTCAGTCCAGGCTCGCCAGCGGCGGGATGTCCACTGTGTACGTGGCCACCGACCGCCGGCTGGAGCGGGATGTGGCCCTGAAGGTGCTGCACCCCCACATGACCGGCGACCCGCAGTTCCTCGACCGGCTGGGCCGCGAGGCCAAGGCCGCCGCGCGGCTGTCGCACCCGCACGTGGTGGGAGTCCTGGACCAGGGCGAGGATGACCGGGTGGCCTACCTGGTGATGGAGTACATCAAAGGCCACACCCTGCGCGACGTCCTCAAGGACAAGGGCGCGCTTCCTCCGCGCCTTGCCCTGGCGTTGATCGACCCCGTCGTCGAGGGCCTGGGGGCGGCCCATGAAGCGGGCCTCATCCACCGGGACATCAAACCCGAGAACGTTCTGATCGCCGACGACGGGCGGATCAAGCTCGGCGACTTCGGGCTGGCGCGCGCCATTTCGACGTCGACCAGCACCGGCGCGCTGATCGGCACCGTGGCGTACCTCTCCCCCGAACTCGTACTGGGCCGGCAGGCCGACGCGCGCAGTGACATCTACTCGGTCGGGATCATGCTGTACGAGATGATCACCGGCCGGCAGCCATTCGACGGCGAGGTTCCGATCCAGGTCGCCTACCAGCACGTCAACTCTGCTGTCGGCGCCCCCTCCGAGCTCGTGCCGGGACTCGCCGCTGAAATTGACGAACTCGTGCAGTGGTGCACCGCCAACGACCCCGACAAGCGCCCCGTCGACGGAAGCGCCCTGCTCTCCGAACTCCGCCACATCCGGAGGAACCTCAGCGACGCAGAACTCGACCTGCAGCCCCCTGCGGCGCGTCCGGCCGTACCGGCCGTGCCGCCCACGCCCAGCCCGCCGGCCCGGCGCCCCGGCGGCTCCCCGGAGCCCCGCGACGGCAGCGGCGCCACCGAAGTCATCGGTGGACGCCAGCAGCCCACGGAGTTCATCGCCCGCGGCAGCAACCCGACCACCGTGATGTCCGCGGCCCCGCGCCACCCCGGCTACGGCCCGCTGTCCGCCCCCGACGACGTGCCCTACGACAACAACGACGACTACGACGACGGAAACGATTCCGCAGTTCCGGCCAGCAAGCGGGCGCAGCGCAAACTCGACCGTGACGAGGAGAAGGCGCGCCTGCGTGCCGCGGCCACGCCGGTCCGGACCCTGCGCGAGGGGAACCCCCGGCGCCGCGGGCTGCTCTGGATTCTTGTCCTGGTCATCGCGGCTCTGCTGGCCGGCGGGGCCGGCTGGTTCTTCGGCATGGGTCCGGGCTCCCCCGGCACGGTTCCGCAGCTCGCGAACAAGACGGTGGCGGAGGCCCAGCAACTGCTCCGCACGGCCGGTTTCCAGTCCACGACCAAGGACGTCTTCGACGACGACGTCGCCCCCGGGCTGGTGGTCGGTTCTGTTCCGGCAGCCGGGGAAGTCATCCGGAAGTTCCAGCCGGTGTCCCTCGCGGTCTCCAGGGGCCCCGAGCTGTTCCCCCTGCCGGACCTGGTCGGGGGGTCCCTCGACGAGGCCAAGACCGCCCTCAACGGCGCGGGGATGGCCCTCGGGCAGATCGCTGAAACCTATGACGAATCCGCGCCCGCAGGCACCGTTCTGGCGCAGGCACCGCGCAGCGGCAATCCGGTCCGACACGGCACCCCGGTGGACCTCACGGTGTCCAAGGGCCCGCAGCCCATTCCGGTGCCGGACGTGCGGGGCCAGGAACAGGGGGACGCGGTCGCGGCCATCGAAGCCGCCGGCCTGAAGGCCGTCATCTCGCCGGAAACCGTCTTTGACCGCAGCGTGCCCAAGGGCGCCGTGGTGGCGCAGGACCCGGCCTCCGGAAACCTCACCCGGGGCGGCACCATCACCCTGACCGTTTCCAAGGGGCCCAGGCTCGTTGACGTTCCGAGCTTCATCGGCGATCAGGTCGACGAGGCCGAGGCCGCCCTCCGGGAGCTGGGCTTCGACGTCCGGGTGAACGAGATCCTCGGCGGGTTCTTCGGCACGGTCCGGGACCAGGACCCCGTCAACAAGAAGGTTCCGGAAGGCTCCCTGGTCACCCTGACCGTGGTCTGACCGCCTGGCCTGAATTCACCCGCTGGTCTGGGAACGGATGATCCGGCTGCCCCCGGATAAACAGCTCCGCCCCGGCTGGTTCGGCCGGGGCGGAGCTTTTTGCTGGGCGGGCGGACCCGCTGGACGGGTGCCTTAACGCTTGGCCAGGGCCCCGGCCACCAGGAAAGCCATCTCGAGGGACTGCATGTGGTTCAGGCGGGGATCGCAGACTGATTCGTAGCGGTCCAGGAAGGACTCCTGGTCCACCGGATCGGCCCCGCCGAGGCACTCGGCCACGTCGTCGCCGGTCATTTCGACGTGCAGCCCGCCGGGGACCGTGCCGAGCGCGTGGTGGACCTCGAAGAAGCCGCGGACCTCATCAATGACGTCGTCGAAGTTGCGGGTCTTGTAGCCGTTCGGCGAGGTAACCGTGTTGCCGTGCATCGGATCGGTGACCCAGAGGACCTGGGCGCCGGACGCGGTGACCCGCTCCACGATCGGGGGCAGCTTCTCGCGGATGTTGCCGGCACCCATCCGGGTGATAAAGGTCAGGCGGCCGGGTTCGCGGTCCGGGTCCAGCTTGTCGATCAGGCGCAGGGCGTCGTCGCCGCTGGTGCCTGGCCCCAGCTTCACCCCGATCGGGTTGCGGACCCGCGAGAGGAAGTCGACGTGGGCGTGGTCCAGCTCGCGGGTGCGCTCACCGATCCAGAGGAAGTGCGCGGAGGTGTCGTACGGGAAACCGGTGCGGGAGTCGATGCGGGTCAGGGCACGCTCGTAGTCGAGCAGCAGGGCTTCGTGGCTGGCGTAGAACTCCACGCGCTTGAGGGCCTCGAAGTCAGCGCCGCAGGAAGACATGAACTTGATGGCACGGTCGATATCCCGGGCCAGCGACTCGTAGCGTGCGTGGGCGGGGTTCTCGGTGAAGCCCTTGTTCCACTGGTGCACCAGCCGGAGGTCAGCGAAGCCGCCCTGGGTGAACGCACGGATCAGGTTCAGGGTGGAGGCGGAGGTGTGGTAAGCCTTCAGCATCCGGCTGGCGTCGTGGGCACGGGACTCCGGCGTGAAGTCGTAGCCGTTGACGATGTCGCCGCGGTAGGCCGGCAGCGTGACGCCTTCCCGGGTCTCATCGTTGGAGGAGCGCGGCTTGGCGAACTGCCCGGCCATCCGCCCCATCTTGATGACCGGCATGGCGGCGCCGTAGGTAAGGACCACTGCCATCTGCAGGATGGTGCGGACGCGGGCGCTGATCTTGTCCGCCGTGGCGGCCTCGAAGGTTTCCGCGCAGTCGCCGCCCTGGAGCAGGAACGCTTTGCCCTGCGCCGCCGCGGCGAGGCGTTCGCGCAGGATGTCCACTTCGCCCGCGAAGACAAGCGGCGGGAGGACGGACAGTTCCTTGACGGAGGTTTCGAAGACGGCCTTGTCGGACCAGCTGGGCTGCTGGGAGGCCGGCAGTTCCCGCCAGTGGTCCAGGCCGGGATAGTTGGCGGCACCGCTCTGGGCGGTGCTGGTCAGGGCGGAGCCCGCCACGGGCGAGCCGCTCAGGGAACTGTTCAGGGGGAAGGCCGAAGGCGCAGATAGCTCAGTCACCCTCTAAGGATAGTTGCCTCCGTGGCGATCGTCGGACCCGGGCCGTCATTGACTGCCCGGGTCCCGTCACACGCTCCGGTCACGCAGTCCCAGGCGCTGCCGGTCCCGCGCCCGCGGCGCCGTCCTCCGGCACCTCGGTGGCTTTCCCGGCGAGCCGGAGCTTGACGACGGCGGCATACTCATCGACGTATTCCTGGCCGGAGAGCCGCATGAGTTCATACATGATCTCATCGGTCACGGACCGCTGGATCAGCCGGTCATCCTCCATGCCGTAGTAGCGGCTGAAGTCCAGGGGCTCGCCGAAGATCATCCCGATGCGCCGGATGTTGGGCATCCGCTTGCCGATGGGCTGGACCTTGTCCGTGCCGATCATCGCGACCGGGATCACCGGGACGCGGGCCTGCAGGGCCAGCCGCGCCACCCCCACCTTGCCGCGGTACAGCCGGGAGTCAGGGCTGCGGGTTCCCTCGGGGTAGATGCCCAGGAGCGAGCCGTTCTTCAGCACGTCCATGCCGGCATTCAGCGAGAGCGCGGACGCCGCACCGCCGGAGCGGTCCATCGGCAACTGGTTGGTCAGCCGGAAGAAGGTGGCCGTCAGCCTGCCTTTGATCCCCTTGCCGGTGAAGTACTCCGATTTGGCGAGGAAGACAACGGGACGGGGCACCATCAGCGGCATGAAGATGGAGTCGGAAAAGGAGAGATGGTTGGAGGCCAGAATGGCTGCGCCCTCGGCGGGGACGTTGTCCAGGCCCTTGACCCAGGGCCTGAAAAGCGTCTTCAGGACCGGTCCGAGAACAAACGTCTTCATGAACCAATAAAACACGTGGTGAACCTCTCCGGAAGGCGTCTGGCCGGCCCTCCATGGGACCCGGCCAGCACTTCAATGACACCCTACTCTAGTGAGTTTTGTCCGGAACAGTGACACGATGGGCTCATGACCGGAAGTAGCACGCCCCTGGCGCCCGCAGCGTTCAGATATCCCGGCCACGGCGCCAACGCGGGCATCGGCGTGGCCATCTGCCACGGCTTCACCGGCAGCCCCCTGAGCGTCCTTCCCTGGGCGGAACATCTGGCCCGGCAGGGATTCGCGGTCTCCGTCCCGCTGCTGCCGGGCCACGGCACGGACTGGCGCGACCTGGCCCGCCACGGCTGGCAGGACTGGTACCGGGCCTTTGAGGACGCCTATCTGGAACTCGCCGCCGGAACCCGGCACTGCTACGTGGCCGGGCTCTCCATGGGCGGGACCATCGCCCTGCGCACCGCGGCGCGCCACCACGTCACCGGGGTCGCCGTCGTCAACCCGGGACTGAGCTTCTACGACCGCCGGGTGCGCTACATCGGCCTGCTGAAGCACATCCAGCGCACCACCGTTCCGGTCCAGGAACCGAATCCGACGGCGTCCGCCACCGAGGACGGCGACTACTCGCTCACCCCGCTGGAGGCGGTCCACCAGCTCAGCAGGCTCTTCAGGTCGGCGCGGCGCGAACTGCCCGCCGTCGCCGCTCCGGCGCTCGTGTTCAAGTCCGCGACCGACATCGTGGTTCCGCCCTCCTCAATCGAGCTGCTGCGGCAGGGACTGGGATCGCGGGAGCTGGAGGTGGTCACTTTGCCGGCCAGCGGTCATGTTGCCACGCTCGACGTCGACGCCGCCCTGATCTTCGAGCAGTCCGTCCAATTCTTCCTGCGCCACGCGGCCGCCGCGCCGCCGACCGCGGGGTTAACTGACCAGCCCGCCACCAGCACCCCGGAGAACCCATGACCATCCCCCTGGACCACACACCGTTCGGCAGCCCGTTCACCGGAACCGGCACCCCCACCGGCGTTGTGGTGTCGCATGGTTTCACCGGCAGCCCGCACGGCGTCAGGGACTGGGCCAGGTCACTGGCCGACGCCGGCTTCGCGGTGCGGATGCCGCTGCTGCCCGGGCATGGCACCAGCTGGCAGGAATTGGCCCGGACACGCTGGCAGGACTGGCACGCGTCGCTCGACGCCGCCTACCTGGAGCTCGCCGAGGAATGTGAGCAGGTGGTGGTAGCCGGGCTGTCGATGGGCGGTGCGCTGGCGCTGCGGATTGCGGCCACGCGTCCGGTCGCGGGGGCGGTGCTGGTCAACCCCGGCCTTGTCATTGACGATCCCCGGGCACCGCTGGCGGGCATCCTGAAATTCGTGCTCAAGAGCACCCCGGCGATCGCCAACGACATCCTCAAGGCGGGCATCGACGAGGGGGCCTACCCCCGGACACCGGTCGCGGCGGCGCACGAACTGAACAGGATGTTTAAGGACACCGTCCGGCTGCTCCCCCGCATCACCGCCCCGGTCCGGGTCTACCGTTCCGCCGTGGACCATGTGGTCTCCGACTCCAGCATGGTGGCCCTGCGCCGGGGACTGACCCACGCCCCGCTGGAGGTGATCCGGCTGGAAAACAGCTACCACGTGGCTACGATGGACAACGACGCACCCGAGATCTTCCGCGGCACGGCCGAATTCATCCGGTCGCTGGGTGCGGGAGGCGGCCCGGACGCCGCCCACGCTAGCCAAAAGGACACGGCAAATGACTAGACCGGACCCCAATTCTCCGGATTCCAGCGCCAACCAGGACGACGCCGTCTGGCGGGACCTGGTCGCGAGGCTGGAAGGCAGGGACACCGATGCCGGCCCCGGGACGCCGGACGGCCGGGAAGTCACCGACGATGCGGAGAGCCCGGAGGCACCCGTCACCAGCGCCGCCGCCGGTGCGGACGCCGGGGGCTCAGTGGCGCCGCGGCCCTTCAGCGACTTCGACCCGCTGGGCCTTTCCGTCGGGGCGCCGGTTGAGTTGTCCGCCGAGGAGCGGCAGGCGCAAAGCCGGGCCGGCGGGGGCACCTCTGCCGGCGCCGATAGTGCTGAGGCCGCCCCGGGGCCGCGGGACTATGAGGGCGCGGAGGACGACCCGCTGGGACCGGGCGACTTTGTGCCGGAGGAGCCGCCGAGCCTCGCCGGCACCGATCCGCTGACCGTCTTGGCCTGGCTGGGCGCCGTGGGTGGCCCCGTGGCGCTCCTGATCTCCGCAATGTTCTGGCGCTCCGCCCCGCTGATGGCCATCATCGGAATGGTGGCCGCCTTCGCGGCGTCGGTGGTTTTCCTGATCATGAAGCTGCCCGGCGAAAAGGATGAACACGACGACGGCGCACGCATCTGACAGGCCCGGCCGGGCGTCCTGCGACCGCACCGGTGCCGGTGCCGGCCGGTCCGTGTCCGGCTAGCTGTGCATGCGGCTGCTGACCCGGGACAGGTCCGCCGCACCGATGAGGCCCGCGTTCGGGCCCAGGGCCGCCAGCTCGATTTCCGCCGCCGGCCGGAAGCCGCGGCCGGTGAGGTTCCGGGCGAAGGCCTTCCGGGCCGGGCCCACCAGCAGCTCGCCGGCGTCGCAGAGCCCTCCGCCAATGACGAACTTGCCCGGATCCAGCGCGGCGGCGAGGTTGGCCAGGCCCAGTCCGAGCCACTCCCCGACATCCTCCAGCAGCTCCCGGGAGGTCGCGTCTCCGGCCTTGGCCAGTTCGGTGACAATCACTCCGGTGATGCGCTCCACGTGGCCGTCCACCGCTTTGAGCAGTTCCTGGGCCACCGGGGAGTTGGCGGCGGCCAGTTCCCGCGCCTCCCGGCCCAGCGCGTTGCCGGAAGCGTACTGCTCCCAGCAGCCCCGGTTGCCGCACTCGCACCGGTGGCCGCCGGGCATGATGATTTGATGGCCGAACTCCCCGGCCACGCCGAAGCGCCCGCGTTCCAGCCGGCCGTCCATCACCATGGCACCGCCGATCCCGGTGCCGAGGGTGATGCAGACCAGGCGGTTTTGTCCCTGCCCGGCGCCGAAGCGCCACTCCGCCCAGCCGGCCGCATCGGCGTCGTTGGTAAGCAGCACGGGCCGGCGGAGCAGCCGCTGCAGGTTGTCCCGGAGGGGCTCGTTGCGCCACGCAAGGTGGGGGCTGAACAGCACGGTCCCGCCGTCGAGGTCCATCCAGCCGGCCGCGCCAATCCCGACCGACCAGATCCGGTGGCCTTCGCCCAGCTCCTCGACCAGCTCAACAATGACCTGTTCCACCGCGCGGGGATCGTTGCCGGGAGTGGACCGCTTGGCCTGGGAGAGGATCCTGCCCTCCGCGTCGACCACACCGGCCGCCACCTTGGTGCCGCCAATATCCACGCCGATCGCAAGGCCTTTGCGGCCCAGCCGCAGGTGCTCACGGAAACTATGGCCGGCCGGTCCGGCCGCTGCGCCCGCCAGCGTCCTGCGCCGCCAGGCGGCCGTCCTGCGGTACGGGCCGGGCTGCTGTCCGGATGAAGGTGTGTGCATGGTTCCTTATCCTATTCGCCGGAGCGGCCGGTGACAGGCCGAAGCACCGCCCCGGACGGGCCCGAGAGTTACCAAACCGAAAGGTTACTCACCAGTAGGTGTGGTGGAACACACATGCTTCCGACCGCATACTAGTGTTAGTCGTACCCCTCGCGGGTCCATGGATATCAAAGGAGCTAACGTGCGAGAAATCAGTGTCCCGCCCCTGGTCAACGTCCCCCCGGAAACGAACGTCACCGATCTGGTCCTGCGCCAGGCCGCGAAGGCTTCCAACCCGGCCCTGTTCTCCCGCCTTGACGCGGCCGGACAATGGCAGGACATCCGGGCCACAGATTTCCTGGCCGATGTTTCCCTGCTCGCCAAAGGCCTGATGGCCAGCGGCGTGGGCGCCGGTGACAGGGTAGGCATCATGTCCCGCACGCGGTACGAGTGGGCCCTCATCGACTTCGCCATCTGGTTCGCCGGCGCCGTCTCCGTGCCGATCTACGAGACCTCCTCCCCCTCCCAGGTCGCCTGGAACCTGGGCGATTCCGGCGCCGTCGCCGCCTTCGGCGAGTCCGCCCACCATGAGAGCGTCATCCGGCAGGCCGCCACCTCAGAGGGCCTGACCGCCCTGGCCCACGTCTGGCAGCTCGAAGGAGCCGGCCTTGACGAGGTCCGCGCCGCCGGTGCGACGGTCAGTAACGAGGAGCTGGAGGCGCGGCGCAGCCTGGCCTCGCTCGAGGACCTCGCCACCATCATCTACACCTCGGGCACCACAGGACGGCCCAAGGGCTGCGAACTGACCCACGGCAACTTCGTGGAACTCTCCGAGAACGCGCTGGCGACCTCGCTGAACAAGATCGTCCACGAGCAGGCCCGGACCATCATGTTCCTGCCCCTGGCCCACGTATTCGCACGCTTCATCTCGGTGCTTGCGGTCGCCGCCGGCGTCACCGTGGCCCACACCCCGGACATCAAGAACCTCCTGCCGGACCTGCAGAGCTACAAGCCGACCTTCATCCTCGCGGTCCCGCGGGTCTTCGAAAAGGTCTACAACTCGGCGCTGACCAAGGCAGAGGACGGTGGCAAGGGCGCCATCTTCCACCGCGCCGCGGACACTGCCATCGAGTTCTCCCGTGCCCGCCAGGCCGGCAAGATCGGCCTGGGCCTCAAGCTCAAGCACACCCTCTTCGACAAGCTCGTCTACAGCAAGCTCCGCGCGGCCATGGGCGGCGAGGTGGCCCACGCCGTCTCCGGCGGCGGCCCGCTGGGCGAGCGGCTGGGGCACTTCTTCCAGGGCATCGGCATGCAGATCCTGGAGGGCTACGGGCTGACCGAGACCACGGCCCCCGTCACCGTGAACACGCCGGACCTGATCAAGATCGGCTCCGTCGGCGCCCCGATTCCCGGCAACGCCGTGAAGATCGCCGACGACGGCGAGATCCTCGCCAGGGGCGTCTGCGTCATGCGCGGGTACTACAAGCGCGAAGACCTCTCCGGCGACTCCTTTGTCGATGGCTGGTTCCGGACCGGCGACATCGGACGGCTCGATGAGCAGGGCTTCCTGACCATCACCGGGCGCAAGAAGGAAATCATCGTCACGGCCAGCGGCAAGAACGTCGTGCCGGCCCTCCTGGAGGACCAGATCCGTGCCGACGCCTTGGTCTCCCAGGTGCTGGTGGTAGGCGACAACCGCCCCTTCATCGGCGCGCTGGTCACCCTCGACGAGGAGGCCCTGCCCGGCTGGCTGCACCGCCACGGGCTGCCCGCCTCGACGACCCTTGCCGAGGCCACCGACAACCCGGTAGTCAAGGCCGCGGTGCAGGAACTCATCAACGGCGCCAACCAGTCGGTGTCCCAGGCCGAGGCCATCAAGTCCTTCCGGATCGTCCCGGCGGACTTCACGGAGGCCTCCGGGCACCTCACGCCGTCGATGAAGGTCAAGCGCGCCCAGGTGATGAAGGACTTCGAGAACGTCATCGAGGACATGTACGGCACCCCGCGTCCCACCCAGGTGTAGGCAGCAACACCACCAACGAAGGAGGGTCCTTCCAGCCTCTCGGCCGGAAGGACCCTCTTTTGTTGTCGCGCGGCGGCGGTGCGCCGGAGTCCGTGGCGGCTATTCGACGACCAGGAGCAGGTCTCCGCCCTGGACCTGTTCGATCGCGCCGACGGCGAGGCGTGAGACCGTGCCGGCGACCGGCGTCGTAATGGACGCTTCCATCTTCATGGCCTCGATGGTGGCGACGGTGTCGCCGGCCTTGACCGCTTCACCGGCCTTGACGGTCAGGGTGACGGCGCCGGCGAACGGGGCTGCCACCTGGCCGGGCTGGGAGGTGTCGGCGCGTTCGGCGGCCTTGACGTTGCTGACCACGGAACGGTCACGGACCACGACCGGGCGGGACTGTCCGTTGAGCGTGCACATCACGGTGCGCATGCCCTTCTCGTCCGGTTCCGAGACCGCTTCGAGCGAGGCGATGAGGCGGACTCCCTTCTCCAGCTCGATCTCGTGCTCGGCGCCGCGCTGCAGCCCGAAGAGGTAGTCGCGGGTGTCCAGCACCGAGAGGTTGCCGTAGGACTCCACACTCTTCTGGTAGTCCTTGGTGGGACCGGCGAAGAGCAGCCGGTTGAGGGTCTGCCGCACGGTCCTGGAATCGGATGCCAGGGCAGCGCTGTCCTCGGCGCTGAGCTCGACGTCGCGGACCTTGACGGTGCGGCCCTGCAGCGCCTTGGTGCGGAACGGCTCCGGCCAGCCTCCGGGAGGATCGCCCAGTTCACCGGAGAGGAAGCCGATCACGGAATCCGGGATGTCGTATTTCTGCGGGTTCTCGTTGAAGTCCGCCGGGTCGGCGTTGAGTCCCACGAGGTGCAGGGCCAGGTCTCCGACCACCTTGGAGGACGGCGTGACCTTCACGAGTCGGCCGAGGATCCGGTCGGCCGCGGTGTACATGTCCTCGATGGCCTCGAACCGCTCCCCGAGGCCCAGCGCGATCGCCTGCTGGCGCAGGTTGGAGAGCTGGCCGCCGGGGATTTCGTGCTGGTAGACCCGCCCGGTGGGGCCGGGAAGACCGGATTCGAACGGTGCGTAGACGCGGCGGACGGCCTCCCAATATGGTTCCAGGGCGCACACGTTCGCCAGGCTCAGCCCGGTGTCGCGGGGCGTGTGGGCCAGGGCTGCCACCAGCGCGGAGGCTGAGGGTTGGCTGGTGGTGCCGGCGAGCGAGGCGGAGGCCACGTCCACGGCGTCCACTCCGGCGTCGACCGCTGCCAGCAGCGTGGCCAGCTGGCCGCCGGCGGTGTCGTGCGTGTGCAGGTGGACCGGGAGGTCGAAGCGTTCGCGCAGGGCCGTCACGAGGCGCGCAGCGGCGGCGGGGCGCAGGAGCCCCGCCATGTCCTTGATCGCCAGGATGTGCGCGCCGGCGTCGACGATCTTCTGGGCCAGCTCCAGGTAGTAGTCCAGGGTGTAGAGCGTCTCATCCGGATCCAGCATGTCGGCGGTGTAGCACAGGGCGACCTCCGCGACGGCCGTGCCGGTCTCGCGGACGGCGCGGATGGCCGGGGCCATCTGGTTGACGTCGTTGAGCGCATCAAAGATGCGGAAGATATCGATGCCGGTGGCGGCGGCCTCGTTGACGAAGGCCACCGTGACCTCTTCCGGGTACGGCGTGTAGCCGACCGTGTTGCGGCCGCGAAGCAGCATCTGCAGGCAGACGTTCGGCAGCGCCTTGCGCAGGGCCGCGAGCCGGTCCCAGGGATCCTCGCCGAGGAAGCGCAGGGCGACGTCATAGGTGGCGCCGCCCCAGGCCTCGACGGAAAGCAGCTCCGGGAGGAGCTTGGACACGGCCGGGCCGGCCGCCACGAGGTCACGGGTGCGGACCCGCGTGGCGAGCAGGGACTGGTGGGCGTCGCGGAACGTGGTGTCCGTGACGGCGACGGCAGTCTGGGCGCGCAGGGCCTTCGCGAAGCCTTCCGGGCCCAGCTCCAGCAGGCGCTGGCGCGAGCCCTGCCGGGCAGCGGCGTCGTCCAGGGCCGGGAGCTTCGCGGCGGGATCGCTGTGGACCGTGAGCTCGCCGTTGGGCTTGTTCACGGTGACTTCGGCGAGCCAGGTCAGCAGCTTGGTGCCACGGTCCGCGGAGACCCGGGCCTTGAGCAGTTCGGGGCGTTCGTCGATGAAGGAGGTGGCCACGTTGCCGGCGATGAAGTCGGCGTCGTCCAGGACGGCCTGCAGGAACGAGATGTTGGTGGAGACACCGCGGATGCGGAACTCGGCGAGGGCACGGCGGGCCCGGGCCACGGCGGCCGGGTATTCGCGGCCTCGGCAGGTCAGCTTGACCAGCATCGAGTCGAAGTGCGGGCTGATCTCGGCGCCCGAGTAGACGGTGCCGCCGTCGAGCCGGACGCCGGCGCCGCCGGCCGAACGGTAGCCGGTGATCTTGCCGACGTCGGGCCGGAAGCCGTTGGCCGGGTCCTCCGTGGTGATGCGGCACTGCAGGGCCGCCCCCTTGAGCTGGACCGTCTCCTGGGAGAGGCCCAGGTCCGCGAGGGTCTCGCCCGCGGCGATGCGCAGCTGCGCCTGGACGAGGTCGACGTCGGTGACTTCCTCGGTGACGGTGTGCTCGACCTGGATCCGCGGGTTCATTTCGATGAAGACGTGCTGGCCTGCCCGCTCCCCCACGGTGTCGACGAGGAATTCCACGGTGCCGGCGTTGACGTAGTTCAGCGCCTTGGCGAACTTTACGGCGTCGCGGTAGAGCGCCTGCCGGATGCCTTCGTCGAGGTTCGGCGCCGGGGCGATCTCGATGACCTTCTGGTGGCGGCGCTGGATGGAGCAGTCGCGCTCGAAGAGGTGCATAACGTTGCCCTCCGCATCGGCCAGGATCTGGACCTCGATGTGGCGAGGGCGCAGCACAGCCTGCTCCAGGAACATGGTCGGGTCGCCGAACGCCGCGTCGGCTTCGCGCATGGCGGCCTGCAGCGCTTCGGGGAGGGCGTCGCGGGTGTCGACGCGGCGCATGCCGCGTCCGCCGCCGCCGGCGACGGCCTTGGCGAAGATGGGGAAGCCGATCTCGTCGGCGGCCGCGATGAGCTCGTCCATGTCCTTGGAGGGCTGGCTGGACTTCAGGACCGGGACGCCGGCTTTGCGGGCCGCCTCGAGGGCGGCGACCTTGTTGCCGGCAAGTTCCAGCACCTCGGCGGGCGGCCCCACAAAGGTGATGCCGGCCGCGGCCGCGGCCCGCGCCAGCCGCGGGTTTTCGGAGAGGAAGCCGTAGCCAGGGTAGATGGCGTCAGCCCCGGATTCCTTGGCCACGCGCACCACTTCGTCGACGTCGAGGTAGGCCCGGACGGGGTGGCCCTCTTCACCGATCAGATACGCCTCGTCGGCCTTCTGCCGGTGGATGGAGTTGCGGTCCTCGTTCGGGAAGACGGCTACAGTCTTGGCACCGAGTTCGTAGCCGGCGCGGAAGGCACGGATCGCGATTTCGCCGCGATTGGCCACCAGAATCTTCGAAAACATACTTCTCCTGCATCATCGCGGGTGTATCGGTAATTGGTCACAGTGTCTAAGACCTGCACGGACAAACACAAATTATTGTGTCGACCGTCACAGCGACGCGCGTCACGTATACCGGATTAGGCAAGTACATCGGGCATGGGCGGGTGTGGACCCCGGTTGAAGCTTATCCATGATCTGCCGCCCCGGCACCAGATGAGGCAGGTTAAGGCGGGGCGGCAACATATGATGAGGAGGTGGGTGGCGCATGCTCGCCCCGGCTCCGGAGAACGCAGGAGCCGGCAGGACCCCGTCCCGGCAACCGGCGTTAGGTATTGGTTTTTCAAGTGCAAGTAGTCAGCATCAGCAGCCTCAAAGGCGGTGTCGGCAAGACATCGGTGACCACCGGATTGGCGTCCGCGGCATTGGCCGCCGGCATCCCCACCCTCGTCGTCGACCTTGATCCGCACGCGGATGCGAGCACGGCCCTCGGCGTCCGGCCGGGAGACCAGCAGGACATTGGCCGGATGCTCAAGGCTCCCCGGCGGGCCCGCCTGGCCGAAAACGTGGTCCCCAGCGGCTGGGTGGAACGAGCCGCCAACGGCGGGGCTCCCGCAGGTTCCGCGCCCGCCATTCTGGATGTGGCCGTCGGCTCCGCCTACACCGGCATTTACGACCGCCCCGACCTGGGCCGCCGCGACCTGCGCCGGCTCTCCGCAGTGCTGGCCGGCGCGGAGAAGTACGAGCTGGTCCTCGTGGATTGCCCGCCCTCCCTGAACGGGCTTACCAGAATGGCCTGGACCGCCAGCGGCAAGGTCGCCCTCGTCGCCGAACCCGGACTCTTCTCGGTAGCGGGCACGGAACGCACCATGCGGGCCATCCAGCTGTTCCGGCAGGAATTCGCCCCGAACCTCACCCCGGCGGGGATTGTCGCGAACCGGGTGCGCACCGGATCCGCCGAGCACACCTTCCGGCTCGCGGAAATGGAGTCCATGTTTGGTGGGCTGCTGCTGTCGCCGCACATCCCGGAGCAGGCCAACTGGCAGCAAATCCAGGGCGCCGCGCACTCCATCCACCACTGGCCCGGGGATTCGGCAAAGAACGCTGCCGCCCTCTTCGACGCCCTGCTGGCCAACCTAATGGGGACGGACGGCCGGCCATCCGCCGCCCGGGTCCGGGCCCGCGTCCACCGCTAGGCAAATTTCCGCTCACGGCAAGGGCCGCCATCCTGTGCAGATGGCGGCCCTTGCCGTTGAAGGAATCGAGAGGCTGGAGCCTAGCCGATCTTGCGGGTGGCCCGGCGCTTGCTGAGTTCGTCGTCGGGGAACGACTGGACGCTGGCGTGTTCGCTGGGCAGGGCTGCGAGGCTGCCCTCAACCTCGCGCCAGACACGGCCGACGGCGATGCCGAAGACACCCTGTCCGCCCTGGACGAGATCGATGACTTCGTCCGCCGAGGTGCACTCGTACACGCTGGCGCCGTCGCTCATCAGGGTGATCTGGGCAAGATCCTCGACGCCGCGCTCCCGGAGGTGCTCGACGGCGGACCGGATCTGCTGCAGGGAAACGCCGGTATCCAGGAGTCGCTTGACGACCTTGAGGACCAGGATGTCGCGGAAACCGTAGAGACGCTGGGAACCGGAACCTGCGGCTCCCCGGACGGCGGGCTCCACCAGCCCGGTGCGAGCCCAGTAGTCCAGCTGGCGGTAGGTGATGCCCGCCGCCTTGCAGGCCGTCGGGCCGCGGTAACCCGCGTCCTCGTCCAGAACAGGGAGATCCTCGGTGAACAGCAGGCCCTGGGCACCGCTAGCCGGCACGGCCACACCGGCCGTCGAGGCCTGGTTGAGCTCGCCTGCTTCGCCTTTCGGACTCACGTGGATCCTCCTTGTCATGGCTCCCCTGCGAAAAGATGCAGTAACAACCGGTTATCCCTAGCGAAAATAAACCACGGGTGGATAAAATTCATCCGTGTAATTCCGCCGGGGCTGCACCTTCCAGTGTGACCTGAGCGGCTGTTGCGTGCAATGGGAACTTGTACTTCTGACGTTAGGCCTGCCGGGGCCCAAGGTCAAAGACGTTCGGGGTATTGCCGGGGCGTGTCGAAACTTTCATCCTCGACTTTAACCTTAATGTGATGTCAGCCCGCGAAATCTTCAGGTTCCACGTCGTCAAGGAACTCGCGGAAACGGCGCAGCTCCCCTTCTTCGTCGACGGCCGGACCCGGGTGGGTGTCTTCGCCCTCGTCGTGTTCGGTGATCCGTACCCCGGCCTCGTCCATCACGGCGTCGGCGCACCAGATCCGGCACTTGGCGCGGAGGGCCAGCGCGAGGGCGTCGGAGGCCCGGGAACTGACTGTGGTCCCGTTCTCGAACTGGAGCTGCCCGTAGAAGATGTTGTCCTCCACAGCCACGATGTTGACGCTGACGATCGTGTGGCCGAGGGATTCGACGACGTCGATCAGCAGGTCGTGGGTCATGGGACGCGGCGGCACCACCCCCTGCTGGGCCAGGGCGATGGCACTGGCCTCGGGGGTGCCGATCCAGATCGGCACGTGCCGCTCCCCGTGCATCTCCTTGAGCAGGACGAGCGGCTGGTTCGACGGAAGCTCTATCCGCACGCCTACAATTTCCACCTCAATCATCAGATGTCCATCCTCGAGATGCGGTCCTGGACCAGTGCCCGGTGCAGTGTCAGGCACAGCTCGCTGATCTCCCGGGCGGCTTCGGCGGCACGGGCCTGGGACGCGGCATCCTTGCGGGAGGTCAGTGTGGCCACCGCACGTTCCACCAGCCCGAACTCGCGTTCGGCGGCGGCCTGGAACGGCCGCAGGTGCCGTGGTTCCAGGCCGTGGCTCTCCAGCTGGACGCAGGCACGTGCCACCTGGAGGGCGTGCTCATCGAATTTGCCGTTAACGTGGCCGATCAGGCCGTAGCTCAGCAGCGATTCCAGCAGCGGCACACTGGCGCCAGACTCGGTCCGGAGCTGTTCCTCGCTGAGCCGGCGGACCCGGTTCTGGAGTTCGGAGGCCAATTCCTCGGAGACAATCCGCGGCGAGACGGTAACGCCGGGCGGCAGGTTGTCCGGACGTTCGCCGCGGTCGATCGCGTCGAGGTAGTCCTTGATGACCTTCAGCGGCAGGTACTGGTCCCGCTGCAGGGCGAGCACAAATCGCAGCCGCTCGACGTCGCTCTCGGCGTACTGCCGGTACCCGGCAGGGGTCCGCTGGGGGTTGATCAGTCCTTTTTCCTCAAGGAACCGGATTTTCGACGCGGTCATGCTGGGGAAGTCGTCGCTCAGCTGAGCCAGGACTTCCCCGATGTTCAGAACCTGGGGTCCGCGCCGTTCCGCTTGTGCCATGGCCACAGGCAGCTACCCCGGAATCAGACGTTGCCTGCTGCGCGGGCAGGGCTCAGGTAGAAGGTGAGGCGGAACTTCCCGATCTGCACTTCGTTGCCGGACTTCAGCTCGACGCTGTCGACGCGGTCGTGGTTCACGTACGTGCCGTTGAGGCTTCCGGTGTCCACCACTTCGAAGCTGCGCGCCGTGCGGCGGAACTCGACGTGCCGGCGCGAGACCGTGACGTCGTCAAGGAAAATGTCGGCATCCGGGTGCCGGCCCGCCGTCGTGGTGTCCGAATCCAGCAGGAAGCGGGCGCCCATGTTCGGCCCGCTGTGCGCGACCAGCAGGGCCGAGCCGTACGGCAGCGCCTCCACGGCGGACCGCTCCTCAGCCGAGAGCTTCGGGGTGATGGTGGGTTCATCGCGGACCGGCGTGAGGTTGATCGACGTGGTCTCCGAAGACTTCACTCCACCCGTGCCAAAACCGTCACCGGTGTTGTTGCGTTCGTGCCCAAACATTGATTCCTCCATTCGCTGCAGGTGTCCCCCCTGCAAACAACGAGCCGTCCGGAAGTGCCTGGCAAATCCGGGATTCAACCCTTCGGCGGGACGTTGTTCGGCTGGTTTCCCAACGTTTGTCGCAACGACCCGGCCCGAATGGGCTTTAGCTTTAGCCTACCTGTTGTTCGTACTCCGACGCACTGAGGAGCGACTCGATCGCGTCGGCCTCCGCAAGCTTGATTTCCATCAGCCAGCCCTCGCCGTAGGGATCCGAATTGATCAGGGCGGAATCCGTGTCCAGGGCGTCGTTACGGGACACCACTTCCCCGGACACCGGGGCGTAGATGTCGCTGACGCTCTTGGTGGACTCGACCTCGCCGACCACGTCGTTTGCCTTGATGGTCGTGCCGACCTCCGGCATCTGGGCATAGACGACGTCCCCAAGGGCGTCCTGGGCAAAATCAGTGATGCCCACGCGCACGACACCGTCCGCGTTCGGCGCGGAAACCCACTCGTGTTCTGCGGTGTAGGACAGCTCTTCGGGAATGATGCTCATGACGGGCCTTTCATCGGGTCAATCACCAATATCGACGGCGGCCAGGTGAACTGCCCGCCGCTGAAAGTATAGGCATATCCGGTCGGGCCCGGGGAGGACTCTGACATGATGGGGCGATGACGGAAATCCCCGGTAACGGCTAGGCAATGCCCGAGCTTCCGGAAGTGGCTGCCCTGACGGACTTCCTGGCCGCGCATCTGCTAGGCGCTGCTGTCACGAAGATCCAGATCGTGTCCTTCGCCGTGCTCAAGACGGCGGATCCGCCCATCTCCGAACTGGAGGGCAGGACTGTGACCGGGGTGCGCCGCTTCGGCAAGTTCATCAGCCTGGAGGCCGACGGGCTGCATTTTGTCTTCCACCTTGCCCGGGCCGGCTGGGTCCGCTTCACCGACGCCCCGACGGGTACCTCCTTGAAGATGGGAAAGGGGCACCTTGCGGCGAGGCTGTCGTTTTCCAGTGACTCCGGCCCGGTGGATCTCGATCTCACCGAGGCCGGGACGAAGAAGAGCCTGGCGGTGTACCTGGTCCGGGACCCCACCGACGTTCCAGGAATTGCCGCGCTGGGACCGGATCCGTTCAATGCAGGGTTCGACGTCGATGCCCTGGCCGGCATCCTTGGCTCCAGTTCGCAGCAAATCAAGGGTGTGCTGCGCAGCCAGAGCGTAATTGCCGGGATCGGAAACGCCTACAGCGACGAGATCCTGCACGCGGCCCGGACCTCACCCTTCGCCATTGCCAGGTCCCTGGACCGGGAGGCGGTCCAGCGGCTCTACGACGCCATCCACAGCATTCTCGGGACAGCGCTGCGGGAGGCCGGCGGCAAACCGCCCAGCGAACTCAAGGACACAAAGCGGAGCCACATGAGGGTCCATGGGCGGGCCGGCGAAGCGTGCCCGGTGTGCGGCGACACGATCCGCGAGGTGTCCTTTGCAGACACGGCCCTGCAGTACTGTCCCGGCTGCCAGACGCAGGGAAAGATCCTGGCCGACCGCCGGACGTCGCGCTTCCTGAAGTAGGCCGCCGGCACTGCACCCGGAAAACAGAAAACCCCGCCATTCCCTGATCGGGAATGGCGGGGTACTTTCTGTTGGTCGGGCTGACAGGATTTGAACCTGCGACCCCTTGACCCCCAGTCAAGTGCGCTACCAAGCTGCGCTACAGCCCGTTAGTTCCGCCGTTCTCCGCTCTCGATGTCATCCTCGTGTTTATCCAGAGGATTTCATCTGAGCAGTCCGGCCGAACCACCTCCAAAAGCTTACACGATTCCGGAGGGTGCCCGTGACACTTTGCGCATGCCACGGGCAAGGTGTGTCGGAATTAACGCTTCTTGCCGCGCTTTTCCCGCACACGCATGTTGACCTCGATCGGCGTGCCCTCGAACCCGAAGGTTTCGCGGAGCCGGCGGGTGATGAAGCGGCGGTAGCCCGGGTCCAGGAAGCCCGTGGTGAAGAGCACGAACTTCGGCGGACGGCTCGAGGCCTGGGTGCCGAAGAGGATGCGGGGCTGCTTGCCGCCGCGGACCGGGTGCGGGTGTGCCGCGACCAGCTCGCCGAGGAAGGCGTTGAGCCGACCGGTAGGAATGCGCTTGTCCCAGCTTTCCAGGGCCGTGTCGAGGGCCGGGACCAGCCGGTCCTTGTGCCACCCGGTCAGCGCCGAGATATTCACGCGCGGCGCCCAGGCCACGTGGGCCAGGTCCTGCTCGATTTCACGCTCGAGGTAGATGCGCCGTTCGTCGTCCAGCAGGTCCCACTTGTTGAACGCGAGAACCAGGGCACGGCCGGATTCGATGGCCAGCTGCAGGATGCGGACATCCTGCTCGCTGAGCACTTCATCCACCGCGAGGAGCACGACGGCGACCTCCGCCTTTTCGAGCGCGCTCTGCGTGCGCAGTGAGGCGTAGAAATCGGCGCCCTGGGCCATGTGCTGGCGGCGGCGGATGCCGGCGGTATCCACGAAACGCCAGGTGCGGCCGCCGAGTTCGATGAACTCGTCCACCGGGTCACGCGTAGTGCCGGCGGTGTTGTCCACGACAACGCGCTCGGAACCGGCCAGCTTGTTCAGCAGCGAGGACTTGCCCACGTTCGGACGCCCGATCAGGGCGATGCGGCGCGGACCGCCGGAGCGCTCCAGGCCTTCGATCGTGGAGAACTCGGGGAGTGTGTCCATGACGTGGTCCAGCAGGTCGGCGACGCCGCGGCCGTGCAGTGCCGAGACGGGGTAGGGCTCGCCGAAGCCGAGACCCCAGAGCGTGGCCGAGTCGGCTTCCTGCGCGAAGTCGTCCACCTTGTTGGCCACCATGATGACCGGCTTCTTGGACTTGCGGAGCATCTTCACAACGGCTTCGTCCGTGGCGGTCGCGCCGACGGCGGAGTCGACGACGAACAGCACGGCGTCGGCGAGTTCCACGGCCATCTCGGCCTGTTCGGCGACGCGTGCGTGGATGCCGCGGGCGTCGTGCTCCCAGCCGCCGGTGTCGACGACGGTGAAGTTCCGGCCGTTCCAGGTGGCCGAGTACATCACCCGGTCGCGCGTCACGCCGGGGTTGTCTTCCACCACGGCTTCGCGGCGGCCGAGGATACGGTTCACCAGGGTGGATTTGCCCACGTTGGGCCGGCCGATGATGGCCAGGACCGGATCAAGCTTGACCGGGCCGTCGAAATCCTCATCGTCGTACTCGCCGCTCAGGAGGGCGGCGTCGTCTTCGTCCAGATCGTAGTCGTCCAGGCCGGCCCGGAGGGAGGCCGCACGGACCTCGGCTTCCTCATCGTCCAGGGCGGCGAGATGCTCAGCCACCTGGTCCGTGCCGGTGGGCGTGTATTCGTCTTCGCCGGCGCCAAATTGGCCGGAGGTTTGAGTCGTATCGCTCATTGCACTTTCCTTATGGGGTGATCTGCCGGCGTCCCGGCTACTGCTTCATGACGTTCTTGCGGGGAATCCGCGTCGGGCAAGGGCTGCCCTGTTCTTTGGATCGAGTCCTGGACATGGCGGGCCAGCGCGGCGCGGATCTCGGTTCCGGCCCTGTCCATTGAAACACGCCCGGTCTCGCCGGGCCTGCGGCTGACATTGAGGGCTCCGCCGAAGCTGACGTGCAGCCTCCGGCCCAGCCCGGGAACGGCGTCGAGGTGTTCGCCGCCCACCCGGGTCCCGAGGATGGCCACGGGCACCACGGTCGCACCGGAGTTCAGCGCCAGCCAGGCCACGCCCTTGTTGATGGCGGAGGCTTCACCACTCCCCCGCGTGCCTTCGGGAAGAATGCCGACACACCGTCCGGCGTCGAGCACGCCCTTGGCCGCGATGAGGGCGGCCCGGTCGCCCGAGCGGTCCACCGCCAGCTGTCCCGAGGCCCGCAGCACGCGGCCGAGGAAACCGCCGAACATTTCCTTCTTGACCAGGATGTGCATGGCGCGCGGGGACGCCCCGAACATCACCGGTCCATCCAGGAAGCTGATGTGGTTGCCGGCGAAGATCACCGGACCCGTCGCCGGCACGTTCGACCGACCGGTCACCGACGTCCGGTAGAGGACGTGGTTCAGCGTCCACCCCACGGGCCGGCTCCAGATGGTGGTCCAGCGGGCCGGCAGGCCGGCAGGCTGCTGCCCGGCGTCAGTCACGGTTAAGGGCCCGATGGTTGACGATGCCGTTCACGATGCTGAGGGCGGCGTCGACGGTCTCGGCGAAGTCGAGCTCCGAGGAGTCCAGCGTCACCACGCCGTCGGCGGCCCGGGTGAAGTTCACCACGGTTGAGTCCTTCGCGTCGCGCTGGGTGACCTGCGCGGCGAGCTGTTCGGCGTTCTGGCTGCCGCCCAGCTGGATGCCCCGGCGGCGCAGGCGCGCCGCTTCGCTCGCGGTGAGGAGCATCCGCACCTCGGCGTGGGGCGCGACGACGGTGGTGATGTCGCGGCCTTCGACCACCATGCGGCGGTGGTGCTTTTCGATCAGCTCGCGCTGCCGGCGGATCAGTTCGGTGCGGGCACCGAGGGTGGTGGCGACGGCGCTGACAGCGGCGGAGATCGACGGCTCGCGGATCGCGAGGGTGACGTCGGTGCCGCCGACCAGCACGTATTCCTCCAGCGGGCTCGTGCTGATTTCCAGCGGAAAGCTCTTGGAGGCAGCCTCGACGGCGGCGCCGTCGTCCAGGTCCGTGCCGCTGTCCAGGCAGAACCAGGTCAGGGCACGGTACATGGCGCCGGTGTCGAGGTAGGACAGTTTGAGCCGGCGTGCCACCTCTTTGCTAACGCTGGACTTGCCCGATCCGGACGGCCCGTCGATTGCGACGACGAGGCTCTTTCCGGGGCGGAGGACGTCCACGGTTTCGATAAGTTCCTGGGTCATTACTGGAGTACCCGCCATCCACGGTCATTGAGGGCTTCGATTAACAGTTCGTGCTTGTTCGGCAGCACAGAGATTTCCACCATGCCCACGTTCTGGCCCGAGGAGTGGTCCAGCCGGAGGTCCTCGAGGTTGACGCCGATCTCGCCGATCTCGGTCAGCAGCCTGGCGATCTGTCCGGGCGTGTCATCCACCAGGACCGTCAGCCAGGAGTAGGCCTGCGGGGGTCCGCCGTGCTTGCCCGGGATGCGGGCCTGGCCGGCGTTGCCTTCGCTGATCAGCTGGGCCAGATCGAGCCGGGCACCGGGAGCCGTGGGGTTCTCCAGCGTCCCGATGAGCCGGTTGAGGTCCTCGCGGACGCCGTGCAGGATCTCCACGACCTTGTCCGCGTTCGCGCCGAGGATCTGCACCCACAGGGTCGGATCACTCGCCGCGATCCGGGTGACGTCGCGCAGGCCGTTGCCGGCGAGGGACAGCGCGTGCAGCGGCGTGCCCTGCAGCCGGCTGGCCACGAGCGAGGACACCACCTGCGGCACGTGCGAGACAAGCGCCACGGCCTCGTCGTGCTCCTCGGCCCCGAATTCGGACACGACGGCACCGAGGTCCCCGGCCAGCGCACGCGCTGCCTGCAGGGACTCGGGCAGTGTCTCCTCCGAGGGACACAGGACCCACGGCATCGAGGTGAAGAGCTCGCCGCGGGCAGCGACGGGGCCAGACTTCTCACGGCCGGCCATCGGGTGGGTGCCCACGTAGCGGCCGAGGTCGGCGCCCCGGGCGCGGAGCTCGGCCTGGATAACCGCCTTCACGCTGGCGATGTCCACGACGGTGGCCGCCGGGTAGTCCTTGAGGGCGCGTTCCACCACGTCCGCCGTGACGTCGGGCGGTGCTGCGACCACCACGAGTTCCGGCTGCTCGCCGTCAAGGCGCGCCAAAGGCAGGCCCGCGCCGATATCGACGGCGACGGCCTGGTTGGTCGGCGAAGGGTCGGAGAGGAAGACTGCCACTCCACGGCCCCGCAGCCCCAGCCCAATGCTGGTGCCCAGGAGCCCGGTCCCCACGACCACCACCGGACCGTTGAGGTGGCCGCGGCCGTGGGTGCGAAAGGCGGACATGCCTACAGCCCTACGGATGCCAGCAGGTGGCCGACTTCCTGCTTGCCGAGGTTGCGGATGCTGCCCTGGCGCTGGTCGCCCAGGCCGATGGGCCCGACCTTCACGCGGACCAGGCGCAGCACCGGGAAACCGACGGCGTCGAACAGGCGACGGACGATCCGGTTCTTGCCCGAGTGCAGCACAACCTCGATCAGCACGTGGCCCGGGGTGGAGTCCACCAGCTTGAAGGAGTCGACTGACGCGGTGCCGTCCTCTAGTTCGACGCCGGCCTTGAGCTCGGCGCCGATGCCCTGCGGGAACGGCCCGCGGACCTGCACCAGGTAGGTCTTGGGGACTTCGTAAGCGGGGTGCGTCAGGCGGTTGGCGAGTTCGCCGTCGTTCGTCAGCAGCAGCAGTCCCTCGGTGGCAACGTCGAGGCGCCCGACGTGGAACAGCCGTTCACCGTGGCTGTTGCGGACGAAGTCGCTGATGCAGGGACGGCCGTCCGGGTCTTCCATCGTGGAGACAACGCCCTTGGGCTTGTTGAACACCATGTAGACCATGTTCTCGTCGAGCTGGATGCGGAGGCCGTCGACGTGGATCACGGCGGTCTTCGGGTCGACGCGGACGCCGAGCTCGGTGACGACCTGGCCGTCGACCTCAACCCGGCCCTCGGCGATCATCTCTTCGCAGACACGCCGTGAGGCGACGCCGGCCGACGCCATGACCTTCTGGAGGCGGATGCCGTCCTGGTCGTGGAGGTCGGACTGGGGCACCTCGGCGCGGGGGCCGCGCTTGCGGGCCGGCTTGCGCACGGGTCCGAGGTTCTGGCCGAACCGTTCGCTGCCGAAGGCGCGGGGGCCGGCGGCTTTGGGGGCGCCGGTGCGCGGCTTGGGCTTGAGGGCACCGGGGGTGCCGGGGGCCTTGCCGAAGCCGGGCTTGCGGGCGGCGGCCTTGCGGGCCGCTTCCTTGCCGGAGGGCGCCTTGGACTTCCAATCACCGGAACCCGGGCGGCCTGCCGGCAGCGTGCCCTCGGGACCCTGCAGGTCCGGATCGATGAAGGCCTCTTCGCGGGGCTTGGGGTGCTTGAAGGCTCGGTCTCCGCCGCCCTTGAAGCCTGCTCCGCCGCTGCGGCTTCCGCCGCCCTGGGCGCCCCGGCCGGAGCCGCCCTTGTAGTCGGCTCCGCCGCTGCGGCTTCCGCCGCCCTGTGCGCCGCGGCCTGAGCCCTGCGCTGAGTTTTGTCCGGCACTGTTGCGTCCCGAACTGTTACGTGGTGAACCCTGGCGTCCCGCCTGTGTCATGACCCGTCCTTCGTTTGTTGGCCAACGGCCGCTGTCTCCCGACAACACCCGCCGGCTGGGGCAAATAGCTTCTGCCCTGGTGGATACTCGTGCGAAGGCAGTTGTCCCTGCCTACATTCTTGCTGCGTCGTAGAACTCTTCGATGCCTTCCAGCCCCGGAAGATGGGGTGAAAGTTGCGGCAATTCCGCCACCGAGCCGATTCCCATCCGCTCCAGGAAATACGACGTCGTGCGGTAGAGGATGGCCCCGGATTCAGGATCTGTTCCCGAGTCCTCGATCAGCCCCCGCTGGGTCAGCGTCCGCACGACAGAGTCAACATTAACTCCTCGAATTGCAGACACCCGCGCCCTTGATACGGGCTGGCGGTAAGCGATGACGGCGAGCGTTTCGAGCGCCGCCTGCGTCAGCCTGGCTGTCTGTCCCTCAAGCACGAATCCACCGACGATATCGGCGAAGTCAGCGCGCGAATAGATCCGCCAGCCTCCGGCGATATTCCGCAATTCAAAGCCCCGGGGGGTGGCACTGAAGCCGTTGAAACTGGCATCGTGCACATCCGGGGCATTAACAGTATAGCCGTTATACTCCCGCTGCAGTTCCGTGAGCAGTTCCTCGACGACGTCGACGGTCAGGTTCAGCCCGGCGGCGAGCTCGGCCGCCGTCGCCGGCTGGTCGATCACCATGAGGACGGCTTCAAGGGCGGCGCGGGCGCCGCCGGGCAGGCTGGCGACGTCGGGACCGGCGTCCACTGCGCCGTTCACTGCCTGCCCGGATGGGGTCTCGTTCACGGCTGCTCCTCATATTCTTCGCTCAGGTTCTCGCTGCTCCAGGCCTCGCCGTCGGCGGTCCAGCGGACGGTCAGGTCCGCCAGCGGCAGCAGCTGCTCGAAGGCCACCGCCTTGTCCCGGAACAGCTCCAGCAGCGCCAGGAAGCGTGCCACCACCACCAGGGTGGATTCGGCGTCGGCGATCAGCGCCCGGAAGGTGAGCGGGGCGCCCTGCCGCAGCCGGAGGCCCAGCAGTTCGGCCTGCTCCTTGACGCTGACGGGAGTGCCGTGGAGGTGGGCAAGGCCGACCTCCGTGGGCGCGGCGTCCTTGGCTGTGAGTGCCTTCCCGGCCAGGGCAGCGAACTGCTGCGGGGTGTGCTTCCAGAGCAGTTCCGGAAGCAGCGCAGCGAAATGCCCCTCGAGCGCCACCTGACGCGGATAGCGGCGGTCCTCGAGCTCAAGGGTGGACCCCATCATGCCCGCGACGTGCTTGAACGCCTTGTACTGCAGGAGCCGGGCGAACAACAGGTCGCGGGCTTCCAGCAGCGCGATGTCTTCCTCGTCCTCGACCTCGCCGGCAGGCAGCAGCCGGGCCGCCTTGAGGTCCAGCAAAGTCGCGGCGATAACGAGGAATTCGCTGGCCTCATCAAGGGCCCATTCCTCGCCGAGGTTCTGCAGGCGCTTGATGTACTTGATGAACTCATCGGTGACGGTGGACAGCGCCACGTCGGTGATGTCCAGCTGGTGCTTGGAGATCAGGCCCAGGAGGAGATCGAAGGGACCGGTGAAGTTGGCCAGCCGGACCTCGAAGCCGGGTTTTTTCCCGGCCGGCGAGAGCTCCGCCACCGGAGCGCCTGACCCTGCCACGGCCCTGACTAGGGCGCGCCGCCGCGCGAGATCAGCTCTTTGGCCAGGTTGCGGTAGGCGTCGGCGCCAATGTGGTTGCCGGCATAGCTGGTGATGGGTTCGGCCGCGACGGTGGCGTCCGCGAACTTGATGGACCGTTTGATGACGGTTTCGAAGACCTTGTCGCCGAAGGCCTCCACCAGACGGGAGATCACCTCGCGGCTGTGCAGGGTGCGGGCGTCGTACATGGTGGCGAGGACGCCGTCGACCTGGAGCCGCGGATTCAGCCGGTCCTGGACCTTGTCGATGGTCTCCACCAGCAGCGCGACGGCGCGCAACGCGAAGAACTCGCAGATCAGCGGAATGATGACACCGTGTGAGGCCGTCAGGGCGTTGACGGTGAGCAGGCCGAGGGAGGGCTGGCAGTCGATCAGGACGACGTCGTAGTCATCCTCGACCTTCTTCAGGGCCCGGTCCAGCACCTGTTCGCGGGCAACTTCGTTGACGAGCTGGACCTCCGCGGCGGAGAGGTCGATGTTGGCCGGGAGCAGGTCCAGGTTTTCCACGCCGGTCTTGTGGATGGCGTCGCGGATGTCGACCTTGCGGTCCATCAGGACGTTGTAGACCGTGAGGTCCAGTTCGTGGGGGTTGATGCCGAGGCCTGCGGAGAGGGCGCCCTGCGGGTCGAAGTCCACCACGAGCACGCGGCGGCCGAATTCCGCCAGCGCGGCCGCAAGGTTGATGGTGGAGGTGGTTTTCCCCACTCCGCCCTTCTGGTTGACCATGGCGATGACCCGCGCGGGGCCGTGGGATGACAGCGGTGCCGGCTCCGGAAAGTCGCGTTGAGGGCGCCCGGTGGGGCCCATGACGGCGTCTTCCAGATCGAGTTCGGTGCCTTCCAGAGTTGCTGAACCCTGTTCGCTGCTCACGTATCTATCCACACTTTCGATGACGGTGATTGTCTTGCTTGATATTGCTGCCGCTGGACTTCCAGAGCCGATCTTATTCCTCCCAAGGTTACAGCGCCCGACACGGTATTCCGCGGACCTTGACAGCGGCCATTCTTTGAGCCTCAACCTTCTGGTAGAAGTCGAAGGTTCCTGTCGCGGCGCGAAAAACCGCCCGGACGCTTGCACGCGTCCGGGCGGTCAGTGGTGGTTCGTGTGGGGTGCTGGAACGGCTCAGGCGTTGGCCAGAACGGGCTGTGCCGGTGCCGGCGCTTCCTCGGGTGCGCCGTGGCCGGCGATCATGGTCTGCTCGTCGAAAGGTTCGCTTCCGGAGAGGACCCGTTCGACCTGTCCGCCGTCGATCTCCTTGACCCAGGTGCCGATCAGGACGGTGGCAACGGCGTTGCCGGTGAAGTTGGTCAGGGCACGGGCCTCGGACATGAAGCGGTCGATGCCGACGATCATGCCGACGCCGCCGAGCAGTTCCGGCTTGTGGGCCTGGAGCCCGGCAGCCAGGGTGGCCAGGCCGGCGCCGGTGACACCGGCAGCGCCCTTGGAGGCGATGATCATGAAGATCAGCAGCGAGACCTGGGCGCCGAGGTCCAGCGGGGTGCCCATGGCGTTGGCGACGAACAGGGAAGCCATGGTCAGGTAGATGGCGGTGCCGTCGAGGTTGAAGGAGTAGCCGGTGGGGACCGTGACGCCGACGACGGGCTTGGACACGCCGAGGTGTTCCATCTTCGCGATCAGGCGGGGCAGGGCGGCTTCGGAGGACGAGGTGGAGAAGATCAGCAGGTATTCGCGGCCGAGGTACTTCATCAGCCGGAAGATGTTGAGCCCTGCGACGATTTTGAGCAGGCCGCCGAGGATCACCACGATGAACAGGGCGCAGGTGATGTAGAAGGCGACCATCAGGGTGGCCATGCTGAGGATGGCCTGCATGCCGGTGGCACCGACGACGGCGGCGATCGCGCCGAATGCTCCGATCGGGGCCAGCCACATGATCATGACCAGGACGCGGAAGACGAGTGCCTGAGCGTAGCCGATGGTCTTGAGGATCGGGGCGCCCTGGGGGCCCATCTGCTGGAGGGCGAAGCCGACCAGCAGCGCGGCGAGCAGGGTCGGCAGGACCGGGATGTCGCCCGGGATGATGCCCAGCAGGAACTCGACCGTGCTGTCCGTGGCGGCCTTTTTGCTCGGGTCGTAGGGGGCGAGCTTGAGGCCCTCGCCCGGGTGGATCAGGTTGCCGACGACGAGGCCGATGGCCAGCGCGAAGGTGGACATCACCATGAAGTAGCCCAGGGCGAGGCCGCCGACCTTGCCGACCGTGGCCGCTTTGGCGATGGAACCGATGCCCAGGACGATGGTGCAGAAGATGACCGGGCCGATCATCATCTTGATGAGCTTGATGAACCCGTCACCCAGCGGCTTGAGGGACTTAGCGAACTCGGGGAACATCAGCCCGACCAGGGCGCCGAGGATGACGGCCGCGATGACCGCGATGTAGAGATAATGGGACTTGTCGATTCCCTTGCGCTTCTTGACCGGCGTCGCGGCCGATGCCGCTGACTCTCCTCTTTGAGAGGCCATGGTGTTCTCCTTGGATAGGCTGGACGTCGGTGCGGCACAGGCTGTGGGCCCATCTCGTCCGTTCTGCGTGTTCCACCATCATTGGGGATGAAGTGACGCGCATCACCGTTGCGTTCATATTGGTCATGGAAGGTATGGATGATCCACCGCTGGAGCATCGCCAGACGGCTGTTTGTGGCCCATCTGCTGTTTATGCTGACCCTGACCGCGATCGTCGGCACCGCCACGTTCGTGGACGCGCGCGACCAGGCCTACGACGAGGCCGGCCGGCGGATGGCCGCCGTCGCGACCGCGGTGGCGGACAACCCCCTCGTCCTGGAGGCGGCGGACGCCGCGGATCCCACCGCCCTGCTGCAGCCGTATGCCCTGAACGTGATGGAGGACGCAGAGGCGGATTTCATCACGATCATGGCACCGGACCGCACCCGCTGGACCCACCCCCGGGACGAGGAACTCGGCAAGCCGTATATCGGCTCGATCGATGCTGCGCTGAACGGCCGGGTGTTCACCGAGATTACGGCCGGCACCCTCGGCCCCTCCGTGCGCACCATCGCCCCGGTCAAGGATGCGGACGGCACGGTGCGGGCGCTGGTGGCGGCCGGCGTGACGGTCCGCACCGTGGACATCGCCATTTCCGGCAGGCTGCCGGCGCTTGTGGCGATCGGGCTGGCCCTGCTGGCCGGCGGATCCGTGGCATCCTGGCTGCTGGGGCGGTACCTGCGGCAGGTCACCCGCGGCTGGGGACCGGAACAGCTGGCCCAGCTCTTCGCCTACTACGAATCGGTCCTGCACTCGGTCCGCGAGGGGGTCATCCTGATCGATCCCAAGGGCAAGGTGGTGATGTACAACGACCAGGCCGCCGAACTGCTGGGACTCACGCCCGGCGCGTCCGACGGCGCGGGCGCAGCTGCCGACGGCAGGCGGCCCGAGGCGCCGGCCCTGGCGGAGCTCCCGCTGGCCCCCAGCCTCAAGGAGCTGTTCGAATCGGGACGGACCGCCCTCGACGAGATCCACCTGACCGGCTCGCGGATCCTCGTGGTGAACCAGGGGCCGGCTGTCGGTCCCGGTCCTGCCGGCGGGCGCACCGGCGCGGCCGTGTACGGGACCGTGGCCACGATCCGCGACCGCACCGAGATCGAGTCGCTGGGCAGCGAGCTGGAAACCATGCGCACGCTCTCCGATGCCCTTCGCGCCCAGACCCACGAGCACGCCAACCGGCTCCACACGATCGTCTCCCTGATGGAACTGGGGCGCGGCACGGAAGCCCTGGACTTCGCCACCCAGGACCTCGAACTGAGCCAGCGGCTCACCGATGACGTGGTGAGCTCGCTCGAGGAGCCCGTGCTCGGCGCCCTCATCATGGGCAAGGCCGCAGAGGCCCACGAGCGGGGCGTCGAGTTGACCCTGGACACCGCGGGGGCCGGGAGCGGACCTGCCGGCGTGTCCGGGCTGGCGGTGCAGGACCTTGTGGCGATCCTGGGCAATCTGCTGGACAACGCCATCGACGCCGCGGCCGAGGCCCCGGCCCCGCGACTCGTGGAGCTCACGGTGGAAGCCTCCGCCGGGGCCCTGGAGATCACGGTGGAGGACAGCGGGCCCGGGATCGATCCGGAGGCCGTCGAGGACATCTTCCGGCACGGCTTCAGCACCAAGTCCCCGGGGCCGTTCGGGCGGGGCCTCGGCCTGGCCCTGGTCCGCCAGGCGGTGCAGCGGCTCGGCGGTACCATGACCATCACCAGCCCCGCCGGGGCGCTGTTCCGGGTCACGCTGCCAACGTCGCCGGCGGCATTAACGCCGGCATCACCGCCGGCATCACCGCCGGCTCCACTGACCAGCAAGGGACAGCAATGAGCGACATCCGTGTACTCGTCGTCGAGGACGAGCCCATCGCAGCGGCGGCCCACGCCGCCTATGTCGGCCGGCTGGAGGGATTCACGCTGGCCGGCACAGCCCCGGACGGGCAGTCGGCGCTCCGGCTGATGACGGACTTCGCGGCGGCCGGCACACCGGTGGAACTGGTACTGCTGGACATGAACCTGCCGGACCTGCATGGCCTCGACATCGCGCGGCGCATGCGTGCGGCCGGGCTGTTCGCGGACATCATCGCCATCACCGCCGTCCGCGAACTGAACATCGTCCGCAGCGCGGTGGCCACCGGGGTGGTCCAGTACCTGATCAAGCCCTTCACCTTCGCCACCTTCTCGGACAAGCTCGCCAGCTACCGGCTCTTCCGGGACCAGCTGGCCTCCCCCGCCGCCGGGCAGGCCGGACCCGGAGCGTCGCAGAGCGATGTGGACCAGGCCTTCGCGAGCCTGCGGGCGCCCTCGGAACTGCCGCTGCCCAAGGGGCTGGCCGCGTCCACGCTGGAGTCGGTGCAGGACTTCATGAAACTGCAGTCCGGGGCCGTGTCGGCCAGTGAGGTGATGGACGCCCTGGGCATGTCCAGGGTGACCGCACGGCGGTACCTGGAATACCTCGCCGACGCCGGCACGGTCACCCGGACGGCGCGCTACGGTGCCCCGGGCCGGCCGGAGAACGAATACCGCTGGACCCGGCCGGCGTCGTAACCGCGGCCGGGGCCCGTCACTGCGTGGCGGCGGGCCGCAGCGTTCCGATGAGCTGGTCGATCACGCCGGCGTCCTCGATCGTGGAGGGCACCACGTAGTCGTCGCCGTCGGCAATCTGGCGCATGGTCTTGCGCAGGATCTTGCCGGAGCGGGTCTTGGGCAGGGCTTCCACAACGGTGACGTGCTTGAAGTCGGCGACGGCGCCGATGTCGCGCCGGACCAGCGCGATGAGGTCCTTGACCAGGATCTCCTCGGGCACATCGACCCCTGACTTCAGCACCACGTAGCCGCTGGGACGCTGGCCCTTCAACGGGTCCGCGAGTCCGATCACGGCGCATTCGGCGACGGCCGGGTGCTGGCCGATCACCTGTTCCATGGCGCCGGTGGAGAGGCGGTGGCCGGCGACGTTGATGATGTCGTCGGTGCGGCCCATCACAAAGAGGTAGCCGTCCTCGTCCCGGTAACCGGAGTCTCCGGTGGCGTAGTAGCCCTCGAATGCCTGCAGGTAGGAGGAGATGTAGCGTTCGTCGTTGCCCCAGAGCGTCGTCAGCGTGCCCGGCGGCAGCGGAAGTTCCAGGACGATGTTGCCCTCCGTCCCCGCTTCGACGTCTGTCCCCGATCCGTCGACGATGTTCAGCTTGAAGCCGGGCATCGGCACACTGGGTGAGCCTGCCTTGATCGGCAGGCCGTCGAGGCCGCGCGGGTTGGCGCAGATGGCCCAGCCGGTCTCGGTCTGCCACCAGTGGTCCACCACCGGGACGCCGAGGATCCGGGAGGCCCAGTGGAAGGTGTCGGTGTCCAGCCGTTCACCGGCGGCAAACAGGGTGCGCAGGCTGGAAATGTCGTACGAGCCGAGCAGCTTGGCCTCGGGGTCGGCCTTCCGGATGGCGCGCAGGGCGGTGGGCGCGGTGAACAGCACGTTGACCTGGTGGTCCTGGATGACCCGCCAGAACGCCCCGGCGTCGGGCGTCCCCACGGGCTTGCCCTCGTAGAGGACGGTCGTGGCGCCGGCCAGCAGCGGGCCGTACACGATGTAGGAGTGCCCCACCACCCAGCCGACGTCGGACGCGGTCCACATCACGTCGCCGGGTCCTATGTCGTAGATGTTCTCCAGGGTCCAGCTCAGTGCCACGGCGTGGCCGCCGTTGTCCCGCACGACGCCCTTGGGGGCGCCGGTGGTTCCCGAGGTGTAGAGGATGTACAGCGGATCCGTGGCTTTGACGTCAACCGGCGCGGCGGGCGCGGCGGAGGCCATCTCGGTGTCCCAGTCCAGCCAGCCGGAGTGGTCGGACACCGAGGAGGCGAAGCCGTCGCGTCCCTTCACCAGGACCGGGGTGTCCTGCGCCCCGGCCAGGCCAAGGGCTTCCTCGACGGCGGGGAGGTACTCGATCCGGCGCGAGGGTTCGATCCCGCCGGATGCCGTGACCACGGCGGCGGGGGCGGCGTCGCGGATGCGGGCGGCAAGTTCCTTGGGGGCGAAGCCGCCGAAGACGACGGAGTGCACGGCGCCGAGCCGGGCGGTGGCGAGCATGGCGATGGCTGCCTCGGGGATCATCGGCATGTAGATCACGACGCGGTCCCCCTTGCCCACGCCGTGGTTGCGCAGGACACCGGCGAACCGGGCGACGTGGTCCGTGAGTTCCGCGTAGCTGTAGCGCTGCTGGGTGCCGAGCATGGCGGAGTCATAGATCAGCGCGTCCTGCGCTCCCCTGCCCTCCTCCACGTGCCGGTCCAGCGCGTTGTAGGACGTGTTGAGCACGCCATCGGGGAACCAGTCGTACAGCGGCGCCCTGCCGGCGTCGAGGGCACGTTGCGGGGGTGTGGTCCACGAGATCTTCCCTGCGGCTTCCAGCCAGAATGCTTCGGGCGTATCCAGGCTGCGTGCGTAGCTGTCCCGGTAGTTCTTGGTAACCATGAAAATGAGTCCCGTCCACGACGATGTGATGGTGCTCATGGTAGCCCCCTCCGGGCTCCCGGCACAAGGCTTATGTATACACAGATGCCTGCTGGCACGCAGATTCAACGGAAATGCTGGGCAAATGAACTTCCGTGTATACACTGGACAGCGTCAGCCAACGAAGGAGTCAGGATGCGCGCTAGCGACAAGGCCTATGCGGCCCTGCGCGACGACATCATCGAGTGGCGTCTGGCGCCCGGGACGGTGCTCGCGGAAGTGGAGCAGTCCGAGCGGCTGGGCATCTCCCGTACCCCGCTGCGGGAGGCCCTGAGCCGGCTCACCGCGGAGGGCCTGACGACGACGGCGGGCGGCCGCGGCGTCGTCGTCACCGATATCTCGCTGGAGGATATCGACGAACTCTTCGAACTGCGCGAAACCCTCGAGGGCAAGGCCGCGGCGCTGGCCGCCGAACGCGGCGACGCCGCCACCTTCGAACGGCTCCGCAAAGAACTGTGCCAGGCCCCGGCGCTGATCAGAGGCGAGGATCCGGCCCGGCACGACTACTACGGGCTGGTCGGACGGCTGGACTCGGCCATCGACGCCGCGATCCACAACTCCTACCTTGCCCAGGCGATGCGCAGCCTGCGCGTCCATCTGGTCCGCGTCCGCCGGCTGGCGGCCGACGACGCCGAACGGCTGACCGCGGCTGCCGCCGAGCATGCCGCCATCGCCGAGGCGATCGCCGCCGGCAACCCCCGGCTGGCGGAGGCCGCCACCACACTCCATCTGCACCGCAGCCTTTCCCACGTCAAAGCCACGCATACACCTCAATAAAAGGAGCACCATGGTCAAGGAACACCACGTCCGCGTTTACAAGAGCGAGGAAAACCTGCCCCGCGAGGACCAGCTCGCCTTCAAGATTGCGCAGGTGGCCGCGGATCCCGTCGCCGTCTCCGCTGAGGTCACCGACATGGTGATCAACCGGGTGATCGACAACGCCTCGGTGGCGATCGCCTCGCTGAACCGCGCGCCGATCGTCGCGGCCCGGGCCCAGGCCCTGACGCACGGCCCCACCACCGGCGGCAAGGGCTCGAAGGTCTTCGGCATTGACGAGCGGGTGGCCCCCGAATGGGCTGCCTGGGCCAATGGCGTCGCCGTCCGTGAACTCGACTACCACGACACCTTCCTCGCCGCGGACTACTCCCACCCGGGCGACAACATCCCCCCGATCCTCGCCGTCGCCCAGCACGTGGGCTCCAGCGGCCAGGACCTGGTCCGCGGCATCGCCACCGGCTACGAGATCCAGGTCAACCTGGTCAAGGCCATCTGCCTGCACAAGCACAAGATCGACCACGTCGCACACCTCGGCCCCTCCGCCGCCGCCGGCATCGGCACCCTGCTGGGACTCGACGTCGAGACCATCTTCCAGTCCATCGGCCAGGCCCTGCACACCACCACCGCCACCCGGCAGTCCCGCAAGGGCGAGATCTCCACCTGGAAGGCGCACGCCCCGGCGTTCGCCGGCAAGATGGCCGTCGAGTCCGCGGACCGTGCCATGCGCGGCCAGACCTCCCCCGTGCCGATCTACGAAGGCGAGGACGGCGTCATCGCCTGGATGCTGGACGGCCCCGACGCCTCCTACACCGTGCCGCTGCCGACCCCCGGCGAAACCAAGCGCGCCATTATGGACACCTACACCAAGGAGCACTCGGCCGAGTACCAGGCCCAGGCGTGGATCGACCTGGCGCGCAAGCTCCACGGCGAGCACCCGGAGGTCACGGACCCGGCCAACGTGGAGTCCGTGCTGATCAAGACCAGCCACCACACGCACTACGTGATCGGCTCCGGCGCCAACGATCCGCAGAAGTACAGCCCCACGGCCAGCCGCGAAACACTGGACCACTCCATCCCCTACATCTTCACAGTGGCCCTGCAGGACGGCGCCTGGCACCACGTCGATTCCTACGCCCCGGAGCGCGCCGCGCGCCCGGACACCGTGGAGCTGTGGCACAAGGTCACCACCGTCGAGGACGCGGAATGGACCCGCCGCTACCACTCCCTGGACATCGCGGAGAAGGCCTTCGGCGGCACCGTTGTCATCACGCTCAAGGACGGCACGGTCATCACCGACCAGATCGCCGTCGCTGACGCCCACCCGCTGGGCGCCCGGCCGTTCGCACGGGAACAGTACGTCAACAAGTTCCGCACCCTCGCCGCCGGCCTCGTCGCCGAAGAGGAAATCGAACGCTTCCTGGCCGCCGCCGCCCGCCTGCCCGAGCTGGCCGCCGGTGAGCTGGACCAGCTCAACATCAAGGCCGCCGACGGCGTGATCGACCTGGCCGCCGCACCGAAGGGACTCTTCTAAATGCTGTACTCGAAGGTCACGCCGGAGCAGAAGCGGGTCCGCTTCCGCGAGCTCCTGGCGTCCGGGTCGATCCAGCAGTTCCCGGGCGCGTTCAACCCGCTCTCGGCCCGGCTGATCGAGGAAAAGGGCTTCGCCGGGGTCTACATCTCCGGCGCCGTCCTGGCCAATGACCTGGGCCTGCCGGACATCGGGCTGACCACGCTCACCGAGGTGGCCACCCGTGCCGGGCAGATTGCCCGGATGACCGACCTGCCCAGCATCGTCGACGCCGACACCGGCTTCGGCGAACCGATGAACGTGGCCCGCTCGGTCCAGGAACTCGAGAACGCAGGCCTCGCCGGCCTGCACATCGAGGACCAGTTCAACCCGAAGCGCTGCGGCCACCTCGACGGCAAGAACGTGGTGGACCTGGACACGGCCACCAAGCGCATCCGCGCGGCGGCCGATGCCAGGCGTGACCCGAACTTCCTGATTATGGCGCGGACCGACATCCGTGCCACGGACGGCCTGGCGGCAACGCAGGACCGCGCCAGGGCGCTCGTGGAGGCCGGTGCGGACGCCATCTTCCCGGAGGCCATGAAGGACCTGAGCGAGTTCCAGGCGATCCGTGACGCCGTCGATGTGCCGATCCTGGCCAACATGACCGAGTTCGGCCAGAGCGCCCTGTTCACGGTGGAACAGCTCGCAGGCGTCGGGGTCAACATGATCATCTACCCGGTGACCCTGCTCCGTAGTGCCATGGGCGCTGCGGAGCGTACGCTGGAATCGATCAAGGCTGACGGTACCCAGGAGGCCCAGGTCGGTAACATGCTGACCCGGGCGCGTTTGTATGACCTCGTGGACTACGAGGCATACAACAGCTTCGATACCGGGGTTTTCAATTTCCAGATCCCGGGTCAGTAGACCCGCATCGGACTTCCGGCTCCGGCCGGTTCAACAGGCGACAGGAACAAAGGAGTTTCAGCATGGCTGAACAAGAGATCAAAAAGGGCCTCGCCGGCGTAGTGGTGGATTACACCGCGGTCTCCAAGGTGAACCCGGATACCAATTCACTGCTGTACCGCGGTTACCCGGTACAGGAGCTGGCCGCCAAGTGCAGCTTCGAGGAAGTCGCCTACCTGCTCTGGAACGGCGAACTGCCGAACCCGGAGCAGCTGGCGGAGTTCACGGCCCGGGAACGTGCCGGACGCCCGCTGGACCCCGTGGTCAAGCAGGTCATCGACGCGCTGCCGACCACCTCGCATCCAATGGACGTCTGCCGCACGGCAGCCTCCGTGATGGGCGCCCGGCACCCGCTCGCCGAGGACTCCTCCCGCGAGGCCAATATGGCCAAGGCAGTAGACCTGTTCGCCGCGATGCCGGCCGTGGTGTCCTACGACCAGCGCCGGCGTCACGGCCAGGAGCTGGTGGAGCCCCGCGACGACCTGGGCTACTCCGCCAACTTCCTCTGGATGGCCTTCGGCGAAGAGCCGGTCCAGGAAGTCGTCGAGGCGTTCAACGTCTCGATGATCCTGTACGCCGAGCACTCCTTCAACGCCTCCACGTTCACGGCCCGGGTGATCACCTCGACGCTCTCGGACCTGCATTCGGCCGTGACCGGGGCGATCGGCGCGCTGAAGGGCCCGCTGCATGGCGGCGCCAACGAGGCCGTCATGCACACCTTCGATGAGATCGGCATCCGTCCGGAGGAGTCGCTGGAGGAGGCCCACACCCGGGCCAAGGCATGGATGGAAGATGCCCTGGCCCACAAGAAGAAGGTCATGGGCTTCGGGCACCGCGTGTACAAGCACGGCGACTCGCGGGTGCCCACGATGAAGGCGGCCCTGGACAAGATGATCGCGTACTACGGCAGGCCGGAACTGCTGGGGCTGTACAACGGCCTGGAGACGGCGATGGACGAGGCCAAGGCCATCAAGCCCAACCTCGACTACCCGGCCGGTCCCACGTACCACCTGATGGGCTTCGACACCCCGACCTTTACTCCCCTGTTCGTCGCCAGCCGCATCACCGGCTGGACCGCGCACATCATGGAGCAGCTGGATGCGAATTCCCTGATCCGCCCGCTGAGCGAATACAACGGCGTGGAGGAACGGCACCTGGCCTAGGTTTTTGCAACACGTACGACGGCGGGCCGGTCACCTCTGAGAGGTGGCCGGCCCGCTTGTCTTTTGTTGCTACGCTGCGTTGATTTTCAGTGACATCACGATGCGTTTGAGCGTCGCGAACTCGGCCGTTTCCATGTACCGGCGTGCCTCCTCGAGGGACTGGAATTTCAGGTCGGACTCGGCCCCGGTGTTGTAGTTCTGGGCGAAGAAGTACTCACCGGAGGGCAGGCCGCTCACAACATTCTGCGGATCGCAGGTGGTTCCATCCACTCCCCAGCTTTCATCCGCGATGCCCAGGTTGCCGGCAAACGGGACCGCCGGCTGTCCGAGCTGGCTGACGTCCCACACCCTGAAGATGAACTGGGGACTGAGGGCCCGCTCCCCCTGCCGGGTGGACGGGAAGGTCATGGCCGCGCTGTCCAGCACCGTGAAAGGGGTGCAGGGGGAAATGAGGTTCGGTCGGTTGCGCGTCTGGTTGAAGCCCAGGGTCAGCAGCACGCGGCCGGACTCGTTGGCCACGTCGGTGTAGCGGCCACCTTCGCGGCCGGTCACTGTCCAGTTGTCCGGGTAGTCGAAACTTCCCAGCCCGTTGGCGCTGGTGTAGTTCTGCCAGACCGGCTGCTTCCGGACGGACCGGAGTTCCAGCGAAATCAGCATCCGCTTGATGTCCTGGTACTCCTGCGAGGCCATGTAGGCCTTGGCCTCGGCCACTGACGCGAACCTCAGCTGCGCGTCCCGGCCGTCCGCACTCAGGAACTGGCCGGTTCCGAAGGTGATGGCCGGCACGCCGTCCGGGGTCCGGATCGAAGACTGCAGTTGGCTGGCTGTTCCTGACGCCGGCAGGCCGCCGGAGTCGATCGTCAGCGCACCGTACACTCCCGCTCCTTCGAGGATGCGGAACTTGAACTGGGTCGGCCCCGCCTGGGCGCCGCCGGCGGCAGCCTGCGGGATGTCCAGGGTCACGGCGTCGAGGGTCTGGTAGGGCACCGCCGGCCCTCCGGTTCCGGACGCCTGCGGGATGGTTCGCAGCCTGGCGATCGATTTTCCGGCCGCGTTCGTGACGGTGATGTCGCTCGTCCAGGTGCCCGGACCGGTCCCGGCCGGCAGCAGGGTCTCTGTGACTTTCCACTCCACGGGGTGTTCGAACGTGGCCTGGCCGCTGGAGTCGGTGAATGCGGTCCAGTCGGCCGGGGCCGGCGGTGGCACAACGGTGGCGCCCGGTGTCACGGTCGGCGTCGCAGAGGGAGTCGCGGGGGCCGTGGTTTCCGCTGCCGCCACGCTGCTCGCCGGTTCCGGCGCCGGAGCGGGCGCACCGAGGTTGGTGGCCACCAGGACACCTGCCGCCACGGCTGCCGCAGCGATCGTCAGGACGCCGGCGAGCCGGGCACGCCGGCGTCGGCGCGTTTCGTCCAGGGAGGAAACACCGGCCAGGCCGGTGTCGCTGAAGGCAGCCGGTTCGGTGAGCATCCGGCGCAGGGCCGCTTCGCCATCGGGCACGGACGGATCGTTGTGCACGGGGTCCGCGGCGGAAATTCTGTTCTTGATCGGATCCATCTCAGGCACCCATCTTCTGTGTGATCGATTCCGCCGTGCTCAATTCGGCGGCGGGCGGCATGTGCTTTCGGAAGGCAGCCCGCGCCCGGTGCAGGCGGACCTTGGCGGCGGATTCGCTGCATTGCAGGACACCGGCGATTTCCGCGATGCTCAAGTCGTCCCAGTACGCGAGCTGGAGAACGTCCCGGTCCTTGTCCCGCAATTGCGCCATGGCGTCCTGGACAGCGACATTCCCGGAGTCTTCGCCACCCCTGACCACGGCGGCGGCCCTGAGCTTGTTCTGCAGCGCCTGCTGGCGGTCCCGGCTCCGGTAGGCGTTGCCCACCAGGTTGCGGGCCACGGTCAGCAGCCAGGCCATGTCCGACCGCGGCTCCTCGCCCCACTTCTGCCACACCACCCGGAAAACGTCCGCGGCCAGTTCCTCCGCCATCTCGGCCGATTCCACCCGCCGCCGCACAAAGCGGTAGACCCGCGGATAGCTGTCTTTGTGAATGCCGATAAACGCCAGTTCGCGCTCGGAAAGCACGATCTCCCCCTGAAAAGTAGTGTCCTGGGCTGCAGGCTACCTGTGTTGTTTCCGGCCGGTCCGCCCGGGTTACATTTCTCCGGAAAGTTTTTCCACCGATGCCACCGTCTCGTTGTCCTCGTTCAGGACGACCACGACGTCGTGCACCTCGCCGGCCAGGGCGGCCGGCAGCCAGTGCTCCGCGTCCTGCCACATCAGGTGCAGCGGCAGCGCCCCGGTATCGAACCATTCGGGGGTTATCTCGGGGCTCTCCGCCGGTTCGCCCTCCCAGCGCCTCGTAGTGAAGAGCCTGCAGTACATGTTCCACTCGGGGCGGGTGGGGAAGAGGAACTCGACGACGCCGGCATGGGCCAGGTCCTCCTGCCGGACGATGACTGCGGCCTCTTCCCAGACTTCGCGGACGACGGCTTCTGCGTCGGTCTCCCCCGGCTCCACGTGACCACCGATGCCCACGATCTTGCCGATGCCAAAGCCGGTCCGCTTCAGGCCCAACAGCACCTCGGTGCAGTTCCCTGCGTCGCGGAGCAGGAAACATAAAGTGACGGGAGTGGAGGCCATAAAGGCAAGCCTAGCGGCGCGGTGCGCTCCTGCGGCTCAGCCCAGCGCCCGGGGATGCGCGGCGGCGTAGATCTCCCGCAGGGTGTCTGCCGTGACCAGGGTATAGACCTGCGTGGTGGTGACCGAGGCATGGCCCAGAAGCTCCTGGACCACCCGGACGTCCGCCCCGCCTTCGAGCAGGTGGGTTGCGAAGGAGTGCCGCAGGGTGTGCGGCGAAACGTCCTTGGTGATGTTGGCCTTTTCGGCGGCCGTCTTGAGGATGGTCCAGGCGCTCTGCCGGCTGATCCGCCCGCCGCGGGCGTTCAGGAACAGGGCCGGGGTCCCCTTGCCCTTGGCGGACAGCAGCGGCCGGCCGCGGACCAGGTAGGCGTCCAGGGTACGGGCGCCGAAGGATCCCAGCGGGACGAGCCGTTCCTTGGATCCCTTGCCGAAGAGCCGGACTATTGCCGGACCGGCTTCCGCGGCCTGTCCGGCCGTGGGCAGGGAGATGTCATCGACGTCGAGGCCCACGGCTTCGCTGATCCGGGCGCCGGTGGAATACAGGAACTCCAGCAGGGCCCGGTCGCGCAGCCCGGTGGCGGTGTCTGTTCCGACCGCCTCCAGGATCCTGGTGACCTCGTCGACGCTGATGGCCTTGGGCAGGCGTTTTCCCGGCATGGGCGGGTGGACGTCGCTGGCCGGGTCGGTGGGCGTCACGCCCTCCAGTGCCCAGAACTTGTGCAGTCCGCGCACGGCCACCACGGTCCGGGCTGCCGACCGGATGCCCAGGGCCGAGCCGCCGTCGGACCCATCGGAAAGCGCCTGGACGAAGCCGGTCACGTCATGCCGGGTAATTTCGTCGGGGCGTTGACGGCCCGTGCCGGCCAAGTGCCTGGCGTAACGGGCCAGATCCCGCCGGTAGGCGGACAGGGTGTTGGAAGCGAGTCCGCGCTCCACCCCCATGTGCTGCAGGTAGTCCGTCATGGCGCGGTCTATCGCTGTCAGCGGACGGGCGGGAGGCTGTGCCCCTGCGGGTTCCGGAGGGTGCACAGGCGCCGGAGGCCCGGCTATCAGCGGTTCCACCATCAACGCTGGCTGGGATGCGCGGGCCACGGTGCGTTGCCCGGGCGGAGGCTCGTGAAGCCGTCGGCACGGGCGGCCGCGGCGGCGAGGACTCCGACGACGGCGGACGGGTTGTGCAGGCGTCCCTCCAGCACGGCCTGGACGGCTGCGTCCAGGGGGATCCAGTGCAGCTCGATTTCGGCTTCCTCGTCGGTGCGGACATGGAGTTCGTGGCCGGGCACGTCCCTCAGGTCCCGGGCGAGATAGATGCGGATGGCCTCGCTGGAGGACCCGGGGGAATTGAAGAAGTCGGCCAGCACATTCCACTGGCCGGCAATGAGGTCGGCTTCCTCGGCGAGTTCCCGTGCCGCGCCGGCGACGAAGTCCTCGCCTTCGACATCGAGGAGCCCGGCCGGGATCTCCCACAGGTCCATGCCGACGGGGTGCCGGTACTGCTTGATCAGCAGCACCTCGCCGGCGTCGTTCATCGGGAGGATGGCCACCGCCCCGGGGTGGTCGATGTAGTCGCGGACGAGCGGATCACCGTCGTCGTTGAGCTGGAAACTTTCACTGACCACGTCCCAGATCCGGCCTTCGTAGACCGTCCGGGACGACAAAAGACGGCGCGGGCTCGGTTCATCCGAAACCTGCCGTGCAGCATTGGGGGTTTCAGGGTTGCCGGGCATCGCGCCGTCCTTTGATTCAGTTGGGGTTACTTCGACACTGCCGGGGAAGGCTTGGCGGCGGCCGGGGCGTTCTTGCTTGTCCCGCCCGGGGCTGCCTTGCTGCCGTTGCCCTTCTGGTGCTCCAGGGCGGCTTTCACCAGTCCGGAGAACAATGCGTGCGGCCGGGTCGGGCGTGAGCTGAGCTCCGGGTGCGCCTGGGTGGCCACGTAGTACGGGTGGACGTCGCGGGGAAGCTCCACGAACTCCACCAGCTTGCCGTCAGGCGACGTTCCGGAGAACACCAGTCCCTGGGCAGCGATCTGCTCGCGGTACTTGTTGTTGACCTCGTAGCGGTGGCGGTGCCGTTCGCTGACCGTGGTGGTGCCGTAGGTCTCGGCGACCACGGACCCCTCGTCCAGCTTGGCCTCGTACAGGCCCAGGCGCATGGTGCCGCCCAGGTCGCCCTTGCCGTCGACGATGTCCAGCTGCTCTTCCATCGTGGCAATCACCGGGTACTTCGAATCCGGCTCGAACTCGGACGAGGATGCGCCCTCAAGGCCGACCACGTTGCGGGCGTACTCGATCACCATGCACTGCAGGCCCAGGCAGAGGCCCAGGACCGGGAGCTTGCTCTCACGGGCATACTTCAGCGCGCCGAGCTTGCCTTCGAGTCCGCGGATGCCGAAGCCACCCGGGACGCAGATCGCGTCGACGCCGTCCAGGGACTTGACCGCACCCTCGTGGGTTTCGCATTCGTCCGAGGGGACCCAGCGGATCTTGACCTTGGTGTCGTTGGCGAAGCCGCCGGCGCGCAGGGCCTCGGTCACGGACAGGTAGGCGTCCGGCAGGTCGATGTACTTGCCGACCAGGGCGATCTCAACCTCGTGCTTGGGGTTGTGGACCGCGTCGAGGAGCTTGTCCCAGCTGGTCCAGTCCACGTCCTTGAAGGGAAGGTCGAGCGCGCGGACGATGTAGGAATCCAGGCCCTGGGAGTGCAGGGTCTTCGGGATGTCGTAGATGCTCGGGGCATCCGGGCAGCCGATGACAGCGTCGATGTCGACGTCGCACATGCGGCCGATCTTGTCGCGCATGGGCTGCGGGACTTCGCGGTCCGAACGGATCACGATCGCCTCGGGCTGGATGCCGATGGAGCGCAGCGCAGCTACGGAGTGCTGCGTGGGCTTGGTCTTCAGTTCCTGCGACGGGCCGATGTAGGGCACCAGGGAGACGTGCAGGAAGAACACGTTTCCGCGGCCAATGTCCTGGCGGACCTGGCGGGCGGACTCAAGGAACGGCTGCGACTCGATGTCGCCCACGGTGCCGCCGATTTCGGTGATGATCACGTCGGGGGCGTGCTTGCCCTCGGCGGGAAGCCGCATGCGCCGCTTGATCTCATCCGTGATGTGCGGGATGACCTGGACGGTGTCTCCGAGGTATTCGCCGCGGCGTTCCTTGGCGATGACCGTGGAGTAGACCTGGCCGGTCGTGACGTTGGCCGAGCCCTCGAGGTTCTCATCGAGGAAACGCTCGTAGTGGCCGATGTCGAGGTCCGTTTCGGCGCCGTCGTCAGTGACGAAGACTTCGCCGTGCTGGAAGGGGTTCATCGTGCCCGGATCCACATTCAGATAGGGATCGAGCTTTTGCATTGTTACAGACAAGCCGCGTGCCCGCAGGAGATGACCGAGGCTCGAAGCCGTCAGTCCCTTACCGAGCGAGGACGCCACACCACCGGTGACGAAGATGTGTTTGGTCGTCTTGGACGAGCCCGGAAACCGGGAATTTACACGGGAATTTGATCGCTGCACCACGGAGTTCGAGCCTATCATCAATTCAGCCTTCCAAGGGTCTGTTCGCGGCAAGCCGCTGTGATTGCCATCCCGGTACCGGGCGCTCCACGGGGGTGTTCAGGCTTGCTGCGGCAGCAGCCGGGCGTCGTCGAGCAGCTCCTGGGCGTGGGCCCGGGCGGATTCTGAGTCCTCCTGGCCGGCAAGCATGCGGGCCAGCTCCCGGACACGTTCCGCCTCGTCGAGGAGTTGGACGTCACTGGAGGTGAAGCCGGTCGCGGTGGCACCGTCGGCGCCGCGCACGGAGGTCTTGGTGACCCGGATGTGCTGGTCTGCGAAGGCCGCCACCTGCGGCAGGTGGGTCACCACGAGCACCTGGACGTGCCGGGCCAGCATCGCCAGCCGGCGGCCGATCTCGACCGCGGCGCGGCCACCCACGCCGGCGTCGACCTCGTCGAAGACGAATGTGGGCACCGGGTCGACGGCGGCCAGCACCACCTCGATGGCGAGCATCACGCGGGACAGTTCACCGCCGGAGGCGCCCTTGCCCAGCGGGCGGGCGGGGGCGCCGGAGTGCGGCTGGAGCAGGAAGGAGATCTCGTCCGCCCCGTGCGGTCCCGGCTGCCCGCCGGATTCGACGGTGATGACCAGGGTGGCATCCGCCATGGCCAGGGCCTTGAGTTCCGCGCTGACGCGGGCGGAGAGGTCTTTGGCGGCCTTCTTCCGGAGCTTGCTGATGCCGGCGGCCTGCTTGGTCAGCTCGGCCCCCGCGCGGGCCACCTCGGCGTCCAGCGCCTCAATCCGGGTGGAGTCGTCCTGCAGCTCCAGGAACCGCGCCCGGGACTCCTCGGCCCAGACCAGCACCTCGTCGATGCTCGGGGCGTACTTGCGCACCAGCTTCGCGAGGGTGGCCCGGCGGTCCTCGATTTCGGCGAGGCGCTCCGGGCCCTCGGTGTCGAGGGAGGCCTGGTAGCTGGCGAGTTCGGTGGCGATGTCGTTGAGCAGGAAACCCACCTCGGCCAGCCGGGCGGCTGCGGAGCCGAGTTCCTCGTCATGTTCGGCGACGTGCTCCAGGGTGCGTTTGGCGGCGTCCACCAGGGCGGTGGCGTCGTTGCCGTCACCGAAGTCCTCGGCGATGAGCGCCTGGTGCGCCGTTGTGGCCGCGATCCGGAGTTCCTCGACATTGGCGAGCTTGACGGCCTCCGCCTTGAGCGACTCGTCCTCCCCCGGCTGCGGGTCGACGGCGTCGATCTCGGCCAGGGCACCTTCCAGGGATTCGGCCTCGCGGAGACGTTCCCGGGCAGCGCTGCGGAGCTCGTCCAGCCCGGCCCGGCTGGACTTCCAGTGGGCGTAGAGCTCCTGGTAGCTGCCGAGCGCTGCGGCGAGGCTCTCCCCCGCGAATTTGTCGAGGGCGCCGCGCTGCGCGACAGGGCTCTTGAGCCGGATCTGCCCGGACTGGCCGTGGACCACCACGAGGGTTTCGCCGATCTCCCCAAGCACCCCCACCGGAGCGGCGCGCCCGCCGAGGTAGGCGCGGCTGCGACCGTCCGCGCCCACGCTGCGGGCGAGCAGCAGCTCGGCGCCGCCGTCGAACTCCTCGATCTCGGCACCGGCCTCACGGGCGCGCGCCAGGGCCGGGTGCCCGGCGTCGAGCTTCACGGTCGCCTCCGCGGAGGCGCTTTTCGCGCCGCTGCGCACCGCACCGGCGTCGGAGCGTGCGCCGAGCAGCAGTCCGACGGCGGTCACCACCATCGTCTTGCCGGCACCGGTTTCACCGGTCACGACGCTCAGGCCCGGGCCGAGGGGCAGCGTGGCGTCGGTAATGACGCCGAGGTCGCGGATTCTCAGTTCTTCAAGCATGGTTCACTTCGCAGTCGATGGATCAGGAGTCTCGCCCGGACCTGCGGACGGCGGCCCGGCCTGCGGCGGGGTGGGCAGCGGCGGCATCGGCCGGGGGGTGCGGATCACCGGCACGGGCCCGGTATGGACTGTGGCGGCCTGCGGCATCGGTCCGCGCCAGCCCTGGATGGGCAGCTCGAACTTGCGGACCAGGCGGCCGGAGAAGGGCGTCTGGTGGGTGCGGGCGAGCCGGACGGGCGTGGCGGAGCGGGTCACTTCCACGCGAGCCCCGGGCGGGAGGTCCACCGAGCGCCGGCCGTCGCACCAGAGCACGCCTTGGGCATCGGTGCGGTTCAGGATTTCCACCGCGAGCCGGGACCGGGGTGAGACCACCAGCGGCTTGGCGAAGAGCGCGTGGGCGCTGATCGGCACAATCAGCAGGGCCTCGACCTCGGGCCACACCACCGGGCCGCCGGCGGAGAAGGCGTAGGCGGTGGAGCCGGTGGGGGTGGCCAGGACGACGCCGTCGCAGCCGAAGGAGGTCAGCGGGCGTTCGTCCACCTCGGTGACGACCTCGAGCATCCGTTCCCGGTTGCCCTTTTCGATCGCGGCCTCGTTGAGCGCCCAGGTGTGCCAGATTTTCTGCCCGCGGACCCAGACCTGGACGTCGATGGTCATCCGCTCTTCCACGGTGTATTCGCGGCTGGCGATCCATTCGACGGTCTGGGCGAGGTCCGCCCGTTCGCTCTCGGCCAGGAACCCCACGTGGCCGAGGTTGACGCCGAGCAGCGGCACATCGACCTCGCGCACCAGTTCCGCGGCGCGGAGGATGGTGCCGTCGCCGCCGAGCACCATCACGAGCTCGACGTCGGGCAGCATCACGTGGTCATGGAGGATCTCGACAGGCTGGTCGAGCCGTCCGAAGAAGCGGACCATGTCGCCGAGCTCGGATTTCAGCATCACGGGAACGATGCCGGAGTCGTGGAGCTGGGCGCACGCTTCCCAGGCAGCCTTGAGGGACTCCTCACGGCCTGTGTGGGCAAGGATGAGGACACGCCTGCTCATCGGGTTCCGCCTTCTAGTGCTTCTAGTACTTGGGCCAGATTGTTCCGAGTAACGCAGCGACGGCTGCGTCCCGCTCTTCGATCTTAGGCAGGTCTGTTCGAATCCCGCGCTTTATCCACAGGAAGTACTCGACGTTTCCGTCCTGGCCGGGCAACGGGCTGCTGGCGAGGCCTTTCAGTTCCAGCCCGGTATCCATGGCCTCTGCCGCGACTTTGCCCACGGCGAGGCGGCGTTCCCACTCCGAGGTGACGACGCCGGTGCGGCCCAGCCGGTCCTTGCCGATCTCGAACTGCGGCTTGACCATCAGGACGAGGTCGCCGCCCGGTTCCGTGCACGCCGCGAGCGGTGCCAGCACGAGGGTGAGGGAGATGAAGGACAGGTCCGCCACCGTCAAGGCCACCGGTCCGCCGATCTCAGCCGGGGTCATGTAGCGGACGTTGAGGCCCTCGTGGACGGAGACCCGGGGGTCATTCCGGATCACGGGGACCAGCTGGTCGTGACCGACGTCGACGGCCACGACGTGGGCAGCGCCGCGGCGCAACAGCACCTCGGTGAATCCGCCGGTGGAGGCACCGGCGTCCAGGCACCGTTTGCCCTCGACCTCGACGGCGGGAAAAGCGTCCAGGGCGCCGGCCAGCTTGTGTCCGGCACGGCTGACGTAGTTGTCCTCATCGGCGGCGGCTACATCGAGGCCCGTGTCGTCCTGGACCTGCAGGGAGGCCTTGGCCAGCACCTCGCCTTTGGAGCTGACTTTGCCTTCGGCGATGAGGCGCGCGGCGTGGGTGCGGGACCTCGCCAGCCCGCGGCTGACGAGGGCCTGGTCAAGCCTGCTCATTTGTGGCATCCCCTGGTGGATTGGTCGGTCCGGCCGCGGCCGGGCCTGCGGTTGGTTGTTCTGCGATGGACTCGTTCAAAGCCGCCAGCAGTTCGTCGTGCAAGAGGGCGTAGGCCTCCCCGTGGCGGTCCACGGGCAATGCCGGCAGTTCACTGAGACGGCGGAGCAGTGCACCGACAGCGGGGTCCCGGGAAGGCTCATTCCCTGCGGCATCGCCAGGTTCCGCAGGCAGCTCCGGCCAGGTGACCCGGGCGTCTCCCGCCGCGGGGTCCGTCTCGGTGATGGGGTTCGGCTCGGTCATGGTCCCCAGTCTAGTGATCCAGCCATTCGAGGTCCGGGGCCAGGGCCGTCGCGGTCTCGGGATTGGCGGCCCACCAGGCCGAACAAGCGGCCCGCCAGGCGTCGAGGTCGCCGGGATCGCCGCTGACCCGGACTCTCTGCCCGTGCACGACGGCGGTCGCCGCGCCGCAGCGGTGCTGCCCGGCGTCGACCGTTATTGCCGGATAGGGGCGGTAGAGGTCCGTGAGGTCGTTGATCAGGTAGCCGGGCCGTTCCTGGGTGCGGGCGGCGAGGATCGATTCGCGCGTGTCGACGCCGGTCAGCACGGCGACGGTGGCGAAGCCGGCCCTGTTGCCGCCGAGGATGTCGGTGTCAAGGCGGTCGCCGACCACGAGCGGCCGGTCTGCGGCCAGGCGTTTCGCGGCGGCGTGGAACAGCGGCGCTTCCGGTTTGCCGGCAACAAGGGGCCGCTGCCCGGTGGCGGCGGCCACGGCCGCGACCAGCGTCCCGTTGCCCGGCGCCATCCCCCGGGCCTGGGGAATGGACATGTCCGTGTTCGTGGCCACCCACAGGGCACCGCCGGCAACCACATAGGCTGCTTCCGCGAGGTCTTTCCAGCCGAGGTCCGGATGGAACCCCTGCACGACAGCGACGGGCCGCTCCGATTCGCTGCGGACCGGCACCAGGCCGGCGAGCTCAACCTCCTGGGCCAGCGAGTCCCCGCCGGTGACCAGCACCCGGGCACCTGCCGGCAGCAGCGAAGCCAGCAGCTCGCCCGCGGCCTGCGAGGAGCTGACCACCTGGTGGTCCTCCGCCGGGGCACCCAGGTCGCGCAGGTGCTGCGCGACCTGGGCGGGGGTCCGGGAGGCGTTGTTCGTGACGTAGCCGAGGCCGACGCCGATCCCGGCGAGCCGGCGCAGGGATTCCACAGCGCCCGGGATGGCGTGCGGGCCTGCGTAGACGACGCCGTCGAGGTCGGCGAGCAGGGCGTCGAAGGCGGAGATCAGCTCCGGTGCGGCCATCTCCGGATCAGCCTTCGGAGCGTTCCGGCTCGCGGGAGTCGGCGTCATGGGACTCTTCGTGTCCGGTCTCGTCCGGGTCGTCGCCGGTCTCGTCCGGGTCGTCGCCGTCGAGGACCTCGGAGCGGTCCAGAGCGTCTTTTTCCACGGAGTCCTCATCGGACTCGGCGTCGTCGGACTCCCAGAAGTCGGATTCGCCGTCGTCGGAACCTTCGTCGACGGCGTTGCCTGCCGCAGCCGTTTCCGGAAGACCGGCAACAGCCTCGGCGCTGGCAGCACGCGGCGCCTGCTCCGGGGCAGCCGCGGCGGACCGCTGGGCGGTCTGCTCGGCGAGGAGCCGACGCTGCTGCTCTTCCTCCCGGGCTTCCTCTTCCTCGTCCCAGCCGAGATCGATGATGTCCGGGTCCTCCGGGACGTCGAGGCCGAGGGCGTTCTCGGCGACGACGGCCTGCCGCTGCCACTTCTCCGCTTCGGCGGTGCGGCCCACCGCGGCCAGGGCCTCGGCGTAGGCGCGGAACAGGCGCGGGCTGTAGGAGAACGCCCGGTTGATGTCCAGCTGGACGATTTCCAGTTCCGAGACGGCAGCGTCGAGCTGGCCCAGGTCGCTGCGGGCGCCGGCGGCCACAATGGCCAGTTCCGCCTTGCCGGGGGCGTCGAGGTCCTTGGCTTCCTCGGAACGCGCCATCTCCAGGGCGCGGTCGGGCCGGCCGAGTCCACGTTCGCAGTCGGCCATGACGGGCAGGTGCATGTTGGAGCCGCTGATCCGCCGGTAGGTGCGGAACTCGCGCAGGGCTTCGCCGTAGTGGCCGGCGGCGTAGGCCGTCAGGCCCACGGCTTCGCGGACGGCCGCGAGGCGGCCTCCGCGGCGGCTGGCTGCGAGGGCGTGCTGGAAGGCCAGCTCCGGTTCGTCGTCGATCAGGCGGCCGGCCATTACGAGGTGGCGGGCGACCCACTCGGCGCTGTTCTCCTCGAGGGTCTTGATCTGGTGCTGCGTGGCGCGGTCAAGTTCCTTGCCCGTGACGTCATCGTCGATTTGCGGCGAACGCTCGCGGTCGGGGCGGTTGGCGCTGCGGAGGTCCCGGGCGTTGGGGACACGGACGGGGGGGTCTTCTGCCCGGTCGCGGCCGAACTGGCGGGGACCGGAGTCGCCGCGGTCAAAGCTGCGGGCCGGCCGGTCGTCACGGTCAAAGCTGCGGGCCGGACGGTCATCACGGCTGCCAAAGGGCTTCCGGTTGTCGCCGCCGCCGCTGTAGGGCTTGCGGTCAGCACCTCCACCGGCACCAAAGCTGCGGCGCTCCCCGCCACCTTCACGCGGACCACGATCACCATACGGCTTCCGGTCACGATCCCCGCCACCACTGTAGGGCTTGCGGTCAGCACCACCACCGGCACCAA
>NZ_JBWZCK010000014.1:0-96390 GCF_059383555.1 Pseudarthrobacter sp. MDT1-56
TGCCCAGGCCGTAGCCCTTGACCGTGTGGGCCAGGATGACGGTGGGTTTGCCCTTGAACTCGGTCGCGGCCTTGTACGCGGCGTAGACCTTGTTGTAGTCGTGACCGCCGCGCTTGAGGTTCCAGATCTGGTCGTCCGTGAGGTCCTGGACCATTTCCTTGGTCTGCGGGGTCTGCCCGAAGAAGTGCTCGCGGACGAACGCGCCGGACTCGGCCTTGTAGGTCTGGTAGTCCCCGTCGACGGTTTCGTTCATGATCTTCACGAGCGAGCCGTCCTCGTCCTTGGCCAGCAGGTCATCCCACTCCCGGCCCCAGACGACCTTGATGACGTTCCAGCCCGCGCCGCGGAAGAACGCCTCGAGTTCCTGCATGATCTTCCCGTTGCCGCGCACGGGCCCGTCGAGGCGCTGGAGGTTGCAGTTGATCACGAAGTTGAGGTTGTCGAGCTTGTCGTTCGCGGCGAGCTGGAGCAGGCCGCGGGACTCGGGCTCGTCCATTTCCCCGTCGCCCAGGAACGCCCAGACCTGCTGGTCCGAGGTGTCCTTGATCCCGCGGTTGTGCAGGTACCGGTTGGACTGGGCCTGGTAGATCGCGTTCATCGGCCCGATGCCCATCGAGACCGTGGGGAACTCCCAGAACTCCGGCATCAGCCGCGGGTGCGGGTAGGAGGAGAGGGCATGGCCCTGTTTGGACTTCTCCTGCCGGAACCCGTCCAGGTCCTCCTCGGAGAGCCGGCCTTCCATGAACGCCCGGGCGTACATGCCGGGGGAGGCATGGCCCTGGAAGAAGACCTGGTCCCCGCCGCCGGGGTGGTCCTTGCCGCGGAAGAAGTGGTTGAACCCGACCTCGTACAGGGTCGCGGCCCCGGCATAGGTCGAGATGTGCCCGCCAACGCCGATATCGGCCCGCTGCGCCCGGTGCACCATGACCGCGGCGTTCCACCGCAGCCAGGCCCGGTACTTCCGCTCGATCTCCTCGTCCCCGGGGAACGGGGCTTCCTGGTCCACCGGGATCGTGTTGACGTAGTCCGTGGTCGTGACCATCGGAACACCCACGGACTGCGCGCCGGCCCGCTGGAGCAGGCTGCGCATTATGTACTGGGCACGCTCGGTGCCCTGTTCCTGAATCAGCGTATCCAGGGACTCCAGCCACTCGGCGGTCTCTTCCGGATCACGATCAGGCAGCTGGTTAGTCAACCCGCTGAGGATATGGGAGGTCTCTTCTCCTGCAGCCACGTCCAACCTCTTTTCGTCATTGAATGGTCGGCTCAAGTTTTCATTGAGTGAGAAAACATTCTTGCAATTCGAGATTACTCAGCCGATTGCGGGCAGTCAAAACAGGACGGCGGCCAGCTGCCAGCAGGGCCTTCCGAAAGCCTCCGGGCGGATTGTGACTGCGGGCCGGAAGGCGATTCCCACCGGACCTGCCTGCCCCGGCTAGGCCTGGATGAATTCCTGTCGCTGGCGTCCAAGGCCAGACACTTCTGTCTCCACGACGTCCCCGGCTTTTAGATAAGGGAAGCGTCCGGACAGGGCCACGCCCTCCGGAGTTCCGGTGCAGATCAGGTCGCCTGGCTCCAGGACCAGGTACTGGCTGAGATCATGAATAATGGTGGCCACGTCGAAGATCAAGTCTTGCGTGGTGGAGTCTTGGCGCGGTTCGCCATTTACCCAGCTGCGCAGCCGGAGGTGGCTTGGGTCCACGTCCTCAGGGGTGACCAGGTATGGACCGGTGGGGCAGAATCCGGCGCAGCTCTTGCCCTTGGACCACTGACCACCGGGACCTTCCAGCTGGAAGGTCCGCTCGGACAGGTCGTTGACCGTGACGAAGCCGGCGATGTGACTGAGCGCATCCGATGGTGACTCAAGGTAGGAGGCGCGGGTGCCGATGACTACGCCTAATTCGACTTCCCAGTCCGTTTTGGTGGAACCGCGGGGGATGGCGACGGCGTCGTTGGGTCCCACGACAGTGTTGGCAGCCTTCTGGAACAGGACCGGCGTCGTGGGTGGTTCCGAACCCGACTCAGCGGCGTGTGCGACGTAGTTCAATCCGATGCCGAACACGGAAGAAGGCCGGGTGATGGGTGCGCCGATGCGGAGGCTCGCGGCATCCATTTCTGGCAGTTCCCCGGCAGCCAGGGCGGCTGCTGCCCGGGCAGGACCGCCCGAGGACCAGAAGTCCGCGTCCAGGTCCGGCGTGAGCCCGGCCAGTGAATAGAATTTGCCACCGTCCAAGATGGCGGGAGTTTCGGCACCGACGGCGCCGAGGCGTGCAAATTTCATGCGGTTATTTCCTTCTTGAGGTTTGGATCAGGTTCCTTGGCCGCATCAGTTCCCCAAGAGCCTGCCCCAGCGCGGATCCAGCAGCGGGACGCCCGCCATCCGGAGGCAGTGCCACAGCGTGACGGCCACCGAGTCCAGGACGGGAACGTCCGTCTCGGCCTCGATTTCGGCGGTGATGTTGGCGCCGTAGAGGTTGGTGCAGAGGTAGATGATGGCATCCGGCCGGGCCGCGGCCAGCTCCAGCGAGCCCGGACGCATCTCCTCATCGGCCACGCGGGCGAACGACTCGTTGTCGCTCAGGCCCAGGAACCGGTGGTCCAGGGTCTTGATGCCATCCCGTTCATAGGACGCCACGATCTGTTCGTTGACGTCCCCGGTGTAAGGGGTGAACAGCCCGATGCGCCCGGTGCCGAAGGTTCGGAACGCCTCCATGTAGGCCAGCGTGGATGTGGTGGCCGGGATGCCCGTGGCGTCCGTGATGTCCTCCACGATCCGGCGGTCATGGTCGGCGCCGAGCCAGGAGCCAGAGGTGCCGTTCCAGGCGATGACGTCCACATCGGCGGTGGCGAGGAGCTCGGCGGCCGACCGCATGACGCCTGCATCGAACTGTTTGTCCGAGGATGCGTCCAAGGCAATCCGGGTGACCGGGATCCGGGCGAAGTGGATGGTGACGTCGGTGCGGTCGCCCAGGATCCGGTAGCTCTGCGGCTCGAGGCAGGTGTTGGAGGACGGCACGATCATGCCGATGCGGGTGGCGCGGGTTGCGGAAGGCACGGGGGCTCCTAGCGGGTGGTCTGGGCGGCGGGAGTGGGGGCTGCAGTGGGGACGGAAAGCGAAGACTGATGCTCGCGGAAGCCGGCCCGGGGCACGAAGCGGCCCACGGGGCCGGGGTCGTGGAACCCGTCGCTGTCCAGCACCACGCGTCCTGCGGAGACGACGACGGCGGGCCAACCCGTGAGCGTCCGGCCGTCGAACGGGGAGAAATCGGTGCCCATGTGCAGGGCGCCGCCGTCGACTGCGCGTTCCTCGGCTGGATCGAAGATGACCAGGTCGGCGTCGAACCCGGGTGCGATGGTTCCCTTGCGGGGCAGGGCATTGATCCGGGCCGGGCCCGCGGCGAAGACCTCGACGAAATCCTCCACCCGCGCTTCGCCGCGGGCGGCCTGCATCAGGGCGGTGAAAGTGACGGGCATCCGGGTTTCAACGCCCGGGAGGCCGTGCGGCATCTCGCGGATGTCGTCCGCACGCTCCCGCTTTTGCGTGAGGTCGTAGCAGGAATGGTCGGAGGCGACGGTGTGGATGGCGCCTTCGGCAAGCCGTTCTCGGAGCGCGGCGACGGTCTGCGGGCTGCGCATGGGCGGGCAGCAGGCGAACCACTCCGGCATCACCGAGCCGTAGACACTGTCGTCCAGGGTGAGGTAGTGCGGGCAGGTCTCGGAGAATACCTCCTGGCCGCGGCTGCGGGCGTCGCTGACCAGATCCACGGCGCCGGGAGTGGACTGGTGCACAAAGTAGACCGGGGCGCCGGTGTATTCGGCCATGGCCAGGGTTTCCCTGACCGAGACCTCTTCGGCCAGTTCCGGGCGGGTGCGGTGCAGGTGTTCGATGCCGATCCGGCCGTCGTCGGCGTGCTGCTGGGTGCAGTCCGCGATGATGGGGTCGTGCTCCGCGTGGATGTAGGTGAGGCCGTCCAGTCGGACCATCTCGCGCATGACCTTCAGGATGGTTTCCCCGTCCGCCATGGTGGTGCCGCGGTTGGTGGTGTACATCTTGACGGACCGGACGCCCTCGGCGGCGAGCTGCTCCAGCTGCCACGGTACAGTCTCGTCCCAGCTGACCACGGAGCCGTGCAGTGCGACGTCGCACCGGGAGTCGCGGGCCAGTTCCTTCTTGTGCAGCACGGCGGCGAGCGGGGTTTCCCGGGAGTCCCGGGGGATGCCGAAATCGATGATGGTGGTGGTGCCGCCCCACAAAGCGGCCGTCGACGTCGTCCGGTAGTCATCGAGGGTGCGGAACCGGCCGGTTACCTGAGCCACGTGGCAGTGCCCGTCCACGCCGCCGGGGATGACGAGCCGGCCGGCGGCATCGATCACGCGGGCAGCGGCGGGCACGGGCTCGGCCGCGTCCACGAGCCGGTCGACGCGGCCGTCCCGGACCACCACGTGGGCCTGTTGGCGTCCGAAGCTGTTGACCACGGTGCCGTGGGCAATGACGAGTTCTGGGGTGTCGGACATCGGTGTCCTCCTAAGTAGAAGTAGCTAGTTAACCGGGGCGGGCGCGGCCGGCTGGGCGGCCTTCTGCGCGGTGGCGAGGGCGGCGTCGAGGTTCTCCGTGAGGCCGCGTCGGGCCTTCGCCGGGGGAGGGGCGAAGGCGCCCGCGCGGTGCGGGCCGGAATCGAGGCCGACGACGGCCTCCGCCATCCGGATGCCTGCGGAGATGCCGTCCACGACGGGGACCCCTATCTGGCCGCGGAGTTCGCGGGCCAGTCCGGCGAGTGGCGCCCCGGCGAGGATCACGACGTCGGCCCCGTCCTCGGTGACGGCCTGGTGGCTGAGGGCCAGCAGGGTTGCCTTGAAGTCCTGCTGCACCGAGGCGATGCCGTGGAGGGCTTCGTTGATGGAGCGGATCGACGCCAGCCGGCCGCCGAGTCCGAAGCGTTCCACGCAGTCCTGGTACCAGGGCCTGATCCGGTCGGAAATGGCGATGATCGAGAACCGCTGCCCCTGCAGGGCGGCGGCGCAGAGTGCCGCCTCGGTGATCCCGATGACGGGGACGTCGGCGAGTTCCTTCAGCGCCGGCATTCCGGGGTCTCCGAAGGCGGCGACCACGACGCCGTCGACGCTGGCGCCGTCGTGGGTGTACTCGGCGACGATTTCGGCGACGGCTCCTGCCGCGATCAGGGACTCAAATCGGGTTTCGATGTATTCGACGCCGTACCCGGCCGTCCGGACCACCAGTTCGGTTCCCGGGGAGGCGGAGCGGCGGGCCTCCGCTTCGATCAGGGCGGTCACGTCGTCGCTGATATTGGGGTTGATGACAAGAAGTTTCATATGTTCTTCCGATGAAGGGAGGGTTCGGTCCGGCTGAAATCCTCCGGAAACTGTGCGCGGTATTTGCCGATGTGCGACGTCGACTGAGCGGCTGCCCGGTCCGGGTCGCCGCTGGCGATGGCGGCGTAGAGGCTGCGGTGTTCCTCGATGAGCTCCGGCAGGTCGCTGACGTGGCGGAAGAGCCAGTGCATGCGGCCCTGGAGCGGTTCCAGTGCGGATTTGAGGAAGCCGTTGTCCGCGATCCGGGTGATGGCATCGTGGAATTCGCTGTTGGCGCGGTGGGCTTCCATGATGGCGCCCTTGGCCAGGCAGCGGTCGGCTTCGTCCAGCAGGCCCTTGAGGGCGCTGAGGTCTTCGGGGGTGGCACGGGTGGCGGCCAGACGGCAGGCAAGGACTTCGAGGGACTGCCGGACGTCGAACAGGTCCTCGACGTCCTTGGGACTCAGGGTGCTGACCTCGGCCCCGCGGGCGCCCCGGTCGCTGATGAGCCCTTCCTGGCGCAGCATGCGGAGCGCCTCGCGGACGGGGAGGCGGGACACGTTGAATTCGGCGGCGAGGTCGCGTTCCACCAGCCTGGTGCCGGGAACGTAATGCCCTTCAAAGATCCTGTTGCGGAGGGTGTCCCGGACAGCCTCCCGGAGGGGGCGTTCCTTGTCCTGGGTCTCTTCTGCGGTCTGCATGATTCTCCACTTTCGGTTCTTGTCCGGCATTGCGTTCCCGGCGTCAGGAGCAGGGCGCGTGTGGCTAGCTTAGACAGGTAGCCGCTTGTTGTAGTTCAGGGTCAGGACGGATACGCCCATGATGATCGCGGATCCCACGAAGTACAGCAGGGCCCAGGTGTAGGAGCCGGTGGCGCCCACGATCAGGCCCACCGCAATCGGCGTCACGAAACCGGAGATGTTGCCGCTGAAGTTCATCGCGCCGCCCAGGACGCCGGCGTTGGTCCGGCCGCCGAGGATGGAGGGGATGCTCCAGAACAGGCCCACCCAGCGGAGGAAGAACATGACCACGGAGAGGAGGACAACGGCGGTGGTGGGGTCGGACACGACCGTGACGCCGATCAGGCCGCCGATCACAACCACACTGGAGGTGCCCAGGAGGGTGCGCATCACCCGGTTGGCGGACGCGCCGGTGGACTGCCACTTGTCGGCTATCGCGCCGCCGAGAATTTCGCCGACGAAGCCGGCGCCGAAGATCACGAACGTGGACCAGCCGATGGTCTTGAGGTCGAAGCCCTTGTCCTGGGCCAGGTAGAGCGGTCCCCAGGTCAGCAGTCCGTAAAAGACGCCGTTGAATCCCAGCCAGCCGAAGCACATGGCCCAGAAGGATCGGAACTTCAGATAGGGCAGGAGTGCGCGTTTGCCCTTGCTGCCGTCGAGTTCGGCGGCAGCGTCCTCGGCGGCGTGGGAGGCCTCGATGTACTCGGCCTCGGCGTCATTGACTCCGCGGTGCTCACGGGGGTGGTCGCGGACGTACCACCAGACGGCCAGGCCCATCAGGACCGTGGCCGCGCCGGCGATGATGAAGGCGGTGCGCCAACTGCCGGTGGACGCGATCAGGCCGGCGATCAAGATGCCGCCCAGGCCAGCGCCGAGAGGTGCGCCGGCATCCAGGATGGTGGCGCCGCGTCCGCGCTCGGACTTGTGCATCCAGATCGCATTGAGCTTGCCGCCGGCCGGCATGACGCCGGCTTCGGTGACGCCGATGCCCAGCCGGGCAATGAACATGCTGAGGAAGCCGCCGGCCAGTCCGGAGGCAGCGGTAGCTGCGCCCCAGCCGACGCAGGACGCCGTCATAACCTTGCGGGGGCCGAACTTGTCGATCAGCAGCCCCACCGGCACCTGCATCAGCGCGTAGGTCCAGAAGAACGCGGAGAGCAGGAGGCCAACGAGCTCCGGGGGCAGGTTGAATTCCTTCTGGATGATCGGGAGCGCCACCGAGATGGAGCCCCTGTCGATGTAGTTGACGGCGACGAGGACCAGCAAAAGCAGGAACATTTTCCAGCGGACGTTGGTGCGACGCTGCACGCCGTCCTTGCCGGTTTTTTCGTCGGGGAGCGGTACTGCGGTTTCAGTGTTTTGAACAGACACAACTTCTCCTTTACAGAGAGGAAAATTGCAGACGGGGAAAGACTTGGGTGCTCGCGGGGCAGGAGGCCGACTGGTGGGGCGTCCTGGGTCCAAATCGGAAGCGCCGGGCAATGACTAGCGGCCCGGGATCCGTAAACGCGATCTTTTGGGATCCCAATTTGGGATCCCAAAATTTAGAATAGAAGTGACGGGGGCCACTGTCAAGGAATTTGTTCCGTAGTGGCCCACCCGGGCCAAATAACCGATTGTGACAGCCGGGCCTCCTGATCCCGCTGGGATTGGAGACTGTGGGAGATTGGAGGCCGCGAGGCTACGGGCTGGGGGAGGGGTCGGCCGGCCTGCGTGCGGACACAGGAAAGGCCCGCGGCGTGGCCGCGGGCCTTTCCGTCACATCCGATCTGCGGTGTGTTCAGCTGCCCCGGTAGGTGGAATATGCGAACGGGCTCAGCAGGAGCGGCACGTGGTAGTGGGCCTCCGAATCCACCACGCCAAAGGTGAGTGTCACTTCGGGGAAGAACGTATCGGTTCCGCTGGCGGCGAAGTACTGGCCCGTGTCGAAGGCCAGCCGGTAAGTGCCCGTGGGCAGCCGGTCCGGTCCCAGTTGTTTGATGCGCCCATCCGCGTCGGTGGCGCCCTCGGCGATCCGGACCCAGCGTTCGCCGTCGAGCACGTGCAGGGTGACCGGGACGTCCGTAGCCGGCTTGCCGGAGCCGGTGTCGAGCACATGGGTGGTGACGTGGGACATGCTCATTTGCCGATCAGTCCTTCGAGTCGGAGCACTGCGATTTCCCGCAGCTGCTGGCCAATAATTGCCTGTTCTTCTTCGGGTGTGTTCCCGAGCCTGGTGTTGAGGGCGTCCAGGATCTCCTCGCGGCTGCGGCCGGCAGCGCGGATCAGGAACACCCGCCCGAACTTCTCGTCGTAGATCCGGTTGCCTTCTGCCAGGGCTTCCGCGACGGCTGCGTCGGCCTTGCCGAGTCCGGCCTGTTCCGACTGGGAAAGCCGGGCTTCCGTGCTGTCTCCTTGGGCCCGCTCGCCGATCCGCGGGTGGTGGGCGAGTGCTGCTTCGATCTCCGCCGGGGTGAACGGGTCGGCCGCTTGGCGGCCTGCCTCGAGGACGGCTTCGAGGCCAGAATAAGGCCGAGCGTCGGCGAGTTCGTCGATCCAGCGCTGGATATCCAGGCAAGGGCGCAGGGCATCGGCGGCCTCCGTGCGGCTGGCCGCGTTGAACTGTTCAAGGTGCATGAGGCAGGTCCTTGTGTTTGATGCTGGCATCCACGGTGTAAGGCTATACGGACAATTCATTCCGTATCATGGAACTGTTATTTCAGCATATGCAAGAAGTGAACCGTACCCTCCTGCCGGTGTCAACTTTGGGGTCGGTGGTTGACGGCGGGGAAGCTCCCGGAGCACAGAGTCTTTAAGCCGCCGCGGCCCGGACACCAATCCGCTCTCCACGTTAGTGTGGGAAGCAGTCAATCCACGGATGAAAGGCAGTGTCATGAGTGATCCGAATGATCCGGGCAACGATCCGGCCGGCCTGCGGGGGCCGGGCGACCCGGACGCCGTCGAGGCCCGCCAGCCGCACGCCGAACCTGGCCAGGCCGGCAACATCCGCGAGGAGCAGTTGACCCAGGCCGCAGGGACGGTGCCCGCCGCCTACGTCGGGTCCGGCGACCCGTTCGCGGAGGAGAAGCCGGAAGACACCGCCGACGCCGGCATGTGGGACGACGAAACGTAGCTTCCACGTCCGGGCACGAAGAGAGCCAGGGGACAGTGCCCCTGGCTCTCGGTGCGCAGTCGCTGCGGTGCTGGACTACCGGCTGTGGATCTTGGCCACGTCACTCTTTTCTCAGCGGGTCCATTCGGACCAATTGTCGCTGTTGCCGCTGCGGACGCGGAAGGAAACGAGTTGGTAGACCTCCTCGCTGCCCCGGCGGTCCAGGTTCGGCACGCGGTCGTAACTGTGGATCGTCACGGAGTCGTCACGGGGATCGAAGGACTCCCGGAACGTGGACCGTCCCAGGAAATCGTCATCCCTGCCGCGGTCGTCTTCAAAGCGCAACTGCCTGATCTGCACGGTCTTCTTGCCATCGCAGTCCACGTAGATCCGGAAGTCTACTCTGACTTTGTCCCGGTCCTTGTTGTCATGCTTGATGGGCTTCATCGGATCCACGGTGCAGCCGCGTTCGGAGGTTGATGCGGTGGCCGGCCCGGCCGCTGCAACAGGTCCCCCGATGAGCCCCAGAGCGAGGGCCGGGATCAGTGCGATCCTGGCAGCCCGGGGGCGGGATTTACGTGTTGGGTTGATGATGGACATTGTCTTCGTTCTTCTGCCTGAGGATGCGAATCTGTAGCTTTGGACGGCGTCTGCCCGCCATGATCACATCGCGCTAGCGCCGCAATCAGGCGGCGGCATTCCAATCCAGTTCAATGAGCTCACCCGTACTCGGCGGGGGCTCCGGCCGGCGTCTCCTCGTGGCAATTGAGGGACCCGGTCCTCTAATCCTCCGCCCGCTGCGGCGCTTTGCGGCAGGCCGGCGTCGAAATGGCCGACGCCGGCCCGGCGTTCCGTGTCGAAGTGCCCCCGGGCGGCGGGGGCTGGCTCAGGCTAAGCCCGCGGCTTCCCAAGGAACCCCAGCAGCGCCTCGTTGACCTCGGTGGCGTGGGTCCAGAGCATGCCGTGCGGTGCGCCCTCGATTTCCACGTACTCGGCGCCGGGCAGGGCCTTGGTGAACCGCCGGCCGGTGACGTCGATCGGCAGGATCCTGTCCTCGGTGCCGTGCATGATCAGCGCGGGGACGTCGATCTTGGGGATGTCGGCGCGGAAGTCGGTGAGCCAGGTGGGCTGCGCGGCTGCCGAGGCGGTGGGTCCGCCCGAGGTGGCGAGGTTCCAGCCCGCCCGCATGACTTCCTCGCTGAGCCGCGGCGTGCCGAGGAAGGTGTCGCTGTTGTAGAAGTTCTTGAAGAATTCGGTGAAGAAGGCGTAGCGGTCGGTGGTTACAGCCTCCATCAGGCCGTCGAACACGGACTGCGGGACGCCGTCGGGGTTGTCTTCGGTCTGCAGGACGTATGGCTCCAGCGAGCCGAGGAACGCGGCCTTCGCCACCCGGGCCGAACCGTAGGTCCCGAGGTAGCGGCCCACCTCGCCGGTTCCCATCGAGAAGCCCACCAGCGCGACGTCGTTCAGGTCCAGGCTGGTGAGCAGGGTGTTGAGGTCGGCGGCGAAGGTGTCGTAGTCGTAGCCGTCGGTGGGCTTGCTGGACTGGCCGAAGCCGCGGCGGTCGTAGGTGATGACCCGGTAGCCGGCGCCCAGCAGGGCCGTGGTCTGCTTCTCCCAGGAGGATCCGTCCAGCGGGTAGCCGTGGATCAGGACCACCGGCTGCCCGCTCCCGTGGTCTTCGTAGTAGAGCTCGATGTCGGTGCTGTTCTCGGTTCCAACCTTGATGTAAGCCATGCCAGCAGTCCTCTCGGTACGGTTCGGAAGTCAGGTCGTGCGGGGCGCAGTGCTGGTGCCACTGTACGGAACCAACGCAGGCAGGCAACAGGGTGTTCCCACGGTAAGGATTTTGACAGTGCGCATTTTGACAGTGTGCATTTTGACGGTGATACCCCTGGGGGTATAGTAATAATCGTAGACCTACCAACAAGGAGAACCAGATGTGCCGACAGGTTGCATGCAAGAAGTGCGGTAAGACCACTTGGGCCGGCTGCGGCCAGCACGTTGACTCGGTCATGCGGGGCGTCAAGAGCGCCGACCGCTGCAAAGGTCACGAGGGTGAAGTCAGCACCAAGACCGGCTTCTTCGCCAAGCTCTTCGGCCGCTAAACCGGTTCTCCAGCTGGATCGCAGGGCCCCTTCGCACACCGTTCGGCGGGGCTCTGCGCGTTAAAGCGATAAGCCCTCCGCGTGACCGCCCGGCCTACTCCAGCAGCGCCTTCGTGACCACACCGGTCAGCTCGTGGATCATGGCCAGCCGTTCCTCGCTCTCGCCGTCCTCGCCCCAGGAGTAGATGGTCAGTGCGTAGGACCGCTCGCCGGAGCTCAGGAGGGCCGCGTCGTGGACATAGCCCTCCAGCTCGCCATACTTGTGCTGCACCGTGATGCCCGGGCCGACGGCGGCCGGGATGAGACGTTCGTTGTTGGTTTGCTGCATGTACCCGAGCAGCTCCTGCGTGTGCTCAGCGTTGAGCAGAGTGCCCGTGGACAGCTGTTTGAGCACGTCCGCCATCTCGGCCGGGGTCAGCAGGTTCTGTTCCGGGTCGTAGCTGATCCCGATAGACGCGGCGTACTCGATCAGCCGGGGGTAGCCGATGTCCTGCATCAGCAGCAGCCAGGCGTCGTTGCTGCTCGCGTTGACCATCGCCTTGAGCTGGAACGCGGCGTCGTAGCTCCCCAGCGGCACGTCCAGCGACTTCTCGCCGGTCTCAACCAGGTGGTAGTAGGCGGCCGCCGTGATGACCTTGGCGGTGCTGGCCGCCACAAACTCGGAGCCGTCACCGTAGCTGCGCGGCTCCCCGCCGTGGGTGTCCGCAAGGACGACGCCGATCCGGTAGCCGGAGTTGTCGGCCAGGATCCGCCGCACCTCGGCGTCGAGGGCGTCGAGGTCGACGGCGGCCCGTGGTGCTTCCGTCGCCGGGGCCTCGGCCGCGGGCGGCTCCTCCCACTGTTCCTGCGGGCCGGCGAGGAAGTCCGTCCCCGGGACCGGCCCGGTGCGGACGACGGCGAGGGTCACCATGCCCAGCAGCACCAGGACCGTGGCCGCCCAGACCAACAGCAGCTTCCCCCGCGCAGTGAGGGACTTGGCGGCTGGGCGGGTGGGTCCCGAGGGGTTCATCGTGCAGGACCTTCCAGGTCATTAAAGAGGAGGGGTTTCCTGCAATGTATGCCCGGGGAATGGGCATGTCCAAAAGCCGCGCGGGGCAGCGCGAAGGTTAGGGCAAACTCCCGGCTGGGACGGGTCCTGACGTGTGACACGGCCCACGGCGGAAGCACCATTAGGCTGGCAGCTATGCCGAGGAAAATAACCGTGAGCCTGCCGGACCCGACCCTGCGCGAGTACCTGACGCCCCACCCCGACGTCACCGTCCTCGAATGGGACCTGACCGGGGAACCGCCCCGCCCGCGCCTCGACATCGTGGTCCAGCCCTATATGGGCAGCACGGAGATCCTGCGCGGCCTGGAAGGGGTGGACACCGGGCTGGTGCAGAGCCAGTCGATCGGGTACGACGGCGTCGCGGAGTCGCTGCCGGCGGGCCGGGTGTTCGCCAACGCCGCGAGCGTCCACGAGACCTCCACCGCGGAACTGGCCCTGGCCCTGATCCTGGCCAGCCAGCGCGAGCTCCCGCGGCTGCTGCAGAACCAGCAGGAGGGCCGCTGGGAGACTCGGCCCACCGCCAGCCTCGCGGACCGGCGCGTGCTGATCGTCGGCTACGGCGGCGTCGGCAAGGCCATCGAGGACCGGCTCCTGCCGTTCGAAACCACCGTGACCCGGGTGGCCAGCAGGGAACGGACGGACCCCCGCGGCCACGTCCACGGCATCGACGAGCTGCCCAGCCTGCTCCCGGAGCACGACATTGTGATCGTGGGGGTTCCGCTCAGCGACGCCACCCGCCACCTCATCGACGACGCCTTTCTCGCGGCCATGCCCGACGGCGCCCTGCTGGTCAACGTCGCCCGCGGACCAGTCGCGGACACCGACGCCCTGATGAAGCACACCGCCACCGGCCGGATCCGCGCCGCCCTGGATGTTACCGATCCCGAGCCGCTGCCGCAGGACCACCCGCTGTGGGGCACCCCCGGCGTGATCATCAGCCCGCATGTGGGCGGGGCGAGCTCGGCGATGCGCCCGCGGATGGGGAAGCTGGTCCAACGGCAGATCGAGCTCATGCTGGCGGGCGAACCGCCGGTGAATGTCGTGCTTGGCGCCTAAAAGCCGGGCCGCTGCCACCGGTGTTGGCCACAGGTGCTGCCCGCCGCCATATAATTCGAGCATGCCAATCACGCGCCCCGATCGATGCATCCATGCTCAGCCGTCCGCCCTCGAGCAGTTCGGAAGCGGGCTGTGAGCGGCGGTCTCGTCGCCCTGCTGGACGACATCGCAGCCCTGGCCCGGATAGCGGCCGCCTCGGTGGACGACGTCGCTGCCGGGGCGGCCAAGGCGGGTGCCAAGGCAGCCGGCGTCGTCATCGACGACGCCGCCGTCACCCCGCAGTACGTGTCCGGGGCGGACCCGTCCCGCGAACTGCCCATGATCAAGCGGATCTTCTGGGGCTCGCTCGGGAACAAGCTCCTGATCATCCTGCCAGCGCTGCTGCTCATCAGCGCCTTCATCCCGGGGGTTATCCCGTTCATCCTCATGGCGGGCGGCACCTACCTCTGCTACGAGGGTGCCGAGAAGATCTGGCACAAACTCCGCGGCCACCACGAGGCCGACGAAGACACACCGGCGGTCGACCGGGGCCCGGAGGCGGAGGCCAAGGTCACCAAGGGCGCCATCACTACCGACTTCATCCTCTCCTGCGAGATCATGGTCATCGCAATGAACGAGGTGTCCGCCGAGTCCTTGTGGGCCCGGGCGGTCATCCTGGTCGTAGTGGCGCTCGCGATCACGGTGATCGTGTACGGCGCCGTCGCCCTCATCGTCAAGATGGACGACATCGGCCTGCACCTGGCAGCCAAGGACTCTGCGGGCTCCCAGCGCGTTGGCGAGCTGCTCGTCAAGGGGATGCCCTCCGTGCTGACCACGATCACGGTTGTCGGGACGGTCGCCATGCTGTGGGTTGGCGGTCACATCATGCTGCAGGGGGCCTACGACCTCGGCTGGCACCTGCCGTACGACTTGGTCCATGTCCTCGAGGCACCTTTCGCCGGGATCCCGGTGGTGGGCGGCTCCCTGGTCTGGCTAGTGAACACCTTGAGTTCGGCCGTCCTCGGACTCGCTTGGGGCCTCGTCGTCATGGCCATCCTGCAACCGCTGCTCAAAGTGCTGCCGTTCGGCAAGAAGAAAGGCGGGCACGAAGAGGGCGACGTCCGCGCCGCCGTCGACGGCAATCAGCCGGCGAAGCACGACGCCGATCCCTCCTCCTAGCTCGAACCCACGGGAGGGGGAGGCAGGGGCGGGCGGGCACTGATGCCCGGACCGCGGGACTGCCACCACTCAGCGATGCGATTCCCAGAGAAGCCATGCTGTCCTAGAGGGGTGGTGCTGTTCGTCCTTGCAGGGTGGCTTCGGATGCGGCTGCGAGTGCCAGGAGGGCCCGTTCGCTGTACGGAACGGCCATGAACTCCAGGCCGACGGGCAGCCCGTCGGGTGTCTGTCCGGCCGGGACGGTGATCGCGGGGAAGAGGAGTTGGGATGCGATGACGGTGTTCGTCGGGTAGGTCAGGCAGGTCCAGCGGTCAGCGAAGATGTCTTCGCGTGTCGGGGCCGGGAGTTTGGCGTCCGGGAAGGCGATGGCGTCGAGCCGGTTCCGCGCGATGATTCCGATGACCTGCCGCTGGAACGCGGTCTGGGCGAGCAGGCGTTCAACGTAGTGGGGATCATCGGTGGGTTGGGCCGGGCCCGCCACGATCGCTTCGAGCAGGTCGAGTTTTTCGTGGTACTGCTTGGTGTCGATCAGGTGCCGCATGGAGGGGATTCCGGCTGCAGGCCGGGCGGCCACGAATTCGTTCATGTCCGACTGCGAGCGTGTGGTGTAGAGCGATGTGAAGCCGACCTGATCATCGAGGTTGTCGATGGTGATGTCGATGAGTTCGACGCCGGCGCCGCGCAGAGCCGAAAGCGCGGTCTCGATGGTTGTGTTGACCCGGGCACTGTCCGGGTCGGAGTCGTCGCCGAAGGCCTGGCGGAGTATCCCGATGCGCTTGCCGGTGAGGGTCGCGTCCTGAAGTGCATCCGCATAGGGCTTGTCGCGGCCTGCGATGACCGCGGCGGCGGTGTAATCGTCGCGTTCGTCGTAGCCGACCATGACGTCGAGAAGCCGGGCGGCGTCTTCGACTGTCCGGGTCATCGGCCCGGCGGTGTCCTGGGGCTTCACGAGGGAGGACATCCCGGCGCGGCTGATGAGACCGGGGGTGACACGAAGCCCGACGAGGCCGCAGAAGGACGCGGGCAAGCGGATCGAACCCCCAGTGTCTTCCCCGATTCCGACGAGTGAGAGATTCGCGGCTACGGCTGCGGCGGTTCCGCTGGAGGATCCGCCGGGATCCCGAGCAAGGTCGTAGGGGTTTTTGGTCACCCCGCTGCGGGAGGAGGTCGAGAACCAGGACGTTGCGAAGTCGGGGAGTGTGGTTTTGCCGAGGATGATCGCACCGGCCTCACGGAGTTTCGTAATGGCGGTCGCGTCCTGTTCGGGCTGGTAACCACCGGAGGCGATGCTGCCGAATGTCGTGGGCAGGCCGGCGGTCTCGATCTGGTCCTTAACGACGATCGGTACACCATGAAGGGGGCCCGCCAGCCGGCCTGTCTCGGAGAGTTCCCGGTCGAGCCGGCGCGCCTCATCCAAAGCGGTCTGTGAGACGGCAATCAGTGAGTTGAGTTCCGGCCCGGACCGGTCGATTAGCTCGATGCGGTCCAAGTAGGCGCTGACAAGGTCCTCGGCGGTGAATTCACCGCTAAGGAATGCCGAGTGCACTTGGGCAATGGTCAACTCTTCGATGGGTCGTCTAATAGCCATAGGTTCACTGTTCCCTAATCGTTCTGGTCAGGGAAGGGGGTTCCGGACCCGGTCCGCCGTGAGAGGAACCGGTCCCACCCCCGGCCTCCGGACGTAAACTGACCTTCGGATCACTCGGCGGAACGCGTGGCTGGGAGTACGGATGCTCTGGAAACTGCTCGTTGAATACCTGGCACCGCAACGCAGGCTGCTGCTCGCCGTCGTCGTCTTCCAGCTGGCGCAGTCCATCGCCTCGCTGTACCTGCCCACCCTGAACGCGGACATCATCGACCAGGGGGTGGCGAAGGGGGACACGGATTACATCCTGCGCACCGGCGGGGTGATGCTGCTGGTGACCCTGCTGCAGATCGCCTGCGCCATCGCGGCCGTGTACTTCGGGGCGAAGGCGGCGATGGCGATGGGCCGGGACGTGCGCGGGGCGATCTTCAGCCGCGTGGCGGCCTTCTCCGAGCAGGAGGTTACCCGTTTCGGCGCGCCGAGCCTGATCACCCGCTCCACCAACGACGTCCAGCAGGTCCAGCAGCTGGTGCTGATGTCCGCCACCCTGATGGTCGCCGCGCCCATGCTGAGTGTCGGCGGGGTGATCATGGCGATCCGGCAGGACGTGCAGCTGTCCTGGCTGATCGCGGTCAGCGTGCCGGTGCTGCTGGGCGCGGTGGGGCTGATCATCACCCGGATGGTGCCGCTGTTCCGGCTCATGCAGATCCGGATCGACACCGTGAACCGGGTGCTGCGCGAACAGCTCACCGGCATCCGCGTGGTCCGCGCCTTCGTCCGCGAGGACGTGGAGACCGCCCGCTTCACCCGCGCCAACGAGGACGTCACAGACACCGCCCTGCGCGCCGGCCGGCTGATGGCTCTAGCGTTCCCCACCGTGATGCTGGTGCTGAACGTCTCGAGTGTGGCCGTGATCTGGTTCGGCGCGTTCCGGATCCAGGACGGCTCCATGCAGGTGGGCACCATGATCGCGTTCCTGAGCTACCTCATGCAGATCCTGATGTCCGTCATGATGGCCACGTTCATGGCGATCATGATCCCGCGCGCGGCGGTCTCCGCGGACCGGATCGGCGAGGTGCTGGGCACCGAGTCCAGCGTCGGGCCGCCGGAGCACCCGGTCGGCTTTGACGGCCGCGCCGGCCGCGGCGAGCTGGAAATGCGCGACGTCGGGTTCGCCTACCCGGGTGCCGAGCAGCCGGTCCTGTCCGGGATCAGCTTCACCGCCCGGGCGGGGCAGACGACGGCGATCATCGGCGCCACCGGCTCCGGCAAAACCACCCTGGTGAACCTGATGCCGCGGCTCTTCGACGCCACGGCCGGCTCGGTGCGGATCGACGGCGTGGACGTCCGCGAGCTGCACCCGGACCTGCTCTGGGGACACATCGGCCTGGTCCCGCAGCGGCCCTACCTGTTCTCCGGCACGGTGCGCAGCAACCTGCTCTACGGCAAACCCGACGCCACCGAGGACGAACTCTGGCAGGCGCTGTCCATCGCGCAGGCGGAGGACTTCGTCCGGGAAATGGAGGGCGGGCTGGACGCTCCGATCTCCCAAGGCGGCACCAACGTCTCCGGCGGGCAGCGACAGCGGATCGCGATTGCCCGGGCGCTGGTGAAACGGCCCGAGCTCTACATCTTCGACGATTCCTTCTCCTCGCTGGACACCGCCACCGACGCCCGGCTGCGGCAGGCGCTCCGGCAGCACACCGCCGGCGCCACCCTGGTGATCATCGCCCAGCGGGTCTCCAGCATCATTGACGCGGACCAGATCCTGGTGCTCGACGGCGGCAGGCTGGTCGCGCACGGCACGCACGCCGAGCTGCTGGAGGCTTCAGAGACCTACAAGGAGATTGTGAACTCCCAGCTCGCGGCGGAGGAGGCGGCATGAGCGCTCCGAACCGCACCGGGCCAGCCGCCCCGGCCGGCGGGTCGGGGCACGGCGGGGGAGCCGGGGCGCCCGGTGCCGCTCCCGCCGTCGAACGCATCCCCCGTCCGCGCGGCGGCCCCGGCCACGGGGGACCGTTCGCCGGGATGAACGTGCCCGCGGAGAAGGCGATGAACTTCGGCCCCTCCGCCAAACGGCTGCTGGGCCAGCTAAGGCCCGAGCGGCTCTGGCTGGTGCTGGTCCTGATGCTCGCGGTGGTGAGTGTGGCGTTCTCGGTGATTGGGCCGCGGCTGCTGGGCGAGGGCACCAACCTGATCTTCGCCGGCGTCGTGTCCAAGGAGCTGCCGGCCGGGGTGAGCCAGGAGCAGCTGATCGCGCAGCTGCGCGCCGCGGGCGAAACCCAGCAGGCGGACATGCTCAGTGCCATGACCTTGACGCCCGGCGAGGGGATCGACTTCGCCGCGCTGGCCACCGTGCTGCTGTGGGCGCTGGTGCTGTACGTGCTGGCCTCGGGCTTTATGTGGATGCAGGCATATATCCTCAACGGCGTTGTGCAGCGCACCATGTTCCGGCTGCGCGAGCGGATCGAGGCCAAGATCAACCGGCTCCCGCTGCGCTACTTCGACACCGTCCAGCGCGGCGAGCTGCTCAGCCGGGTCACCAACGACGTGGATAACATCTCCCAGAGCCTGCAGCAGTCCATCAGCCAGGCGGTCACCTCGCTGCTGACCGTGCTGGGGGTGCTGGTGATGATGTTCATCCTCTCGCCCACCCTCGCCCTGATCGCGCTGGTCACCGTGCCGCTGACGCTCGTGACGACGGCACTGATCGCCAAGCGCTCCCAGAAGCTGTTCGTGGCGCAGTGGAAGCACACGGGGGAGCTGAACGGGCAGATCGAGGAGACCTACACCGGGCACGCGCTGGTGAAGGTGTTCGGCCGGCAGCGGGAGGTGGAGGAGCGGTTCCGGCAGAAGAACGCGGAGCTGTACGAGGCCAGCTTCGGCGCGCAGTTCGTGTCCGGGCTGATCATGCCGGCCATGACGTTCATCGGGAACCTGGTCTATGTGGGGATCGCGGTGGTGGGCGGGCTGCAGGTGGCCGCCGGGGCGATGCAGCTCGGCGATGTGCAGGCGTTCATCCAGTACTCCCGGCAGTTCACCCAGCCGCTGGCCCAGCTGGGCTCGATGGCGAACCTGCTGCAGTCCGGGGTGGCGTCGGCCGAGCGGGTGTTCGAGCTGCTCGACACCGAGGAGCAGTCCCCGGATCCCTCGCCCGGGGTGGCTCCGGCGGCGACGCGGGGGAAGCTGGTGTTTGAGAACGTCTCGTTCGCTTACTCCCCGGACAAGCCGCTGATTGCGGACCTGAGCCTGGTGGCCGAGCCGGGGCAGACCGTGGCGATCGTCGGCCCCACCGGGGCCGGGAAGACCACGCTGGTGAACCTGATGATGCGCTTTTATGAGCTCGACGGCGGGCGGATCACGCTCGACGGCGTGGACGTCACCGCGATGACCCGGGATGAGTTGCGCTCGCGGATGGGCATGGTACTGCAGGACACCTGGCTGTTCGGCGGGACCATCCGGGACAACATCGCCTACGGACGGCCCGCCGCTACCGCGGACGAGATCCTGGAGGCGGCGCGGGCGACCTACGTGGACCGGTTCGTCCGGTCCCTGCCGGAGGGCTACGACACCGTGCTGGACGACGAGGGCTCCAACGTCTCCGCCGGAGAGAAGCAGCTGCTCACGATCGCCCGGGCATTCCTGGCCCGCCCGTCCGTGCTGATCCTGGACGAGGCGACCAGCTCCGTGGACACCCGCACCGAGGTGCTGGTGCAGAAGGCGATGAGCGCGCTGCGGTCGGACCGGACCAGCTTCGTGATCGCGCACCGGCTCTCCACCATCCGCGACGCCGACCTCATCCTGGTGATGGAGGCCGGGCAGATCGTGGAGCAGGGGAACCACGCCGAGCTGCTGGCTTCAGGCGGGGCGTACGCGGCGCTGTATGCTGCACAGTTCGCGGCCCCGGTGGCGGAGGTTTAGGTCAGATCCAGTAGGTGGGGTACGTGGCTCCGCGCACCTGAGACCCCAGAATGCCAAAACCCACGAGGATGCAAGCGGCGACACCGACGCACACAACGAAGGACATCTGCCCTGTAGTGGCCATCGTGCCGATGACTGCAGTGGCGGCCGCCGGTGAATGCGGCATCCTCAACAACATCGTCGCCCCGATCGCCAGACCGCCGGCAATCGCCGCGGCCCAGATCGAGTGGCTGAGCAGCCCGGTGCCGACGCCGAGCAGGGCGGAAACCACCTGGCCACCTATCACGCTCCGGGGCTGGGAAAGAGGCAAGTGGGGTGCCCCCGCCATGAGTGCCATGGATGCGGCCATTGGAGGGACGAGCAGGAGGTGGCCCGACAGCGCACCCAGCAGCACGAGGCAGCCCAGTGCGGCCACGCTGGTAAGCGTCGCCACCACGAGTGTCGAGGCCGGAGGCCGGCCGGGAGCACGGGAGGACCAGCGCGAACGGGGCTTGGGGGAGTCGGCCGTTGAGGCGCTTAGCCGGGCAGAACCGGTAACCGGCATGAGGTATTCCTGACGTTGCTGAGGGTACGAATCACGCCGCCGAGGCGCTAGCGGCTGCAGAGCAGTGAGAATCCGAGATGCGGAACGTTGATCGGGATCAGCTCTTTGTCGCTTGGAGTGGCGCGTAGTCTTTCGCCGACCAAATAAGCACCGGAGTTTCCTACGACGACGCGGCCGCTTCCGTTGAGCAGTGCGGCGTCTCCTGGGATTGCCCGGAGGACGGGCATTAATATTTCTTCCAGTTTCCTGATTCGGATGTCGCAGCCGGCTACTCCCGCGAATTTTCCGTCCAGTTGGATGGGCGCGGAGTGGGTGAGGATGTATTCATCCAACCCCAGATAATCGACGTATGGACCCCATGCCGTCGGTTCGCCTGTGCGGTTCGCCGCGGCGAAGAAGGGCATGTTCTGGTAGTCGTAGAACCGTTCACCACCTGGTGTCAGGTCAAATTCCAGCTTTTCAACGCCTTGCTCGCGTTTGATCCACCATTCGAGGCCGCCGTCTCTGCTCTTGACGGCTTCCGTGGAGAAAATAACGCCGGCGCCCACAACGAAACTATGCGTTTCCAGGAACTCCTTGGCCAGGCCCTCCAGGTTGGCCAGATCGCGAGGGGTGATATTCATGGGACTTGGTCGATCTGACCACAGTGCTTCTGTCCGTGCCGCGAATTTGTGGACATCGAGGCCGAGTGTGCTCATCCAGGCAGCAATTTCGGCCGCAGCCTGGTGTGCAGGGGTAGGGGTCGTCATTGGCGCTCCTGCTGATGCGTCGTCGGGTACCCGAGGGATAATTTGGCATCCACTAAGTGATGTACGTCGTGTCGGATGTGCTCCAGCACTAACCGTTGTGCGTCCTCGGGTGCGTCGTTTGCTATGGCGCGAGCCAGAGCTAAATGCTCGGCTGCCACTCGTTCGGGATCCTGTGCCAGTGACACAGGCGCCCAAAGGGCCTGAACGGTTTCCGCCTGCAGCCTTATTTCTGCGTTCGTAAGCCTCGGGGACTGAGCCAAGACCGCCAGTTCGATGTGGAATCTGCTGTCTGCGCGTGCGCGTTGTTCCGGCTTGTCTGCCATGGCGACAGCTCGGGCGAGGTCCAGGAGCCTTTCGATTTCATGGGCTTCCGCCCGTTCGCAGGCCAGTCGCACAGTGGCAGCGGCAACGGCAGCATGCTCATCTCCGAAGTCTCGGATCTCGGCGATGGACGTGTCCCGGAACCATTTCTTGATGGCGTCATCCGAGGTGAAGGGTTGCTTGACGATAAACGTTCCGCCATTGCGTCCCCGCCGTGTAGTGACGATTCCCTGGTCCCGGAGGTCCGCCAAGGCTTCCCGGAGAGTAGAGGATGCAACGCCAAACATCTCCGAAAGAGCCGTCTCGGACGGAAGCCGCTCGCCAACCTTTAGCAGGCCAAGGGCGATCGCCTTGGAAATCCGGTCGACGATGGCCTCGGAGCGCTCGGTCTCGGGTAGCGACCGGTAGACCTGGGCTTGAAATGCGGTGGTAGATGCCAAAAAGAGACTCCGTGCGATGTAGGGACCAGAACTGATTCTAATCCGGTGCCGAAGGTCTATCCCCTGGCGGGACGTGTGTGCCACGTTCCGCACCTGGAAGACGTTCCTTCTTGACCTGCCTTGCGTCAAGAGTAGCGGGAGAAGCGGGCGCAATCCACTGGAAACAATGTTTATTACTCGGTTCACTTGGCCAGGTGCCGCTTTGTGCGCGGAAATCAGCGGATCTTTCACCAGTGTTGCGCTTCTAAACCTTTGAAAGTAGGGTTTTAGTCATGTGGCCCCGCTCACACGGAACCAGGGCCCAGCAGAAGGAGTTCTATGCGTGAACAGATCACGGAGCCCGCGAAGGAGTTCGCCGGCGACGAAGACGCTCAGCACCTCGCCAGTATTGGCTACTCGTATGAGAGCCAATTCAAGCGGGAGATGTCGTTCTGGGGGAACGTCTCTCTGGGGTTTACCTACCTGTCGCCTGTGGTGGCGATTTATTCGTTGTTCGCAGCGTCCCTGAGTGTTGCTGGGCCTCCTATGTTTTGGTCTCTGGTTATCGTGGGGGTCGGGCAGCTCCTCGTTGCGACAGTTTTCGGCGAGGTGGTTGCGGCGTATCCGGTGGCGGGCGGGGTCTATCCTTGGTCACGGAGGCTTTGGGGCCGCAAATGGGGCTGGATGAACGGTTGGGTTTACCTCGTCGCGCTCCTGACCACTATCGCCAGCGTCGCCTACGGTGCAGGCCCATTCTTGAGCGCCCTCCTCGGGATGGAAAGCAGCGTTGACTCCATCATCATTGCGGGCCTCGCGGTCATAGCCCTGGCTACGGTTCTTAACCTCGGGGGAACCAAGGTGCTGAACACTGTGGCGATGATCGGACTCCTCGCGGAACTCGGTGGCGCACTGGCAGTGGGAACCTGGCTGCTCGTAACCGCCCGGCACCACGACCTCAGCGTCCTGTTTCAGGGATTCGGTGCAGGCGAAGGCAGCAATTATTTCGTCGCCTTCGCGGCGGCCGGGTTGATCGGAATCTTCCAGTACTACGGCTTCGAAGCCTGCGGCGATGTGGCCGAGGAAGTCCCTAACCCCGGCCGCACCATTCCAAAAGCCATGAGGATGACCATCTACATCGGTGGCTTCGCAGCAATGTTCGTGTGCTTGTCTCTGATCCTCGCCGTTCCCGATTTTGCGGCCGTAATATCCGGCCAGGACCCGGACCCGGTGGGCAACGTCCTCCTCGCGGCGTTCGGCCCGATCGGCTTCAAGGTAGTTCTTGGCATCGTTATGGTCTCCTTCCTCTCATGCGTGTTGAGCCTCCAGGCTGCCACGTCCCGCCTTGCCTATTCGATGGCCCGCGACGACATGCTTCCGGGGAGCAGGCTCCTGAGCACCTTCAGTGAATCGCGGAGCGTGCCCCCGTACGCCCTGCTCCTGGCGGGTGTGGTGCCGGCCCTTATTGTCATTGGATCGAAAGTTTCCAGCGATGCCCTGACCGTGATCATTTCCTTTGCAGCCATGGGCATGTACATGGGCTTCCAGATGGTGGTCCTGGCCTCGTTGCGCGCCCGCATCCTGGGATGGAAGCCGAACGGAGCGTTCCAGCTTGGCCGCTGGGGCATCCCGATCAACATCGCAGCCCTGGTGTGGGGAATCCTTGGCATCATCAACATGGCCTGGCCCAGGACACCGGAAGATGGCTGGTTCGCCAACTACGTCGTCCTGATTTCCGCTGTCACTGTCGTCGTGGTCGGCCTCATCTACATGGCCTGGAAGAAGCCGCACCTCAAGGGTGATGCGCCGGCAGCTGACGCCATTCCGACCGCCCCTGCCCGCGACCGCTCGGATGCCCTCGTCGCGGCGTCGATGGATGAGAGGTAACAGGTCATGCTTATCACTGGCATCAAGAGCCGTCCGGTTTACGACGAGCTCACACCGATGGCGACCGGCCTTAGCCACGTCGCCGCTGCGCAAGGCAGCGGCGGAGGGCCTCTGGTGCGCCTGCTTGGAGAGATGGACTCAGATCAACTGGCTGCGACCAGCGTGCTGTATTCAACCGAGTCATTCACGGGCCAGAACTGTCTGGCGGACATCGAAAAATTCAACGTACGCGATCTCATCGTGTTCCAGAGCAACGCCGACGCCGTCAAGGGACTCGACGCATTCCTCGCCACAACGAGGATGGGAACCCGCCTGTACATATCCGGTTCGGAGGGGTTCATCGGCACATCAATGCAGGTAGCAACGTCCTATGGCGTGAACCGGGACGAGGTGCTGCGTGAGCACGCGGGTTCCTTCGTCAGACGTGTGTGGTGCGCGCACTGCAGCCACTACTCGGAGAACGTGACCCGGCGGATATTCCAATGCCCCGGCTGTGAACGCAATCTGATCGTTCGCGATCACTACTCCGGAAGGCTCGCTGCATTCCAGGGAGTAAAAGCAGATGGCGAAGTTCCCGGGGAACTGCCCGAAAACGAGGAGTTGGATACATGAGTGAGGCGCAGCACGGAGCCCTGCGGCTGAAAGTCGACCGCATTGAATCAGTCACCCCGGAAATAAATCGATTTACATTTTCCGCCGCAGACGGATCTTGGCTTCCTCCCTTTTCAGGAGGCAGCCACGTCAGAGTCCTGATTGAGTCCGACGGGGGCACCCGCCGCAACGCGTATTCGCTGATGAGTTCGCCCTACGACACAAGCCAGTATCAAATCGCCGTCCGTCGCGTCGAGGATGGCAAGCGTGGCTCGATCACCATGCACGAGAACGTCCGCGAGGGCGATGTCCTGTCCGTTACGACGCCCGCGAACCTCTTCCCAGTTTCCAAGCACGCCCGGCACCACCTCTTCATCGCCGGTGGCGTCGGAGTTACCCCTATTTACGCGCAATTGGAAGAACTCAGCGTCAAGGGAGGGTCCTTCGAACTCCACCTTGCCGTTCGAGGTTCCGAGCATGCCGCCCTCGGCCGTGAACTTGAGGAACTCTACGGCGAAAAAGTCACGCTTTACGGCGTTGGCGACGGGCCCCGGTTGAACGTGTCGGAGATCCTGGCCGGACGGCCGCTCGGCACCCATGCCTACGTCTGCGGACCGGCACGAATGGTGGACGACGTCATCGGGTCGGCTCATGCCCTGGGATGGACCGAGTCGCACATTCACTACGAAAGGTTCGATGACGTCGGGTCAACCGGCAGTCCCTTCACTGTCACCCTGGCACGGTCCGGAGCGGTGGTCGAGGTTTCTCCCGAGCAGTCGTTGCTGGAGGCAGCCGAAGAGGCAGGCCACAAGTTGCCCTATCTCTGCCGGGGAGGCGCATGCGGTGAGTGCGAGATCGAGGTCTTGGAGCTTGAGGGCACCATTGATCACCGGGACGACTGGCTGTCGGAATCTGATCGATGCACGAACAAGCTCATCATGCCCTGCGTTTCGCGGGCCACCTGCACAAAACTCATAATTGATGCCTAAGGAGATTTCCCCTATGACAGCGACATTCACCTCAGCCGGATTTACCCCGGATGAGACATACACACCGGAAGGCGAGTACCAATTCCGGAACTCCCGCGAGGCAGTCCGCCGTCTTCCGTTCCCGTTCCCGGACGACGATTACGCGTACTCGATGAATCTCGAACCCCACGTTCCCGCCGGCGCCGGGGCGCTTAGAGCCGCGTTCGATGTTGACGAACACTATGTGTCCGAATGCGCCCACCGGGCCCAGATGCTGGAAGAAATGCCGGGCGTCAACTACATTGCCTTGCCGCACATGCTGGAGGCGCAATGGGACCTGCTGGAGCTCATCTTTGAGTCTTATGCCAGAGATTTCCCGGAGCACTTCACCCTCACCAAGAACGGGAATGAGTGGCGGTGGCAGAACCGTCTTCTTGGGATCGATGATTCGTTCACCTTCGGCGACCCGGCAACCTTGCCGATGGATCCGATGGAATATGCCACGCGCCAGGCGCAGGGCGAATTTGTCGTTCTCGAGGAGAAGGACAACACGCTGGTAATCGGTGCCGGGATGACCACGCAGAGGGCCGACTACTCCCTGCAGTTCAACATGGGCATGAGCTTTTTCGAGTTCCACGGTCCGGTGCCCAAGCTGCACGAGACGGGCATCCTGGACAGAGCGCTCAAGTTCCTGCTTCGGATGAAGCCCGGCCACCCGGTCCGGCGGGTCAACTGGTCCCTTACCGTCCACCCGCGTCTGGAGACCTCAGTGGAGACGCTCCCGGACTGGGCGCCGGACCGGACGAAGGTCACCGCTGAGAACGCAGGAGAGATGGTGTACCTGCGCATCGAACTGCAGCCCCTGCACCGTCTGCCACGGTCCAACGCCATCGTGTTCCCGGTCCGCACTTACCTCGTCAGCTTGGCTGAACTGGTGCAGTACGCTCCGGACTGGGCAAAGCGAGTGCATCGGGCGCTTGCATCGATTGACCATGAGCTTGTCGACTACAAGGGCTTCCACCGCTATCACGACGTTGCCGTCGAGTGGCTCTCGCAGCACGACGACGGTGCCCCCTTGGCGACGGGCTACCCCTGGAACGAGGACGGGATCCAGCCCGGTAATAGCTAATCCCTGCGAAGGGAAACCGCGTGGCGGCATCATCCAGCAGGTTAGGGGTGATGCCGCCCCCCGTGGGGATCGCCGTGGTGGGCGGGCTCCAGGTGGCCGCCGGGGCGATGCAGTTGGGGGACGTGCAGGCGTTCATCCAGTACTCGCGGCAGTTCACCCAGCCGCTGGCCCAGCTGGGGTCGATGGCGAACCTGCTGCAGTCCGGGGTTGCCTCGGCCGAGCGGGGCGAACCACAGCAGCCACTCACCAGCGACGGACCGCCAGTACCGCGACGACGCGACCGGCGGGCCACCGCCCGCGGGCCTGGGAACAACGAGGTCCCGGCCCGTGGCAGCACCACAAACGATTTCAGCTAAGCTGAACCACAGATTTCCTTTGCAGAGGGGAACCAGACAGGGTCGACGTGAGTCGGCCCTGTCTCCTTTAAGACCAGTCCTCGCCGGTCTTTTGGGGCCGGCGCACAACCAGGGAGACAAATAGCGATGACCTCGATGGGGGACACACTTGCGCTTTGGGCGCTTATTGTGAGCATTTTTGGAACAGCAATTGCCGTGGCAGCTCTGACTGTTGCCTACCTCGACTGGCGCCAGGTTGGAATGGAATCGCCATGGAAGTTCACAGCGGTCGGAGGAGGGCTGTGGCTGCTTGAGCGTATCCACCGGAAGCCAGCGCAGATTCGCAGGTTTGAGTACGGCCAGGGTTGTTCAGGCCTTCAGTTCGACGCCGCGAATCCAGCCGGATTCCCGATGAAGGTATATCGAAGGGGAGACACAGACCTGATCTCCGTTCATCCCTCGACCAGCATCGAAACCGTCACCATCGTGTATAGAGAGCACGGTTTGTGGGACCGGGTACGAGGAAGGGTCCCGAAACGAAGCGAGCTGTATGCAGCCGATTCCACCGACACAGAATACGAGCGCTGGCTTACCCCCGTATACTCCAATGCCTAAGCAAGAACGGACGAACTCGCCGAAAAGGCCATGGGTTTCACTTCGGTGGGACGGGGCCAATCCTCGGCGGGATCAACTCTCTCAAAATCGACTGAAATCCGGAGCTCGATCGTTCGAAGACCACTTGCGGAAGTGGACTGCCGTTGTATTCGTATTCCTGCGCGGATCCCGGCTGAGCGATCATACGACTGACCTGCCATAGGGAACGCACCACACAGATCCCTGCTTGGGCGATGGCGAGGCAGAGTGACGGATCGGCATTGTCAGTCCTGAGACTCCAACCATGAGCCCCGCCCTTACCCTCGACCTTGACTTTGGAGAGATAAGTAATGGATACAGCATTGATCAGATCGTATCCACAGTTAAGCTCAGCAGCTGTAGGTGCAGACGGGTCGACGAGGTCATGAACTAGCGTCATTTTGATGTCATCGCGGGCGATGGCTGCCATGCCGTGTTTCATCTGGTTGTGGCTCTGGGCCGCGTTGTAGCCCTCTTGGTTGAAGAGTTCGGCAAAGAACATCAGCCACTGGGACACGAAACGGGCGTGCGCTAAAGCTTGTTCTTTTCCAAGGGTGGTGACCAATTGACCGTAGTGCGGCATCGCCACCTTCACAGCGGTTTCGGCTGCGTGGGCACCGGTGAGAAGGGATTTCACCTTTTCCCGAAAGCGGAAATTCGCCGGGAGCTCCGCTAGCGGAATCCACGGCGACTGGCCTACTTCTAGGTCGCTGAGCATGACGTAGAGCCGGAGCGCAGTCTCCATAACGTGGTGCATTAGCGAATGGGCCTCGAGCGCTGCTAGCGCTTCCCGGGACACGTCGTCATCCGGGTCCTCAACTTCCGAGAACGGCATTTCCGCAAGCAGACGCCGGAATCGGCTAAAGACTGATTTCGGATCGTCACTGGCAACGTGGACATCCTTCGCCGGAACGTCAGCTAGAGAAATGATGCTCCAAAGCCGGCTTTCGAAATGGTGGGCCGGGTTCACATGGAAGAAGTGTTCATCCAAATCCGGCCGCACAGCTGAACGCCTACTCTCCGCCGTCTCGTCGTCCGTGAGCGGATTCTCTAGCTTTATAAGCATGAACCGTTGCATTGCCATCCCAAACCCCATCTCCTGCGACGCTCTAGGAGCCTGGGCGTCGCCTAGTAACCATGCTGCGTAGCCCATTCTAAGAAAAAATGGCTTGAGCGCTGTTCCCCCCCCCAGAAAGCCCGGTGAGCGCCCCGGAGATTAGGTCAGCTCTCAGTCGAAGAGTGGTTGTCAGAAAATACTGATTGAACCAGGAGAAGTGAGATCAACTCATCGACCGTTTTACCGAGCTTACGAACGTTCCCAGAAGTCTTGGCGAGAGGATACATGCGCTGCTTGATGTCCTCATGATCAAGAAGCAGCCGTTCGTCCTCCGTTAGTCTCGCAAAGCGATCCTCGACGAGTCGGTCAATGACCTGAATGATCTCATCGGGGGAGAGCCGCTCAAACCGAATAACCGCATCAAATCGGGAATACAGCGCTTCTCCGAGCGTTTCCTGGACTTCACTGTCGGAGCCGTAGTTAGAAGTGCAAATGATCAGAGACGGGCCGAGCCGCACGTTGTAGTTCTTGTCCTCAAAGAAGCCTCCGTCGAAGAGCTCGTAGAAGGCGCTGTGGAAGACCGGATTGGCCTTATCGAACTCATCAATCAAAATCACCCCGGACTCGCGATCCAGGAGGTCGTGAGCGAGGGACGGCTCGGAGTGCTTTCCACCAAACAGGTAGGACGCGAACTTCTCGCTGTGGAACATGGAAAATTGTTTCCGCAGCAAAGCGCCGCCGAGCAGACTGTTGACGAATTGGGCAGTCTCCGTCTTGCCGACACCCGAGGGGCCGTAGAACATGAGCACTACTGGCTTGGTTCTTCCTGGTCTAGTCAGCGGATATAGCGCGGCCAGCAGCCGATCCTTAACGTTGCGCTGCCCCACCAGGTGTTCTGCGAACCCCTTTTGCACCTTAGCGAGCGTCTCTCGCGTGAATAGGGGGTAATCGAAGTGTTGAACGGTTGTCGCGGGCATCGCCCTTTGAACCTGAGCTTGCACCTGAGCGGGAGGGTTGTGAAGATGCAGACGCTCAGGGTGGATCGAGCGGATCAGACCGGCGAAGTTTGAGATTACGTGTTCGTTCAGGCTGGCATAGTCGCTCGACTCGGCTGCCACTCGATTGGGACGGTCCTGCGCGTTTTGATCGTCTGAGGCTGCTTCCTCATGCCCATCTAAGACCATCCTGTGCTGTCGAGAGAGCTCATCACGCGCATAAGCGAGCTCGAGCAGGCTCTCTCGCTCTTCATTGCCTAGCTGCTTGTGGAACCAGGATAGCGGCCCGTAATAGATGGTGACTTTCGTGTCACTGGACATGCTCGACCCCCGCGAGGAGTACGTCGTACACATACAACATCTCGGCCGTGGCCCTGGTTGGGTCCAGTAGGTCTGCTCTGCCCGCCGGCGGAGATGTCGAGGTAATCCGAGGCAGACTGCTCGTCAAAATAGACGACCTTGACCAAGGACTGCTTCGGCTGGTCTTTGCGTTTCTCGGTCAATTTGTACGTCCTAAGACTCGTCAGGCATTTCCTTCATCTTCACATGAAGATCTGTCCGGGTTGGTTCTCAGCCGAAAACCCTCGCGGGCTACATGACGGACGGGCATCTTTCGAGATAAAAGGACGCTGTGGTTCATTTTGTGCCCGTTGAAGTTAAGGGAATATGATGCCCTAGGAGGAGCGTTGCAGCCATGCCAGCGCCGACATTTCCGGACAAAATGGAAAGCCAAGCAACGCAACTGGTCATAGGCGTCCCCCCTTTCTCGTCATCTCGGATTGATTGAATCATTGAAATCCCGAGAGAGATTAGGATTAGCGCTACGGCTACAACACTCCCCATCGGCCCAAGCGGGTCTATGAAAGCTAGAACTATTCAACCACAAAGGGGACTGCCCGGGCTTTAGTTGACTCGGGGTCTTAGGCCGCCGTGAGCGCGGTTCGGTTGATTGTTTCATATTCGATTGGCGTGAGTTTTCCCAGCCGTCTTTGCCGTCGCCTGCGGTGGTAGGTCCTTTCGATCCAGGTCGTGATGGCAAGCCGGAGATTCTGCCTGGTGAGCCACCGCTGACGGTCCAGGACGTTTTTCGCTAGGGAAGATTCTAAGGACGGCAACCTCCCGCCGTCGTAGTACATGGACACACAGCGCAACGTTGCCGCCCCCACCCGTAACCTGTCTAGATGCCTCGTTTTGCGCTTGATATTGAGTCCGTGCCCCGACCCGTCCGTTCGCAGGAACTGCTGGATGCCGTGAACCATCGGGTCGTGATTGCCGATGGGGCGATGGGCACCATGTTGCAGGATCGGGAACTGTCTCTCGAGGACGATTTCCTCGGGCTGGAAGGCTGTAACGAGATCCTCAATGCCACGCGTCCCGATGTCCTCGCGGACATTCATGACGCGTACTTCGCGGTGGGAATCGACGCGGTCGAAACCAACACCTTCGGCGCGAACTGGTCAAACCTCTCCGACTACGGCATCGACGACCGGATTGAAGAGCTCGCCCAGAAGGGTGCGGAGATCGCCCGGGACCGCGCCGAAGCGGCAGAAAAAACAGACGGACGCATGCGCTGGGTCCTGGGCTCGATGGGTCCGGGCACCAAGCTCCCCAGCCTCGGGCACACCAGCTACGACTACCTCAAGCAGACCTTCGCCCTGCAGGCCGAGGGCCTCATCGACGGGGGAGCGGACGCCTTCCTCATCGAAACCAGCCAGGACCTCCTGCAGACCAAAGCCGCGGTCAACGGCTGCAAGCAGGCCATCGTGGCCCGCGGCATCCGGCTCCCCATCTTCGTCGAAGTGACCGTCGAAACCACCGGAACCATGCTGATGGGCTCCGAGATCGGCGCCGCGCTCACCGCGCTCGAGCCGCTCGGCGTCGACGCCATCGGCCTGAACTGCGCCACCGGGCCGGATGAGATGAGCGAGCACCTGCGCCACCTGGCCAAGCAGTCCTCCGTGGCGATCGCCTGCATGCCCAACGCCGGCCTGCCCGTCCTTGGTGCCAACGGCGCGCACTATCCGCTCTCGCCCAGCCAACTCGCCACCGCGCACGAGCAGTTCGTGCGCGAATTCGGCCTGGGCCTGGTGGGCGGCTGCTGCGGTACGACGCCGGCGCACATGGCCGCCGTCGTCGAGCGACTTGCGCCCTTGCGCACTGCCGCCGTCACCAGCGGCGGGAGGGGCGCCGACGGCAGCCGCGTTCCTGCCGAGCGTGAAGCCGGCATCGCGTCCCTCTACCATCATGTGAATTTCGACCAGGAGTCCGCGTACCTCGCCATTGGCGAGCGCACCAACGCGAACGGTTCGAAAGCGTTCCGCCAGGCCATGCTCGAAGAGCGCTGGGACGACTGCGTCGACATCGCCCGCGGGCAGGTCCGCGTCGGCGCGCACCTGCTCGACGTCTGCATTGACTACGTGGGGCGCGACGGCGTGGCCGACATGAAGGAGATCGTCTCGCGTTTCGCGTCGGCCTCCACGCTCCCGCTCGTCATCGACTCCACCGAACCGCAGGTGCTGCAGGCCGGGCTCGAACACATCGGCGGACGCCCCGTGATCAACTCCGTCAACTACGAGGACGGCGACGGCCCGGACAGCCGCTTCGGGCGCATCATGCCGCTCGTGAAGGAACACGGCACCGCCGTGATCGCCCTGACCATCGACGAACAGGGCCAGGCACGCACCACCGAGGGCAAGGTGGCCATCGCCTCGCGCCTGATCGATTCCCTGGTGGGTGAATGGGGGATGCGCGTGGAGGACATCATCGTCGACTGCCTGACCTTCCCCATCGCCACCGGCCAGGAAGAAACCCGCCGGGACGGCATCGAAACGATCGAGGCCATCCGCCAGATCACCGCGAAGTACCCCGGCATCCACACCACGCTCGGGGTCTCCAACGTGTCCTTCGGCCTGAACCCGGCAGCGCGCATGGCCCTGAACTCGGTGTTCCTGCACGAGGCCGTGCAGGCGGGCCTGTCCAGCGGCATCATCGACGCGGCCAAGATCGTGCCGCTCGCGTCCCTGCCGGAGGAGCAGCGCAAGGTGGCCCTGGACCTCGTCTGGGACCGCCGCGAATACGACGCCGACGGCAACGTTACGTACGACCCCCTGAACAGCATGCTGGACCTGTTCGCCGGCGTCGACACCGCAGCGCTGAAGGACCAGCGCGCGGCGGAACTTGCGGCGCTGCCCACCGGCGAACGCCTGGCGCGGCGCATCATCGACGGCGAGGGCAAGGGCCTCGAAGAGGACCTCGACCTCGCACGCGCAGAAGGCATGACCCCGCTCGCCATCATCAACGACCAGCTGCTCGAGGGCATGAAGGTGGTGGGCGAGCGCTTCGGAGCCGGCGAGATGCAGCTCCCGTTCGTGCTGCAGTCCGCCGAGGTGATGAAGACCGCGGTGGCTCTGCTCGAGCCGCACATGGAGAAATCGGATTCCTCGGGCAAGGGCACCATGGTGATCGCCACCGTGCGCGGCGACGTGCACGACATCGGCAAAAACCTGGTGGACATCATCCTCACCAACAACGGCTACAAAGTCATCAACATCGGCATCAAGCAGGGCATCGCCGAGATCATGGCCGCGGCCGAGGAGCACGACGCGGACGTGATCGGCATGTCCGGCCTGCTCGTAAAATCCACCGTGGTGATGAAAGAGAACCTCGCCGAACTGCAGTCCCGGGGGCTCGCGAAAAAGTGGCCCATCATCCTCGGCGGCGCAGCCCTGACCCGCGCCTACGTGGAGCAGGACCTGGCGGAGCAGTTTGAAGGAACCGTCAGGTACGCCAAGGACGCCTTTGAGGGGCTGGCACTGATGGAACCGCTGGTGCAGGTGGCCCGCGGCGCCGACCCGGCCGCCGTCGGCCTTCCGCCGCTGAAAAAGCGGATCCATAAAGGCGGCCCGAAGTTCACGGTGACCGAGCCGGAGGCGATGCCCGGCCGCTCCGACGTCGCCGCCGACAATCACGTGCCGTCGCCGCCGTTCTGGGGCACGCGCATCGTGCGCGGCGTCGCACTCCACGACTACGCTACTTTCCTGGACGAACGCGCCACCTTCATGGGGCAGTGGGGGCTCAAGCCCGGCCGCGGCGAGGACGGCGCCTCCTATGAGGAACTGGTGGAACGCGAGGGCCGGCCGCGGCTGCGGTACTGGCTGGACCGCATCCTCGGCGAGGGAATGCTCGACGCGTCCGTCGCGTACGGCTACTTCCCGGTGGTCTCCGAGGGGGAGCAGGTGGTGGTGCTGCACCACGGGGAGGATCGCGACGGCGTCCTCGGCACCGCGGGACTGCTCGCCCCCGACGGCGGCTCAGGCGGCCCGATCGGCACCGAGCGGCTGCGCTTCAACTTCCCGCGCCAGCGCCGCGACCGGCACCTGTGCCTGGCCGACTTCGTCCGCTCGCGCGAATCGGGACAGATCGACGTGCTGCCGGTGCAGCTGGTCACCGCCGGCTCCAAGATCGACGAGGTGACTGGCGAGCTGTTCAAAGGCAACCATTACCGCGACTACTACGAGCTCAACGGCCTGGTCATGCAGCTCACGGAGGCGCTCGCGGAATTCTGGCATGCGCGCATCCGTTCGGAGCTGGGATTCGCGGCCGAGGAGCCGAAGGACAAGGCCGGCCTGTTCAAACTCGACTACCGCGGTGCGCGGTTCTCGCTCGGATACCCCGCCTGCCCGGCCATGGAGGACCGCCGCAAGGTGACGGAACTGCTGAAGCCCGAGCGGATGGGCGTGGTCCTGAGCGATGAGCTGATGCTGCACCCCGAACAGTCCACCGACGCGTTCGTGTTCCACCACCCGGAGGCGAAGTACTTCAAGGTGTGAGTTGCAGCCGGTCCCTGGACTGGGCGGGTGGGGCCTCCGCAGCCTGCCCGCCCGCGTGTCCGCCCACGCTGGAGACCGGCTTCACCCGCCGGAGTGCGGCGAGAATGGCGCGCCCCACCACAGCGATTCCGATGACCGTGGTGATGGCTCGCAACGTGTCCCACCCCGCCGTCGACGTCACCAGCGAGTAGAGCAGGAAGCTGCTGAGGTTTATGCCCAGAGGCGCGCCGGGCACGTAGGAGATGCCGGTGCCGGCGCCCACCGCGAAGGGCCAGAACCACAGGTTGGTCAGCAGCCCGAACACGTAGGACGCCAGGACGCCGTAGCCGCCCAGCATCCATAGTTCGGCTCGTCCCCGCACCCGGCGGGGAAGCAGGCCGGCCCCCGCGCCCACCCACGCACAGGCGAAGATCTGGAACGGCGTCCAGGGCCCGATGCCACCCCATAGGGCGCTGGAGAGGGCGATGGTGGCGGCGCCGAGGAGCATGCCGAAACGGGGACCAAAGGCCCGTCCGGCCAGGATCAGCAGGATAAACACTGCCTCCACGCCCCCGACGCCGGTGCTTGCCACCCGCACCGCGGAACCTACTGCGGCCAGGACGCCGAGCAACGCCACCGTGTGTGCGGAGCGGACGGAACCGTCGAGGGACACAACGATGGCGATGACGGCGAGCGGCGCAATGGCCAGCGCCGCGTAGGGGAGGGCCGCGGCGGCATCCTCCGGGAAGGCCGCGGCGAGCAGCGGCCAGCAGAACGCCGCCAGGGCCAGAACGTTTGCCGCTGCCAGAACTGCGAGCTCGACGCCCCGCGGCATCCGGATGCGGCGCTGCCTTGCCGGGCTCTGGGTGTCTGTTTGTTCAATGACCCGTGGCCTCGGTCCAGCAGTTACCTGCCGGGGAAGCGGATGGGTCGATTCAGGGACATCGGCCGCGGAAGAGGGCGCGACGCCGTCACGCATCGGGAGGATCCGGGCGCCCAGGCCGTGGGCAAAGTCGAGGTCGTGCGTGGCGATCAAGACCGCCGCGCCGGAGTCCGCTGCCGCCCGCAACGCTGCCGAAACTGCTGAGCGCGCCGCAGGATCGAGTCCTCGGGTGGGCTCATCGATCAGGAGTACCTGGGGGTCATCCATGGTCTGCAGCGCGATGGCAAGGATCCGGCGCTCTCCTGCCGAGAGGTCCCGGGGATGCTCGTGCCCAATGGGAATACGGACGTCTCCCCGCAGACGGGCCAGGTGTGACGCCGCGGGCCTTGGAGGAAGCTGGTCATTGCGGCGGTCTGAGCGGCGATCGGCACGCGCCTGGCGCCGCTCTGCTGCGCGGAGCTCTCCCGCCACCGTATCCCTCGTGAAGAGGTCGTCCGAGGCGTCCGGCACGAGGGCGACCCGGCCGCCGTCGACCGTGCCGCCGTCGACGGTTCCTTCACCGCGGGTGCCCTCACCGAGGGCGAGCGCCACCAGGAGGGACGACTTCCCGGCGCCGTTCGGACCCACCAGGGCCACCACCTCACCGCGGTGCAGGGTCAGGGAGGCCTCGCGAACGAGTGGCTTGCCCTTGCGGTACACCGCGAGATTTGCCGCAGTCAGCACCGGCGCTGGCTTCGCTGGCTCCGCCGGCGTTGGACGGGCAACGGCAGGGGATGAAGGCGCGGATGGCGCGGCACCCGGCACCAGGGCGCCGTCGTCGATGATCCACCACGAATCGGCAACCGGTACGAGCTGCGCAGCCCGGTGCTCCGCCACGATGACGCAGACACCGTCATCGCGGGCGAGATCGTTGAGGACGGCGATGACGTGCCGCCGAGCTGCGGTGTCGAGGTCCGCCAGGGGCTCATCAACCAGGAGCAGGGCCGGATGCTCCACCACCGCGGCGGCGATGGCTACGAGCGTTGCCTCACCCGCCGAGAGGGTGCTGACATTCCGGTCCAGCAGCGCCGACACTCCGATACGCTCCGCGACCTCCAGCACCCGGACCTTGGCGGTCCCGGATGCCATGCCGCGCAGCTCAAGTGCGAGGGAGATTTCGTCCCGGACCCGGGTGCTGGCGAAAGCTGCGCGGGGATTCTGCAATACGACGCCGATGAGACGGGCGGTGTCGCGCGGCGGCGTGGCGGCACGGTCCGTCCCGGCGACGCACACGGTGCCGGAGATCTCCCCACCGTCTACGTGGGAGAGGAGGCCGGCAATACCCCGCAGGATGGTGGATTTACCGGAGCCCGTTGGTCCGGTAATGACGGTTATGGACCCGCTCGACGGCGTGAAGCCGGCGACGCGGACCTGCCCGTCGCCGATGCGGAAGTGTGCGTCCCGGACGAGAACCGGGGCTTCGGTACCTTGGCCGGGCTGGTGGGCTGGCCGGCTGCCGAAGCCACGCATCTCCAGGACGGCGGCGACCCGGCCCGCGTGCTCGAGGGTGCGCTCGAGCACGGGCACCAGGGCGCGGGGCCCGAAGCGTTCGCCCCGCAACCGGAACGCCAGGCGGACGGAGGTCACGGCGTCGGCAAGCGCCGGAAGCGCCGCCCATGCCACCACGAGCGTCCGGGCCAGGCCCTGCATGGCGCCGCCGCGGGCTAGATGCACGAAGCCGCGGGCCACGTCCACCCAGGCGTTGAGCAGGCCGAAAGCGAGGAACATCCCGGCAATCGGCAGGGCGGAGAGGACCGCCTGCCACAGGCCAGGTGCCGTGACCGGACCAAGGAGGACCACATGGGCGAACGGGGCAGGCAGCCGGACCGCCGGCAGGTCGAGCAGGACCGGCTCGCCAATGCCCGCCCCGTTGAAGAGGATGCGGTAGATGACCCGCGCCGCGATGAACACGACGGCGAGAGCCGCCGCCGCGCGTAGCGGCGCGGGCCGAAAAGTCATGCCGCGGGTGCGGCCGGTGCGCCGTCGACCGTGTAGAGCAGTTCCAGGCTCTCGCCCAGGCTCACCTGCAGGGTGGCGAGGCCCTCCTGCGCGTACGCCCAGTCACCGGAGGCCGGCTTTACCCAGAGAGCCCAGTAGGCGAAGGCGGCGGGCATCTTGCTGCATTCTTCCCGGTACGTGCCGCCCTTGTGGGTGATGTCGAGGTCTGGTGCCGGCACACCGTTCACACGGCACACCAGCTCGTTGGGATATTGCGCAGTGCCCTCGGTTTTCACCTTTGCCTCGTCCAGCACCTTGGAAGCGGGAGTCGGCCCGTCCACGGTCACGCAAACGGAGGAATCAGCGGCAGCCTGCTTCAGGGCGCCAGAATCGACGATGACCTTCACCCCTGCGCAGGGCTCGGAGGCGGCGCTGGATGAAGCCGTTGCCGTAGACGCCGGCGCGGAGGTGGTTGGCTGGGTGGCGGCCGGCGTGGAACAGGCGGCGAGGGTAAACAGGAGACCGGCAGCGGCGAGGGAGCTCGCGGCGGCGGTGCGGATCGTAGTGAAAGTCACGTGTCAAGGGTAGGGCGTTGCTGATCCGGATGCGGAGGCCGTCGCGCTGTGTGACGTTAGGTCTCCTGGTCAGCCAACGTCGCAACCAGCGGGCCCTGCCACCTTGGGCCCGGATCGTTTCAGATATCCACATCACCGACAACGCCGGCAGAAGTGTCGTGGGGCACTGGCTATTGCAGGCTTGTCGAGAGTGTGACAGCTACTGTCAAGTAACATGACATTACCGTACCTTGGGAGGGTCAGAGCTTGGGGGCTGGCGGATACCTGGGAGGGTCCGTTGGGTGAACCGGGCAATCAACTCATCATCGGTTCCAAGACAAGGTCTCAATCATGAATAATCCTTCTGCTCGCACCCGTAAGATCGCCCTTTTTGCGGCCGCTCCGCTGGCTGTCCTGATCGCCGGCGGCATGGTCTGGCAAGGATCCCAGGCGGCCTTCACTGCCTCCACCCGCAACGCCGGCAGCTCCTGGAGCACCGGCAACGTTGTCCTCACCGATGATGACCTGGGCGCGGCCGCGTTCACGGTGGAGAACATCGTCCCCGGCCAGACTGGCCAAAAGTGCATCGTGGTCACGTCCCAGTCCAACGTCCCCGGCGAGGTCCGCGCTTACACGCAGAACCTGATCAGCTCCAAGGGCCTGGAGAACAGGATCTACTTCGATCTGGAGCAGGGGTCTGGTGGCTCCTTCAATGACTGCACCGGGTTTACGCCCACCGCCAACAACGTCCCCGAACTGCCCATCTCCACGCTCGCCTCGGTCAATCGTGACTTTGCTACCGGCGGCGCATCCTGGCAGACGGCGGGAACGCCGGGCGAAACCCAGAGCTACCGCGGCACCTGGCGCTTTGACACCACCGGCCTGAGCCAGGACGACATCAATGCCCTGCAGGGAGCCCGTGTGGGCATCGACCTGGCATGGGAGCTCCAGTCGGACGATTCCCCGGTAGTCCCGTAGCCGGGAGGCTTCGGAGATAAACGTCCGTGAACCGGGAGGAGCCCGGGTCCGCCCGGGTGCCCTCCTGGTGGGGTCCGCTGTTTTCCGCTGACGGCTGGGCGCTGTTCCTGGCGTCCTTCGCTTCGCGGCTGTATCTGGGCGTCCTGTTAAGCCTTGCCCTGATTGCGGTGCTGCCTGCCCTGCTGGGCTGGCACGGCACCGTGGTGCAGAGCGGCTCCATGGAACCGCACATTAGCGCCGGCGACGTGGTGCTCGCGGCCGAGTTCGGCACTGCCCAAAATATTCCGGTGGGAGGTGTGGTGGAGTTCACCAGCCCGGCCGAGGCGGAGCCGGGCGGGGTGGAAAAGACCCGTCTGCACCGGATTGTTGCCGAAAACCCGGACGGCACTTTCGTCACGGCCGGGGATGCCAACTCCGAGGTGGACAGTACCCCGCTGGAGCGCGGTCAGATCACCGGCCAGGCCCGACTCCTGGTCCCCGCTGTGGGGCTCCCTGGCCTCTGGCTGAACAGCGGCAACCTTCCCGCGCTGGCGTGGTGGAGCGTGCTGACGCTGCTCGCCGTCGTCGTGGCCGTATTCTTCGTCCGCACCGCCGAAGACGAGGACGAGGACGGGGACGAGGACGAAGACGGCGGCGCTACCCCGCCTGCCCCCACCTCGCAGCGCTGGAAGGCGGGTGCCGCCGTCGGCATCGTGGCAGCCCTGGCCGTGCTGGTCATCGCAACATCCACAGCGTTTTCCTCAGCCGCGTTCACGGCCGCCACCGCGAACGCCGCAAACACGTTCGGCGCGGCGGCGGACTGGACACCGCCGGCGGTTAGCCTGGCCAGCCCCGCGACCACAGTGCGGGCCAGCGTGACGCTGACCGCAGAAGCGAGCGACGCCGAAACGGGCATCCGGAATGTCGCCATCCAGTACCAGCCGCCCAACGGCGCCTGGACCACGCTGTGCACGGCGGCGGCCCCGCCCTATTCGTGCGTGTGGAACACCCGGGGCTTGCCGGACGGCGCGTACAGCCTCCGGGCCGCGGCCACTGACAACTCGGGTCTCACCAGCACCTCCGCCGCAGTGCAGACCACGGTGGCCAACAGCTTCGCGGTGGCCCTCAACGATCCCGGCGAAACCCAGTCCGGCACCGTCAACCTCAGCGCCACGCTCTACAGCCCGGGCAGTACCGTCTACGCCGTTCGTGTGGAGTATTCCCTGGCCGGGACCAGCAAGTGGAACACCCTGTGCCAGAACCTGACCGCCCCGTACAACTGCACCTGGGCCACGGGCACGTTCGCCAACGACTACTACGACCTCAGGGCCGTCGCCGTCTCCGGATCTATGTCCACCTTCTCGGAAACTGTCACCGACGTGCTCGTGGACAACCTGGCACCCACGGTGACCATGAACGATCCAGGCACCCCGCTGCGGGGCGTCAGCACGTTTGCCGCCGCGGCCGCGGACGCCCACTCGGGCATCGCCCAGGTGCAGCTGCAGTACGCCCGCTCCGGCACCACCGCATGGGCGCCTCTCTGCACGGTGTTCGTGGCGCCGTATTCCTGTCGGTTCGACACCATCACCCTGGCCAACGCCTCCTACAGTGTCCGGGCCATCGCCACGGATGAGGCGGGCCTCAGTACGACGTCGGCCGCGGTCACCAACAAGGTGGTGGACAACACCGTGTCCTCGGTTTCAATGGAGGATCCGGGCGCCTACCTCACGGGCAACACCACGCTCACCGCTGCCGCGAACTCGACAGCGGGCGTGGGCAGTGTGCGGATCCAGACGGCGCCGTCCGGAACCGGCACCTGGGCCACGCGCTGCACCCTGGCCGCAGCACCCTATTCCTGTGCGTGGGACACCCGGACCGTGGCCGACGGGCAGTACGATCTCCGCGCGGTCCTCACCGACGGAGCCGGCAAGGAAACCATCTCCGCCATCGTGGCCGGGCGCCGGGTGGACAACAGCCCCCTGCGCGGCGCCGACGTCCAGTCCGCCAACAGCACCGGCATCCAGGCCAGGCTTGACGCCGGAGACACCCTGAGCTTCACGTACAGCCAACAGGTCAACCTGGCCTCCGTCACTCCGGGATGGACCGGCGCCGCGCTACCCGTGACCCTCCGGCTGCGCGACGGCAACATCCTGGGCACAGGCAACAGCGGGGACACCCTGGACGTCCAACGCCCCGGCAGTACGGTGAACCTGGGGACGGTGAACACCAAAGGCAATTACGCCCAGAACCGGAGGGCCGTCACCTTCAACGCGACCATGACAGCCGCCACGGTGACCGTGGCCGGCATTCCCCGCACCGTGGTCACCGTGACCCTGGGCAGCGCGACGAGCGGCAGCGGCAGCATCCGAACGTCCAGCACGGCAGCCGCGATGGTGTGGACGCCGACGTCGTCCGTTACCAGCACAGCCGGCGTCGCCTGCACCCTCGCGCCAGCTACCGAAACCGGCACAATCGACAGAGAGTTCTAACCAAGACCACGCCGGCAGGGCCCCGGGAAACCTCACTGCCCTCATTACCGACACCAAGTCCTTCGGGATGAAGGGTTTCAAGGAGTCGCTCCCCACGAAGGTTCTGCGCAGCGTGCTTGGCTCTTTATCCTCGCGTTCCGGGGGTCAGGGTGGACACCGCGTCGCCTGGTGCTCAAGATGAGTTCATGACCTCCGGCGGATCTATGCGGCGGGCGACGATGGCCGACGCCGCTGTCGTCGCCCAGTTGCTTCATAATTTCAACACTGAGTTCTCGACGCCGACCCCGGACGTTCGCGAGCTTCAATCGCGGCTGACGCAGCTCCTGGCGGGGGACGACGTGGTGGTCCTGCTGATCGGCGAGCCGGTGAGCGGTGTTGCTGTGCTGTGTTTCCGGCCCAACGTCTGGTACCGAGGGCCGGTCGCGATCCTCGACGAGCTCTACGTCCGTCCAGAGCTGCGCGGTCACCGCCTCGGCAGCGCACTCCTGGACGCGGCAATCGGCCTGGTACGCGACCGGGGCGGTGCCCTCATTGAGATCAATGTCGATGGCGAGGACACAGATGCGCGCCGCTTCTATGAAGCACGTGGGTTCACCAACACCGAACCCAACCGGACAGACCCAATGCTGTACTACTATCGAGAGCTCTGAAACGGGCACCTTGTGCACGTCCGTAACGGCGCTGCGGGGTGGAGGATGGCCGTCGCGCCGGGCGGCGGATAGCATGAATTTGTGATCCCTCGGCAGCCCGCCGAGCAGTTCTCCAAGGAGGAAGACCATGGGTCTGGGTGACAAGATTCGGAATGCGTCGACAAAGTTGACCGGCAAGGCCAAAGAAGCCACAGGCAAGGCAACGGGTGACGACCGCCTCAAGAACGAAGGCAGGGGCGACCAGGTCAAGGCGGCCCTGAAGCAGGCGGCCGAAAAGGTGAAGGACGCTTTCAAGAAGCGTTGAGGACCGGTGGTGCCGGGACTCAATCCCGCAGGGTTCCTTTCGAGCCGTCGAGCGGGGGAATCGCCGCGGTGGGCGGGCTGCATACATCTATGCGAATCTGACTGCTCCCGAAGAAGTGTTCTGGCTGAGCTATGTCGGTCTAGTCTCGCTGTAGCGGGAGCGGCACATAAGGTAGGCAGACGACGCCGGAGAGAGGTCCGGCCGTCGTCCGCTTTCCTCCCCCGGTGGCTCAGGTTATTTCCGGCATGTCCTTCAGCCCTGTGGTGCTGGCGTAGCTCCAAATGGCGTCGTCGAGTTCCTTTGGCCCTTCGTCGAGGCTCTTCGCAGCCTCCTTGACCAGGGCACCGGCAAATTCAGAATGCACGCGCTGCCCGACCGCGCGCCCCACGAATTCAGTGATCCAGGTGTCTGCCTTCACGCCGTCGTGGCTGAGGAGCATGGTGAAGTACTCCCACGTTACGGGGCCGAGGCCTGAGACCCCCGTGTACTCGGTCCTGTGATCAGCGTCGTCGGGCCTCAGATGAGCAGGCTCGGTCACGCCGATGGCAGCGAAGCGCTTAGCCGCTTCCACGATGGCAAATGCCTTTTTCTTTCCTGCATGCAATTTCTGGCGATTCAGTATCTTTCGAGTGCGACCGGGTCTTGACCCGCCAGATACTGCATCCTCTCAGAGGGGGACACGTGCTCTGTGTGCTTCTCATACCGAAGGACCGCGCCGCGTGCGCCTGTCCACGACCCGTCGTTCCGAGGCCTGCCGTACCGGAACCGGACGTGCGGAGGAGCATGCGATCAAACGAGCGGCCACGGGTAGCGCATGCCGGTGCGGTCAACCGGCAGCACTCGCGCGTGGAGCAGTCGCTGGACGCGGTGTTGCAGGGCGCTGACCTCTTCGTCGTCCAGGAGCTCGACGACTTCGAGAGGCACGGCCTCTGCGAGCGGGGCGATGCCCTGGAGCAGGTCATCGGGGATGGGTTCGCCGGCGAAGTCCCAGATCACGGTGCGCAGCTTGAAGCTTGCCGAGAAGCACAGCCCGTGGTCGATGCCCCACACCCGTCCGTCGTCGCCGCGCAGCACGTGGCCGCTCTTTCTGTCCGTGTTGTTGGCGACGTAATCGAACAGTGCGATCCGCGCCAGCTCGTGGTGGGTTTCGGGGGCGTCTGCGTACAACGTGAAGTAGTGCTCCTGGAAGTCGCACTCGATGAACCATTGCAACGATCCGATCCCCAGGGGCGCCTCCTCACGGATCACTGTCGGCGGCACGAGTCCCCACGCCAGGGACTCGCTGAGCAGGTAGGCGGCGCGTTCCCGCCGGAAGAGCCCGGGCGCGAAATCGGACAGCGGCCTTTCCCCGGCCTCCGGCTTGTAGACCGCATACGCGACGTCGTCCCCGCAGGAAACCTGGACGAAGAACGTCTCGTTGCTGCTGCGCGGAATGCGTCCGAGCAGTTCAACGCGGCCCTCGGCGAGCAGCGTCAGCTCCCGGCCGGACACCGGCTGCCCCGTCTCACGACGCCCTCAGCCCGCTGAGCGGTTCCGAGGTCGAATTCACCATCATCACCGCGGGTGCCTGGCCCTCCACAAACGAGATGGCCGACACCGAGCCTGGGCTGATGACGATGCGCTGGAAGAGGTCCAGCGGGGTGCCCAGGGCATGGGCGACGGCGGCCTTGATGGGGTCGGCGTGGGAAAAGCAGACGACGACACCCCCGGCGTGCGCTGCGCATAGTGCCTCTATCGCTCCGACGATCCGTGCCTGCATTTCCGGAAAGCTCTCGCCGTCCGGGAAGCGGAATGCGGAAGGACGGTGCTGTACGGTCTGCCATTCCGGCAGGGCCGCCAGGTCGGCGATCGCGGCGCCCGTCCAGTCGCCGAAGTCGCACTCGAGCAGGCCGTCGTCGTGCTTCACGTCAAGCCTCGTGCGGGCCGCCGTCGGCTCCGCCGTCTCGCAGGCACGCTCCAGTGGGGAGGAATAGAGGGCGTCGATCGGAAGACCAGCGAGCCGTTCAGAAACCCGTTCAGCCTGGGCCCGGCCGCGGTCGGAAATATGCAGTCCCGGAGCCCGCCCCGGCAGCACCGTTCCCGTCGTCGGCGTCTCCCCGTGGCGCACCAGAAGGAGGAGCGTGCCCTGCGGTTGGGGCTCCAATGAAGGTCCAGGCGTTGCTGCAGTCATCAGATTCAGCCTAGGGGGTGCCATGGTCCCGAGGCGAGGTCTACGGTGGAGGGGTGAGTGATCGCCCCGATATCTTCACTGTTGGTGAACTGCGTGCCTCCGGCCACGTGCACAAGGACCTGCGCCGCGAAATCCGCGACAACCTGCTCGCCGCGCTCGCCGCCGGCCGCGACCCGTGGCCCGGGATGTTCGGCTTTAGCCGGACCGTGCTGCCCCAGCTCGAGCGCGCACTGCTTGCCGGGCACGACGTCGTCCTGCTCGGCGAACGCGGTCAGGGCAAAACCCGTCTCCTCCGCACCCTGGCCGGGCTGCTGGATGAGTGGTCGCCGGTGATCGAGGACTCGGAACTGAACGAACACCCCTACGAACCCATCATCGAGCACTCCCGCGCCCGCGTCCTCACCGAGGGGGACCGGCTGCGGGTGGCGTGGCGGCACCGCTCGGAACGCTACGTCGAGAAGCTCGCGACGCCGGACACCTCCGTCGCGGACCTGATCGGCGACGTCGACCCGATGCGGGTGGCCGAGGGCCGCCGCCTCGGGGACCCGGAAACCATCCACTACGGCCTGGTCCCGCGTTCCAACCGCGGCATCATCGCCATCAACGAACTGCCCGACCTCGCCGAGCGGATCCAGGTCTCGATGCTCAACGTGATGGAGGAACGCGACATCCAGATCCGCGGGTACGTGCTGCGGCTGCCGCTCGACGTTCTCGTGGTCGCGTCCGCCAACCCGGAGGACTACACCAACCGCGGCCGGATCATCACGCCCCTGCGGGACCGCTTCGGCGCCGAGATCCGCACCCATTACCCGATCGAGCTCGACGACGAGGTCGCCGTCATCCGCCAGGAGGGCCACCTGGTGGCCGGCGTCCCGCCCGTCATCCTCGAGATCCTGGCCCGCTACACCCGGGCGCTTCGGCAGTCCCCGGCGGTCAACCAGACCTCCGGAGTATCCGCGCGGTTCGCTATCGCCGGTGCCGAAACCGTCGCCGCGGCGGCCCTGCGCCGGGCCAGTGTGCGCGGGGAGGACGAGGCGGTCGCCCGGATCATCGACCTGGACGCCGCCGTGGAAGTCCTCGCCGGGAAGATTGAGTTCGAATCGGGGGAGGAAGGGCGGGAACAGGACATCCTGGACCACCTCCTGCGTATGGCCACCGCGGAAGCCGTGCGGGCGCACTTCCACGGCATCGATATGGGTGCGCTCGTGGCGGCGCTGGACGGCCACACCTCGGTGACCACCGGGGAGCTGGTCACCGCGCGGGAGTTCCTCGAAAACCTTCCGTCCCTCAACGGATCGCGCCTCTACGACCAGATCAGTGAGCGGCTGGGCGCGACCAACGACGGGCAGCGCGCCGCCGCCGTCGAACTGGCACTGGAAGGTCTCTACCTCGCCCGGCGGATCTCCAAGGAGACCGACGACGAGACGACGATCTACGGGTAAGCAGTACCAGGCCAGGCAGTTCCAAGGCCAAGGACAGGAGGGCCCATGAGCGCTCACCACCGGTCCCGGTACGGCCGGTACACGGGAGGACCGGATCCGCTCGCCGCGCCGGTGGACCTGGCGGAGGCGCTGGACGCCATTGCCGAGGACGTCATGGCCGGCTACTCGCCCCGGCACGCCCTGCAGGAGTACCTGCGCCGCGGCGGCCGCAGCCGGGAAGGGCTTGACGATCTCGCCGGCCGCGTGCAGCAGCGGCGCAGCGACCTGCTGGGCCGCCACCGGCTGGATGGCACCCTCAACGAAGTGCAGAAGCTCCTTGACACCGCGGTGCTGGAGGAGCGCAAGCAGCTGGCCCGCGACGCGATGATGGACACCACCGACCGCGCCTTCCGGGAGATGCAGCTGCAGAACCTGCCCAAATCCACGGCAGCGGCGGTCAACGAACTGGCCTCCTACGACTGGCAGTCCAGCACCGCCCGGGAAGCCTACGAGCGGATCAAGGACCTGCTGGGCCGCGAACTCCTGGACCAGCGGTTCGCCGGCATGAAGCAGGCCCTCGAGAGCGCCACCGATGAGGACCGCGCGGCCGTGAGCGAGATGCTGCAGGACCTCAACGAGCTGCTCGGCAAGCACCGGCGCGGCGAGGACACCGACGCGGACTTCCGGGAGTTCATGGCCCGGCACGGCGACTTCTTTCCGGAGAACCCGCAGTCCGTTGAGGAACTGGTGGACGCGCTGGCCCAGCGCGCCGCCGCCGCCCAGCGGCTCCTGCAATCCATGTCCGCCGAGCAGCGCGAGGAGCTCATGCAGCTCTCCGCCCAGGCGTTCGGCTCACCCGAACTCATGGCCCAGCTCGGCCAGCTCGACGACAGCCTGCGCGCCCTGCGCCCCGGCGAGGACTGGACCGGCTCCGAACGCTTCGAGGGGGAGGAAGGGCTCGGTCTAGGCGACGGCACCGGTGTGCTGCAGGATCTCGCCGAACTGGACGAGCTGGCCGAACAGCTCTCCCAGTCCTACAACGGCTCGCGCCTCGACGACCTGGACCTGGACGCCCTCGCCCGCCAGCTCGGGCAAGATGCCGCGGTGACGGCCCGCACCCTCGCGGAGATCGAGCGGGCCATGCACGACGGCGGCTTCCTGCGGCGCGGTGCCGACGGCGATCTCCGGCTCTCACCACAGGCGATGCGCAGGCTTGGCAGGTCGCTGCTGCGGGACACGGCCCAGCAGCTCTCCGGCCGGCAGGGGCGCCGGGACACGCGGGTGGCCGGGGCGGCGGGGGAGCAGACCGGCTCCAGCCGCCAGTGGGAGTTCGGCGACGCCGAACCGTGGGACGTCACCCGGACCATCACCAACGCGATCCGCCGGACCATTGCCGACGGCGGCGATCCGCGCCGCGGGTTGCGGCTGGATGTTGGGGACATCGAGGTGACGGAGATAGAGGCCCGCACCCAGGCCGCGGTCGCACTGCTGGTCGATGTGTCCTTTTCGATGGCCGCCGAGGGTCGCTGGCTGCCGATGAAACGCACCGCGCTCGCCGTGCACCACCTCGTCTCCACACGGTTCCGCGGCGACCGGCTGCAGCTGATCACTTTCGGCCGCTCCGCGCAGTCCATGGACATCGGCGAGCTAACCGCCCTGCCGGCCCTGCGGGAGCAGGGCACCAATCTGCACCACGGGTTGCTGCTGGCCGGCCGGTTCTTCCGCCAGCACCCGTCGATGCAGCCCGTCCTCCTCGTGGTGACGGACGGAGAACCCACCGCGCACCTGCTGGCCGACGGCGACTCATGGTTCGCGTATCCACCGGACGCGGAGACCATCCGCGTGACGGTGGCCGAGCTGGACCGCCTGGGGCGTGCCGGCGCGCAGGCCACGTTCTTCCGGCTGGGCGACGACCCGGGCCTGGAACGGTTCGTCCAGAAGATGGCCCGCCGGATCGACGGCCGCGTCGTCGCACCCGAGGCCGGCGATCTGGGGGCTGCCGTGGTGGGGGAATACCTCCGGGCCCACTTCCGCGGACGGCCCTACGACGAAGGCGACTGGGCCCAATAGAACGCTGTTCGAGACGCAACCCGGTGACCGGGCGCGGATGAGAGTTTCTGAAGAAACGTGTACTGGCAGGGCCTCCCTCAGCCCCACCACGCCAATGATCCTTCCCAGTTCATCCACCAGCCACCAACACGCCCTCCAGCGTTCTCCCGCGACCAGCAGTCTTTTCACGCCCCCTTTTGCCCGGCACGTCCCCGTGTGCCGGGCGGAGAATCCCCTGTCTTTAAGGAGTACTCCGTGTTCGTGAAAAGCACCCTTGCCGCCGTCGCCGTCCTCGCCTCCCTGGCCGGGGCAGTAGCAGCCCCTGCCCAGGCAGAGGCAACCAAGCCGGCTCCCGTCGTTGTCGGCCAGCCGCTCGCCCAGGCGCATGCGCACAACGACTATGAGCATGATCGCCCACTATTCGATGCGCTGGAGCATGGCTTCACCAGCGTGGAAGCGGACGTGTGGCTGGTGGACGGCGAGCTGCTGGTTGCCCACGACCTGGAGGATGTCCAGCCCGGCGTTACGCTCGAGAGCCTCTACCTCGATCCGCTCCAGGACCTGGTCCGCGGCCAGGGCCACAGCGTCTACCCGAAGTGGAATGGCAGCCTGCAGCTTCTGATCGACATCAAGAGCGACGGCGAATCCACCTACGCCGCAATCGAGCAGGAACTGGCCGAGCACCGCGACATCATGAGCCGCTACAGCCACGGCGCGACCAAGACCGGCCCGGTCACCGCGGTCATCAGCGGAAACCGCCCGCTGGCCACCATGCAGGCACAGGAGAAGCGCTTCAGCTTCTACGATGGCCGCTCCGCAGACCTCACCTCCGGAAAGCCTGCCGACCTGATGCCGCTGGTCAGCGACAACTGGACCAAGCTCTTCACCTGGCAGGGCGTGGGCCCCATGCCGGAGGCCGAGCGCGCCAAACTGCGCGACTACGTGGCCGGGGCGCACGCCAATGGCTACCGCGTCCGCTTCTGGGCCACCCCGGACATGCCCGGCACCGCACGCGAAGCCGTCTGGAACGAACTCTTCGACGCCGGCGTGGACCACATCAACACTGACGACCTCGCCGCGCTGCAGCAGTTCCTGACCGTCCGCGCGGCCTAAGCCGCACGCCTCTTGCCCAACCCCGCACTGAAGAGGAACACCGCCATGCCTTCAAAGACCATCAAAACGACGACGGCGGCAGCCGTCCTGGCGCTGGGCCTCATTGCGTCCCAGCCCGCCACCGCCACCGCCGCAGAGAACACCGCCGACAGCCAGGCGTTCACGTTCGGCGTGATCGGCGACATCCCCTACGGCGAGGCCGAAATCGCTCAGTTCCCCGCCCGCATCCGTGACATCAATGCCGACAGCGCGCTGAAGTTCGTCACCCACGTGGGCGACATCAAGAACGGCTCCTCGGTCTGCTCGGACGAGTACTACGAGAACATCCGCACGCAGTTCGACACCTTCGAGCACCCGCTGGTCTTCACCCCGGGCGACAACGAATGGGTGGACTGCCATCGCACCAACAACGGCGCCTACAACCCGCTGGAACGGCTCGACAAGCTGCGGGATGTCTTCTTCGACGAGCCGGGCAAGACCCTGGGCGCCACCATGCCGGTCAAGACCCAGGCGGACGTCGGGCTGCCGGAAAACGTCCGCTTCACCCAGAACCGGGTGGCGTTTTCCGTGCTGAATATCCAGGGCAGCAACAACTCGCTGCAGCCGTGGACCGGCCTGGGCGAAACCACCGCCACGCCCGAGCAGTTGGCCGAAGTTGAGCATCGGACGGACGCCGTCCTGGCCCAGATCCGCAACACCTTCGCCGACGCCGAACGCCGCAACGACCGCGCCGTTGTCCTGATGACCCAGGCAGACATGTTCGACCCGTCCCTGCTCGCCGCCGCGACCGCCAACCCGGACACCATGTCCGGCTTCCGCGAAATCGTGCAGGCCATCATCGACGAAACCAACAGCTTGGACGCCCCGGTTTACCTCATCAACGGCGACAGCCACGTCTTCGCCGAGAACCAGCCGCTCGCGGAGGGCTCACCCTGGCTGGACATCTACGGCCAGCCCGCCGCCGATGACCTGCAGCGCATCACAGTGGACGGATCCGCCAACGCCACCAACTACGTCAGGTTCACCGTCGCCGGCAACAGTGCCGATGGCGCGGACGTTCTGGCTTGGGAAAAGGTCCCCTTCAGCCAGTAGGCACCAGACGTAAGCGGACGACGGCGGGAGGTGCCGCCGTCGTCCGCTCGCCAGGATCACTCCTGGGCGCTGAGGTTCCAGTGGACTCGGATGGCCTCAGCAATTGGGCCAGCGGTGACGTCGACCCGGAAAGCAACGGGCGCGGTCCCGGTCTCTTCGATGACCGAGTCACGGTAGACCCGGCCGCAGGAGGGACACAGGGTGTAGAGGTCCTCATCCGCAGGCCATTCCGCCAACTCGGCGGGAACCGGGCTGTTGTCTCCGATGTAAATGGGGACGCCTTGTGAGTTGGCCTGAATCAACCCGTCCTTGCTGACGGTGTTGCCGCACACGCAGGTGATGGTGGTGACATCATGATCGATCACATCGGCGGTTTCAGAGTCCATGATGACCCTCCCGGGCGCTGGAAGAGACGGTTCTGGTATCAGCTTATGTCGGCATAAGGTGGGTTGTCGGCAAATTGAAATGCCCAGTCAACTTTTTTCTGACAAAGGCGGAAACGCAAGAGGCGCAAGGGTGCTCCTCACCTCCCGAAGGACGGAAGAACGCATGATGCCCGCTGCCACCCGGAACGCGCCGGACCGCACTGCCAGATTCGGCTTCGCTTTCATCGGTGTTCTGCTCATCGCAGTAAACCTTCGGGTGTCCTTTGTCAGCGTGGGACCGGTACTCGGGAACATCAGCAGCGACCTTGAGTTATCCAGTGCCGCAGCGGGGTTCCTCACGGGTCTTCCGCTCATTGCTTTCGCAGTCTTCTCCCCGCTGGCACCCGGCTTCGCTTTCCGTCTGGGTCTGGACCGGGCACTGTGGATGTCCCTGCTGATCCTCGCCTCGGGCATCGTGCTTCGCTCCTTGCCCTTGCCCGGCGTCATCTGGGCGGGCACCGCACTGATCGGCTTGGCTATCGCATTTCTCAATGTCCTGGTGCCCTCCCTGGTAAAGCGGGACTTTCCGATGAGGGTCAGCCAGGTCACCGGAGGCTACACCGCCACACAGGCCGCCTTCGCCGCGATCGGGGCAGCCGTCGTCGTTCCCGTGGCACAAACCTCCCCGGCGGGTTGGCGGCTTGCCCTTGGAATCTGGGTGGGACTGGCTCTCATCGCCATGGCGGTGCTCCTGCCGTGGCTGCGCCGGCCCAGCAAAGGCACCGCGCGCGCCAGCACGCCGGAGGGTGCCTACCGGTCGCCCTGGGCCTCAGCCTTGGGCTGGCAGGTGACAATCTTCATGGGACTGCAATCGATCGCCTTCTACGTCCTGATGGCATGGTTGCCCACCATCGAACAAAGCCAGGGGGTACCCGCCACTACTGCGGGCGTCCATCTGTCCGTCTTCCTGCTCATCAGCGTGTTCGCCAGCCTTGCCACAGGGGGAATCCTTCACCGCGGTCCGGACCAGCGGCTTGTATCCTTCACGAGCAGCGCGCTCACGTTCGTGACGTTTCTCGGGCTGGCGCTGGCGCCGGACCTCGTATTGCTGTGGGTCGTTCTTGGGGCAATCGGGTGCGGGAGCCTCATTGTCATCGCTTTGTCGCTGTTCAGCCTCCGGACCGTAAATTACCCGCAGGCAGCGTCATTGTCGGGCATGGCGCAATCCCTCGGCTACGGTCTGGCTGCGGCGGGGCCGGTGTTGTTCGGGGGTCTTCGCGACCTCAGCGGGGGCTGGACGCTTCCGCTCCTCGTCACAGCGGGCCTTATGGCGGTTCTCGCCGTGATGGGGCTGCTTGCCGGGCGTGACAGGGTGATCAGCGTGTCAGCTTGATATGAGGTCCATCGTGCGGGCCTGTTGGGCTGCCGCGGCTCTGTCTAGACTTGAATTGCGCCGGAGCAGACGCACGAATTCGTTTCGGAAGGGTGAGGATCATGACAGACCGCAGCGACTCTGAATTGCCTGCAGATCAGGCGTCCAGAAAATTGGAACCAGAAGAATCCCCAGACGCTACATCCCAAGCCCGGCGCGCCTCGGCCGGTGCAGACCTCCAGGCCGATGACTCCCGCAGCGGTGCAGATGTGGGAGAGGCGGTCGATACCGCGGAGTCAGGCACCAGTGCGCAGGGGGATCACTCGCATCCCGAACGGGCCAAGACAGGCGAAGCGCCTGTCGAGCAGGTGTTCAACGACCCCGCTATGACCAAGGGGCAGCGGACCGTGACCGGCTCGCCATTAACGACCGGGGGCGTACCGCCTGGACCTTCACCTGCCGAAGCCGGGTCCGGGGGAGCCCAGTCTGTTGTTGGGGCTCGGGAATCGGACCGTCTCGCGGCAGGAGAGCCGCCGGCCGCGGGCGCGCCTTTCGAAACCGAAACGTAAGATCCGCAACCAAAGCCGCGGGGCCAGTCCTAGCGTTCGAACCCGGGGTGTGTCCGGCAGTGGATAACGGCCACGGATGCCGCCAGTTAGAATTCAGGGGTGAAAGCAGACGTGTTGGCGGTGGCGGCGTGAGCGAGGACGCCGCGAAAGAGTCCAGGCGCCCTCCCACCGCCCAGGCTTTCGTCCTAACCGAGCTTCGCCGCGCAATCATCGCGGGGGAATTCCTGCCGGGACAGCCGCTGCGTCAGAACACTCTCGCCGAGCGATTCGGTGTCAGCCGCGTTCCGGTCCGCGAAGCTTTCAAAGTCCTCGAAAGCGAGGGCCAGGTGGTCTACGAGCCCCACCGCGGCCACAAAGTCGCCAGCCTGTCGCTCACGGACCTCCTGGAGGTCTACCGGCTCAGGAAGCTGCTGGAATCCGAGGCCGCCCGGGTTGCCGTAGGGTACCGGAGCGACGGTGTACTCGCCGCGATGAGGACGGCCGCCCGGGACGTTGAACTGGCCAGCGCCGCCGGTGATCTGCTGAAGATGACCGAGGCTAACCGGCGGTTCCACTTCGAACTGTTGGCAGCGGCCCGCCTGCCGCGTCTGGAACGGATCGTTCAGGTCCTGTGGGACGCGACTGAGGCGTACCGGTTCGTGTACTACGGGGCGGAGAGCAACCGGGCCAGAGTGGAGCGCGAACATGCTCGCATTGTCCAGGCTTACGCGGAGGGGGACGCCGAGCTGCTTGTCGCGCTGATGGACGAGCACCGGGAGCATGCCGTGGATGCTCTCCGTACTTTCCTGGACGGGAAGATCAGCCAGACTTAATAAAGTTGTGTGACATGGGTTACATCCGATTACAAAATTGGATACATTATCCAAATGGTCTTTCGAGTAATCCGCAATGACGCGGCCTTCACCGCTGGTGTGGCACAACCGCCCACCGGAACGTCGTGGCGTCCGTGAACGACTGGCTCGGGTTGAGTGGTGCCCGGGTGCTGGTTGCCGGCGCCGGTGGAATCGGGAGCGCCTGCATTGCGGAATTCGCAGCAGCAGGGGCAAGCGTGCTCGCGGTTGACCGCGATGACTCCCGGCTGGCTGCCCTGGGCCAGGGCGTGGCCACCGAACGCCTCGACCTCACGTCCACGGAGGGCTGCGAGGCTGCCGTTGCAGCAGCCCAGGAACGGCTCGGCGGGCTCGACGTCCTGGTGCACTCCATCGGCGTCAACCACCGGGTGCCGATTCTCGAAACAGCGGATGAGGACTGGAACCGCATCCTGGAACTCAACCTCACCAGTGCCTTCCGGCTGGGCCGCGCCGCCGGCCGCGTTATGGTCGGGGCCGGCTTCGGGCGCCAGATCTACTGCTCGTCGGTCTCCGGCATCCTGGCACATCCCGACCACGGTCCCTACGCAGCCAGCAAAGGCGGCATCAACCAGTTGGTCCGGGTCATGGCCCGCGAGTGGGCCTCCCGCGGAGTAACGGTAAACGCCATCGCCCCCGGCTACGTGGACACGGAACTCACCAGGGCGCATCTGGACCGCCCCGGGGTACGCGAGCACTACACCTCGATGGTCCCGGCCGGCCGCCTCGGTACGGTCAACGACCTCACCGGTCCCGTACTCTACCTGGCATCCCGCCAGGCGGCGTTCGTCACCGGTCATGTCCTGTACGTGGACGGGGGCAGGACCCTTGTCTAAATCGACTCAGTGGGAAGCTGGCGCTCCGGGATCCGCCCGCGGCGGCCGCTTTCCCCTCCTCGCCCCCCACGAACTCTCGGACCAGCAGCGCGATCTGTATGGCGCGATCGCCGGCCCACCGAGGGGAAACGGCCCGTTTTCCATCGTCGACGAAGCCGGCCGTCTCAGCGGCCCCTTCAACGCGCTGCTGTACTCGCCGGCGATTGGAAATGCAGTACAGACCCTGGGCGCCGTCCTGCGCTTTGGCGGGTCATTGCCGGACCGCACTCGGGAACTGGTCATCTGCGCCGTCGCCGCGGAACTGGAGTCCGCCTACGAGTGGTACGCGCACAGCCTGGTCGCCACGAGCGTGGGCATCAGCGGCACAGAGCTGAAGAAGCTGCACGACGGCGACATCCCGGACACGCTGAGCGCGGACGAAAGCGCGGCGCTTGGCCTCACGAGTGCCCTGCTGCGCGGCAAAACCGTCGGCCCGGAAGTACATGCGGCCGCACTTGAACATTTCGGAGAGGCAGGCATTACGGAGCTTTCGGTGCTGGTGGGGTACTACCGCCTGCTGGCAGGCATCCTCGCCGCCGGAGATGTTCCCGCGCCGCCGGCCGCCACCGGAGAAACGCTCACCAGGCCAACTGACATTCATCCAACCAACACCATCATCACTACCCAGGGAGAACAACCATGACCGCAATGACCATCCCTGCCCGGAGGCGCATGCAGCGTCTGTGGGCGGCAGCAGCCCTTGTACCGGCAGTTTTCCTCACCGCGTGCGGTAGCCCCGCTCCCAGCGGCGGTGGCGGTGGCGGCGGTGCGTCGGGCCAGGGCGGCACGTTGTCCATCGCTACGGGCGGCACCGGCGGCGTCTACTATCCGCTGGGTGGTGGCTTCGCCACCGTGATCGGGGACAAGGTCGAGGGCTATAACGCCACCGTCCAGGAAACGAACGCTTCCGTGGACAACATGCTGCTGATCGAGAACGGGTCGGCGCAGCTTGCCTTCGCTGTGGGCGACGTGGTTTCCGATGCCGTCAAAGGCGAAGGCGAATTCAAGGGAAAGCCCCAGGAGGTCTGCTCCCTTGGCAACATCTACAACAACTTCATGCAGGCCGTCACCGTTGACGACAAGGGCATCCAGAACGTAAAGGACATGGCGGGCAAGGTCGTCTCGGTCGGCGCGCCCAGCTCCGCCACCGAGGTAGGGGCGCTGCGCATCCTTGAGGCCGCCGGAATCGATCCGACCTCGGGCATCCAGCGCCGCCAGCTCGGAGCGGCTGAGACTATCGCTGCGCTGCGCGACGGAACGATCGACGCCGGATTCTGGTCCGGAGGGCTGCCCACCGGCGCGTTGATTGACCTGGCCGGCGACGGCGACATGAAGCTGCTGCCCATCGGGGAGTACGCGGACCCGCTCGCGCAGAAATACGGCGCTTACTACGTGAAGCAGGACATCCCGGCCAACACCTATGAGGGGCAGACCGAGGCCGTCCCGGCGATCGCTTCGCCGAACATCCTGGTTGCCAGCAAGAAAATGGACCAAAAGCTTCAGCAGGACATCACCACCGCCCTCTTTGACAACAAGGAGGCCTTGATCAAGGTCCATCCGGCAGCCAGCGAGATGGATCCGGCCACCGCGGGGAAGGTCGCCTTCGTGGAGACCTGCCCAGGTTCGAAGGCCTACTTCGACAAGGCCGGAAGCTAGGACCCCATGCCTAAGCCAGCCGCCGCGGTCGTCGGCCTCGTTTGCCTCGGCATGCTGGGAGCGGGTGGGATTGCCGTGGCCGGTGCGCCGGCTGAATCCCACCGTTCCCGCGCCCTGGTGATCAGCAACGACGGCGGCGTGCTGGCCAGCATTCCCCTTTCCGGGGACACCTTCGCGGTGAGCTACCGCAATTCCATCTACGGCACCGTCGCTGAAGAGCGGTACACCGTGCAGGAGGACGGGAGTTATCGCCTGGCGCAGCTGGCCGCCGACCAGCTGGCGGTGCTGGAAGAGTACTACGCCGTTCCCGGACCGCCGTCGGCGGCCGGGGACACCGACCGGAGGAAATGGGTGACCGACCCCGATCCGGGGCACCCTGCGGAGTTTAGCCGGCTGTCGCTGGCAGCAACGGATCTGGGCCGCCGCACCGTGTACATCCCGGGTGCCCCGCCGCTTGAACTATGGAAGTTAGTCGAAGACAGCGACCCGTTCGTTGTGTTATCCCTCAAGGAGACCCCATGACCGAGACACCCAACGGCAACGGAGCCGTTGACGCACGCACCTCGCCTGAACCACCGGGGAGTCCCGTGCGGCAGGGGAGCACCGCGCGGCAGGGGAGCACCGTGCGGGCGGACGCGGACAAGGACGCCGACGTCAACCCTATGGACCTGGCCAGGGACGGGGTGATTGATGAAGAGGCGCTGATCGCGGAGTTTGAGGCGGAGAAACCCGCACGCCACTTGAGCGGGATACCCGCCGCCGTGGTGAAAACCATCTGTGTGGCAATGTCCCTGTTTGCGCTCTACTGGGTGTTCAAACCGATGCCCACCCAGTTCTACCTGCCCGCGTTCTTGATGTTCGGGCTGCCCCTGACCTTCCTGGTCTACCGCGGGTGGGGCCGCTCGGCTGCGGCCAAGGAGGCCGGAAGTTCCGACAACCCGCCCGTACTGGACTGGATGCTCGCTGCAATTGCCGTGGTTCCGTTCGCGTATATCATCTCGGACTGGGACAGCTTTTTCCGCCGCGCAATCACGCCGACCTACCTCGACCTGGCCATGGGCGTGATCGCGATCCTGGTCACGCTGGAGGCAGCCCGTCGGACGGTGGGCATCCTCGTCCCGCTCGTCGTGATCGGTTTCTTCGCCTATGCGGCGCTCGGTTCCTTCGTCCCTGCACCGTTCAACACGGCTTCCTTTAACTGGATCCGGCTTATCGGCCACAACGTCATGGGGACGCAAGGGCTGTTCGGGGTTCCCACCGAGGTCGCGGCGTCGTACATCATTCTTTTCACCATCTACGGCGCCGTTCTGGGCGCCTCGGGCGCCACCAAATTCTTTATCGACCTCTCGTTCTCGGCTTTCGGGCAGTCGAAGTCGGGCCCCGGCCGGACCGTGACCCTGGCCGGCTTCCTGCTCGGCACCGTGTCGGGTTCCGGCGTCGCCACCACCGTGACGCTCGGTGGCATCTCCTGGCCACTGCTGCGCAAGGCCGGCTACCCGAAGGAACACGGCGGCGCCATCCTGGCGGCTGCCGGTATCGGCGCCATCATGTCCCCGCCCACCCTCGGCGCCGCAGCCTTCATCATCGCCGCGCTGCTCGGCGTCTCGTACCTCCAGGTGCTCATCTGGGCCACCATTCCCACCGTCCTCTACTACTTCGGCATCATCCTCGCCATCGAAATGGACGCCCGGCGGTTCAAGACCAAGGCGGTGGAGCTGGACGTCAAGCCGGTCGGCAAACTGCTGCTGCGGTTCGGCTACCACTTCAGTTCCCTCATCGCGATCGTGGTGTTCATGTCCCTGGGCATGACACCGTTCCGGGCCGTGGTCTACGCCACCGGTCTCGCATTCATCCTCAGTTTCCTAGACCGCCAGTCCTGGCTGACGCCCAAGCGCATCTGGGACGCGCTCGCCCTCGGCGCCATGGGCGCCCTCTCCGTGATCCCCGTCATGGCGGCCGCCGGCCTGATCGTCGGCATCATGACCCTCACCGGCCTGGGCCTGAAGCTCGCGAACATCATCGTGGACTTTGCCGGCGGCAGCCTTCTCCTGACCGCCATCTTCTCCGCGATCTCCGTCACCCTCCTGGGACTTGCCGTGCCGGTAACGGCAAGCTTCATCATTTCGTGGGTGATCATCGGACCCGCCCTCCAGGATGTCGGCGTGCCGGCCTTCGCCGCCGCAATGTTCATCTTCTACTACTCGGTGCTCAGCGAGGTGTCCCCGCCGACGGCACTGTCGCCGTTCGCGGCGTCGGCCATTACCGGCGGAAAACCGATCAAGACGATGTGGCTGACCTGGCGGTACACGCTGTCGGCGTTCCTGGTCCCGTTCATCTTTGTGCTGTCCGACGACGGCGTCGGGCTGCTCCTGCAGGGCGGTCCGGGGACGGTCGCACTGGCGTTCGCCGTCTCGCTCCTGGCGGTGGCCTCCCTTGCCGTGGCAACCGGGGCCTGGCTTCTCGGCCCGGCCCGCTGGCCCGAGCGGGTCCTGCTGGGCGTCGGGTCACTGCCCATGCTGGTCATGGAGCCCCTTTACATCGGCATCGGTGCGGCCATCATTGCCGTGGGCGTCCTGGTCCATATCCTCGGGCTGCGCCGGCATCGCGGGGACGAACCGGGCGGAGCCGCCGCCGTGTCCACGTCCCGTGAGAACGGGGCGGCGCGGACGTGACCTCCACGGGCGCTGCGTCCCGCGCCCCGCAACGCCCGCCGCCAGCCGCGACATCGTCGCCGGCCACCGCCAAACACGCAGTTTCCATGGCCCTTCGCCGAAAGGACAACGCATCACTATGACAACACCAATCCCGCACCTCGCCCCCGGGCTCTGGGGAGTTCTGGCCACACCGTTCAGCGGAACGAATTTTGCCGTAGACACCGATTCCCTGCGCCGCGAAGTGCAGCTTTACACCGCAATACCGGCCACAGGAATGGTGGTGCTTGGCGTCTTCGGCGAGGGGGCATCCCTGGATTCCGAGGAGCAGGCCCTGGTTGTGCGCACCGTCGCGGAGGAGGGGAAGGCCGCGCCTCTTGTGGTGGGTCTGTCAGCCCGGTCAACGGCAGTGTCGCTGGAGCAAGCCCGCGTCGCAGTTAACGCGGCGGGCAGCAACCTCGCAGCCCTTATGGTCCAGGCCAACAGCTCCGATCCGGAGGTGCTCGCGGCCCACCTGACCGCCGTGCACCGGGCAACGGGCGCGGGAATCGTGCTGCAGGATTACCCCGTGGCGTCCGGCGTGAACATCAATGCGGCACAGATCCTTGAGGTCCTGGCGCAGTGCCCGTTCATCGTGGCCGTCAAGTCGGAAGCACCGCCCACCGCCTCGGCGATTGCCAGGCTGACGGGCGCCACGTCCGTGCCCGTGTACGGCGGACTGGGGGGAGTGGGACTGCTGGATGAGCTGGCCGCCGGCGCGGCCGGTGCCATGACCGGTTTCTCGCATCCCGAGGGCCTCCAGGCCGCGCTGACAGCATGGGACGACGGCGGCTTCCGCGCCGCCCGCGAGGCCTTCGCCCCGTGGCTGCCGTTGGTGAACTTCGAGGCCCAGCCCGGCGTCGGACTGGCCCTGCGCAAGGAAGTACTGCGCCGCCGCGGCATCATCGCTGAGTCCATCGTGAGGCCGCCCGCCCCGAAACTGCCCCAAGCGCTGGCGGATCTGATCGATGCCCATCTCGATGCCGCCCGGGTGGTGCTGGCCTGATGGAGACCGGTTTAAAGGGAAAAAATGTTCTGGTGCCGGGTGCGAGCTCGGGGATTGGCCTCGCCATCGCACGGGCGTTGGCTGAGGAAGGCGCCAACGTGGTGTTGGCTGCGCGTCGCGGGGACCTGGCCCGGGCGGAGGCTGCACGTCTGGGTTCAGCCATCGGCATCGGCATTGACCTCACGGACGCCGGCGCCCCGGCTGCGCTGGTGGAAGCCGCGGTGGGCGCCTTTGGCCCCATCGATGTGCTCATCCTCAACGGCGGCGGACCGCCTCCAGGTAGCGCCGCGGACGTCTCCGACGAACAGGCCCTTGACGCCTTGCACCAGCTGCTGCTGCAACACATCCGACTCACCGCCCTGGTGCTTCCCGGGATGCGGGAGCGCGGCTGGGGGCGCGTCGTGGCAGTGGGCTCCAGCGGGGTGCAGCAGCCGCTGCCCAACCTGGCGTTGTCCAACATCGGGCGGGCCGGGCTCGCCGGTTACCTCAAGACCCTGGCGGCGGAGGTGGCAAAGGACGGCGTGACCGTCAACATGGTGCTCCCGGGCCGCATCGACACTGACCGCGTTGGCTCCCTGGACGCAGCGGCGGCCAAACGCACCGGCCGCTCGCCGGAGGAGACGAGGGCGGCCTCGGAAGCGTCGATCCCTGCCGGCCGGTACGGCAAGCCCGAGGAATTCGCCGCCGTCGTGGCCTTCCTGGCAAGCGGACCTGCATCCTACGTGACCGGGGAACAGATCCGTTGCGACGGCGGACTCGTCCGTTCCTACTAACCGAAAGAACAATTCCATGACATCCCGCATCCTTCATCTCTGCGCGATCCGCGACGGATCCACCACCGACGCCGCCAACCCCGGGCAGGCCCGCGAAGAGGCGGCCGTCGTCCACCCGCAACGCGGTGCCGCGCTGGTCCGCGACCTGCTCCCGGGCTTCACCGGCGACATCCTCGACGTTCTCACCGGAGACCTGCTCGGGGAGCTCGAAACGGCCGCAGCCAGCGCCGACGACGCCGTCTTCCGCGATCCGGAGCACGTCACCTACGGCGCACCCTACCGTCACCCCCGCATGCTCTGGGGAATCGGCCTGAACTATGTGGAACACGCCTCCGACCTCACCGAGGCGGTGCCCGACGAGCCGGCCTCGTTTATCAAAGGCGACCACACGGTCATCGGCCCGGAAGAGAACATCCCGATCCCGGAACAGAGCCAGCGCACCACCACCGAAGCGGAGATCGCCGTCGTGATCGGCCGGTACTGCCGCAATGTCGAGCCGGAGGATGCGCTGTCCTATCTGGCCGGAGTGGTCCCGGTACTGGACCAGACGGCGGAGGACATCCTGCAGCGCAATCCGCGGTTCCTCACCCGCTCCAAGAACTTCCCGGGATTCTTCTCCTTCGGCCCCCGGATCGTGCCCCTCGCCGAGGTGGAGGCTGCCGCCGGCTCCCTGGCCGAAGTCAAGGTATCCACCGTGGTCAATGGCGAGGTGCGCCGCAGCAATACGGTGTCGCAAATGCGCTACGACCCGGCGTACCTGATCAGTTTCCACAGCAAGGTCATGCCGCTCTTTCCCGGTGACATCATCTCCACGGGAACGCCCGGAGCAGTCCATATCGAACCCGGGGACGTCGCCGAATGCCGCGTGACGGGACTCGGGACCCTCAGCAATCCCGTGACCGCCTCCAGCTGAGACTGCAGACCCCCAACCGAAGGAGCTGACGCTCGTTGAACAGCACACAATCTTTCCCTAACGGCCCTCCCGCCGCCGCACCCCTGGACGGAATCAAGGTGGCGGATTTCTCCCGGGTCCTCGCCGGACCCTTTGCCACCATGATGCTCGCTGACTTCGGCGCCGATGTGATCAAGGTCGAGAGCCCGGCCGGGGACGACACCCGAGCCTGGGTGCCGCCCGTGGACGAACACGGCGCGGGCACGTACTTCTCCAGCGTCAATCGGAACAAGCGCTCGGTCGTGTGCGACCTGCGCACCGAGGAAGGACTCGCGCAGGCGCGGGACATAGCGCTGACCGCCGACGTCGTTATTGAGAATTTCCGGCCCGACGTCATGCAGCGGTTCGGCCTGGACTACGAAACCCTCCGGGCGGAGCGCCCGGACCTGATCTACTGCTCCATCACCGGATTTGGAAGCAAAGGTGGCGCGCACCTGCCCGGATACGATCTCCTGGTCCAGGCTGTAGGGGGACTCATGAGCGTCACCGGATCCCCGGATTCCGAACCAAGCAAGGTGGGGGTGGCGCTGGTGGACGTGGTGACCGGCCAAAACGCGGTGGTAGGCATCCTCGCCGCGCTGCGAAGCCGCGACCAGACCGGCAGGGGCCAGCGGGTCGACGTCAACCTGCTGTCCTCGCTGCTTGCCGGACTCGTCAACCAGGCGTCCAGCACTCTGGCCACCGGTGAATCCCCGCAGCGCATGGGCAACGCCCACCCCAGCATTGCGCCATACGAGACGCTGCAGACCGCGGACGCACCCCTCGCCCTGGCGGTCGGAACGGACAAACAGTTTGCCTCCCTGACACGGGTGCTGGGCGTTCCCGAACTATCCGATGACAGCAGGTTCCGCGGGAACTCGAACAGGGTGGCCCACCGGGATGAGCTGAAGACCCTGCTTGAGGAGCAGCTTCGGAAAAAGCCGGCGGTTGAATGGTCGGGACTTCTGAGCGAGGCGGGCGTACCGGCCGGCAAGGTCAACTCCATCGTGGAAGCCATCCAGCTGGCCGCGGACCTGGGGCTGGAACCCGTGGTGGAGATCGCGGACGGGTCCAGCCCCCGGACCTCCCGACAGGTGGCCAACCCCATCCGGCTCTCGGAAACACCAGCCTCGTACCGGCGGCTGCCGCCGCTGCTCGGCGAACACAGCGGCGCGACTTTCGCGGAGCAGAACAAACCGGCCGCCCTCCAACCCACACCCACCGGAAAGTAGAACCATGACTGATAGTTCAGACCTCATCGGCATCGACACACTGCTCACGCCGGAGGAACTCGCCGTGCGGGAGAAAGTCCGCGGATTCGTGGACTCCGACATCAAACCGAATATCGCCGGCTGGTACGAGCACGCGGAGTTCCCGCTGGAGATCGTCCCGCGCATGGCGGAACTGGGCCTGCTCGGCATGCACATCAAGGGCTACGGCTGCCCCGGCCGGAGCTCGGTGGAGTATGGTCTGGCCGCCCTGGAGCTGGAGGCCGGTGACTCGGGTCTGCGGACGTTTGTCAGCGTCCAGGGTTCGCTGGCCATGAGCGCCATCGCCAAGCACGGATCCGAAGAGCAAAAGCATGAGTGGCTTCCGCGCATGGCCGCCGGCACCGCCATCGGCTGCTTCGGCCTCACCGAGCCCTCCGCCGGATCCGACCCCGGAAACATGCTGACCTTCGCGAAGCGCGACGGCGACGACTGGATCCTCAACGGCAGCAAGCGCTGGATCGGGCTGGCCTCGGTGGCGCAGGTGGCGATCATCTGGGCGATGACCGACGACGGCGTCCGCGGCTTCGTCGTCCCCACCGACACCCCCGGCTTCAAGGCCACCCCCATCGAGCAGAAACTCTCCATGCGCGCCTCCATTCAGTGCGATATTGAGCTGACGGAGATCCGGTTGCCGGCGAGTGCCATGCTGCCCAACGCCAAGGGACTCCGCGGCCCGTTCGAGTGCCTCAACGAGGCCCGGTACGGCATCATCTGGGGCGCCATGGGAGCGGCACGCGACAGCTACCTCACGGCGCGGGACTACTCGCAGCAGCGGATGCAGTTCGGCAAGCCGCTCGCCGGCTACCAGCTGACCCAGGAGAAGCTCGTCAACATGGCACTGGAGATCAACAAAGGCACGCTCCTGGCCTTGCAGTTGGGCCGGCTGAAGGACGCCGGAGTACTCCAGCCGCACCAAATCTCCGTAGGCAAGCTGAACAACTGCCGCGAAGCGATCCAGATCTGCCGCGACGCCCGCGCCATGCTCGGCGGCAACGGCATCACCCTGGACTATTCCCCGCTGCGCCACGCCAACAACCTTGAGAGCGTGCGCACCTACGAGGGAACGGACGAGGTGCACACGCTGATCCTGGGCAACCACATCACCGGGATTCCGGCTTTCCGCTAGGAGACCTCCCGGATGCCGCGGCCGAGCGGTCGCGGCATCCGGCGGGGCTGACGCATGGCGGCCCTGGCCGTGTTGGTCGGGGGACCCGTCCTTTGTCAGTGAGGGAGTTGCCCCTTGGCCCGCCCGGGGACGTCGCGCCCTTCGAGCGCCTGGTTGACGATGTATTCGGCGATGGCCAGGGAGGACGTGGCGCCGGGGGAGGGGGCGTTGCGTACAAGGACCAGATCCCGGCGTCGGGCAATCACAAAGTCATCCACAAGCGACCCGTCGCCGTTCATCGCCTGGGCGCGGACACCCCGCGTGCCGGGAACGATCGACGCACCCTCGAGCGAGGGGACGAAGCGCATGGCCTCGCCGATGAACTTGCGCTTGCTGATGACCGTCTGGAACTCGCGCACTGCTGACGGCAGGTTTTTGCCGGCGAATTTCCAGAATCCGGGGAACAGCGCGTAGTTCAGCACATCGCGCACATTGACGTCCTTCCAGGAGTAGGACTCCCGTCCGAACGAGATGAAGGCGTTGGGGCCCAGCATCATTTCGCCGTCGATGCGCTTAGTGAGGTGCACACCAAGAAAAGGATGCCGCGGATCAGGAACCGGATAGATCAGGCCCTTGACCTGGTCGCGTGCCTCCGGGCCGAGGAGAAAGTACTGCCCGAAGAACGGCACGATGCGGGGGGTGGAGGGTTCCCCCGTCGACGCGGCCAGCCGGTCGGATTGAAGTCCGGTACAGGCCACCACAAGGTCGTAGTGTTCCCCGCCGTCCCTGGTATGCACCACGACGCCCTGCCCCTGCTGCTCCAGGGAGCTGACTTCCTGTCCCAGCCGGATCTGCCCGCCTGCCTGGCGGACGTCGTCGGCCAGGGCGTTGGTGACAGCGGCGTAGTCCACGATGGCCGTTTCAGGCGAGTGCAGTGCCGAGACCCCGACAGCATTCGGCTCCACGTCCTTGATCTCGTCGCTGCTCAGCATCGCGGCCCCGGGCACATGGTTGGCTTGTGCCCGGACAAAGATGTCCTCAAGCCGCCGGCTCTCTTCGGCCGTCTGGGCGATGACCAGCTTTCCGCACTGGTCGTAGGGGAGCTTCTTGGCGGCGCAGTATTCCTTCAGCAGATCGACTCCCCGGCGGCACAAGGTGGCCTTCAGGCCGCCGGGTTCGTAGTAGAGGCCCGCATGCACCACTCCGGAGTTGTGGCCCGTCTGGTGATAGGCGAGTTTCTCCTCCTTCTCGTAGACCGTTACCGACGCACCGTCCAGTTGGTTGATCAGCTCCCGTGCGACGGCGACACCGATGATGCCACCGCCAACGACGGCGCAGCGCAATGGCTTGCTCATGCTGCTTGTCCTTCCTCACTCTTCAGGGCGTCTGGTTCAGTGCTGGGGACTCGCATTTCGAAGGTCTCCCGCACCACTGTGTAGTCGAAGTAGCCCAAGCGGGCGATGGGTTCGATTTTCTTGATGTCCAGCCGTCCGTCAACGGTGATGACCGCATCGTCGATATGGATGGTTTCAACGGTTGCGAAAACCACGTCGACCGTCCCGGCGGGGGTGGCCCCCGGGATGCGGTGGGTGGAATGGTACTTGCACTCGAACTTCACGGGGCTCTCTTGCACCATGGGAATCGGGTAATTATCGGCATAGCTGCGCGTGAGCCCCAGATGATCGAATTCGCTTTCCTCCGGGCCCAGCGCCATCGCGCTTATATTTACGGCTTCCCGAAGCGGATAGGTCGCCATGTTCCAGACGAACCAGCCGGTGGTCTCGGCGTTGATCACGGTGTCCTTCCGGCGCCCGTCGGGGTGCTGATTGGCTGAAAACATCACCATGGGCGGGTCGGACGTCAGATTCTGCCATTGGCTGTACGGGGCGATGTTTTCCACGCCGGTGGTGCTGACACTGGAGAGCCAGCCAATGGGGCGGGGAATAGTGCAGCTCTTGAAGGGAGAGTAGGGCAATGGGCTCGGTTCGGTGGCCGGGTTGTACTTCATGACTTCTCTCCATGTGGTGGGGATCACTACAACCCCCTCAGTGTACGAAACGGGGCGGCTGGAGCCCGGGACTTTCCCTACGGAGGTTGGCCTGGTTGAGGAAGTGGGACTCGCCGCCGGCTGGAATACTGGGGAAATGACTCTCGCTGAACTTGAACTCCCGGGCGGTCCGTTCACTCTTCGGAAAGCCGAAGGAACGGACGTGGGTTCGATCGTGAGGCTTATGGCTGCTGACTCTCTCAGGTCCTCCGTCGACTCGGCAGCGTTCGAAAACCGGGCTCCCTACGATCGAGCTTTTCAGGCAATTGACGCCGATCCTGCCCAGCTGCTGGTCGCTGTCGTCACGATGGCTGATGAGGTTGTTGCGACCATGCAGCTGACGTTCATTCCCGGGCTCGCCCGAGGTGGGGCTACAAGACTGCAGATTGAAGCGGTGCGTGTTCGGTCGGACCTGCGGAGCAACGGCCTCGGAGGCGCCATGATCACTTGGGCGATCACCGAAGGTCGCCGCCGCGGTGCGAAACTGGTCCAGCTCACGTCCGACGGGTCCAGGGTCGCAGCGCACCGGTTCTATGAGCGCCTTGGCTTCGAAGCGTCGCACGTGGGCTTCAAGCTCTTGCTCTGAGGGGCCAACGTCGAAGCACCTTAGTCGAACAGGCTGACCACGGCTTGTGCGAACGCGTTTGGATTCTCCTGCGGAACGTTGTGTCCAACGCCCGGAAGGAGGCTTTGGCTGTAGGGGCCGGTGAAGCAGTCTCTGCTTGCCACCGCCGCGGGGCCGCCGACGCCGTCGTCCCCGCTTTCGAGCACCACCGTGGGGACGGTGATGCGCGGCTCCTGGGCGATCAGGTCCTCGAACCGCTGGTACCGGGGGTCGCCGTCGGCCAGCCCATAACGGTGGCGGTAGGAGTGGATGACAACGTCGACAAAATCGGGGTTGTGCAGGCTCGGCGCGCTGGCGGGAAACGCCTGCTGTGCGCCGCCCCAGGCGGGCGACCAGGTCCGCCACAGCAGCTCGCACAGTTCGTTCCGGTTTCGTTCCAGCCCGCGGCGCCCCCGCTCCGAGTGGAAATAGTACTGATACCAGTAGCTTCGCTCCCATTCCGGGTTGGCAGGCTCGCCGGAACGCGCGAGGTTGTGCATGTTGTAGCCGCCAACGGTGACGAGGCCGGCGACGCGTCCGGGTTCCAGTGCCGCCACGATGCACGCCGCCCGGCCGCCCCAGTCGTAGCCCGCCACGACTGCCTGGTCGATGTTGAGGGCATCCATGAAGTCGAGGAGATCCTGCGCGAGGGCGGCTTGTTGTCCTGAGCGGACCGTCGTGTCATCGAGGAACCGCGTCGGGCCGAAGCCGCGAAGGTACGGCGCGAGCACGAAGGCGCCCTGGCTGGCGAGGATCGGAGCGACGTCGTCGAAGGCTCGGACGTCGTATGGGAAGCCGTGCAGGAGGATGACCGGGGTCCCGCCCGGATCACCCGCGGATTCGTAGCCGATATCCAGGACGGGTGTCTGTACGCGGTCGAAGGATGAAAAGCTCATGCTGCCATTCTGACCCCGCGCCGAGTGTTTGCGGCGAACGTGCTGGCTCAGGGCCCCCCGGTTCTGGTCGGGGGTGGCCACCCACACGGTTCGTGTGGCGCGGGGTTCCAGCTCGATGTCGTCGGAGACCCGTTCCAGCAGGTCAGTGCGGCGTCGGGGTACCGCTCGCGCAGCAACCGGCTGCCTGCGCCGGTGCCGGCGCCGAGGTCAACGACGCGGCGCGCAGCAGTCACCCCGGTCAACTCCAGGGCGGCTGCGAGATGGTCGCCGAACACCTCGGCATCGAGGTCGAGGACGCGGGGCTGGTCATGGCTGCCAGATCGCTGGTGGGTCTGGTGGTCGTTGTCCCGGGTCCGGTGGGGCTGGTGATCCATGCCAATCACCCTTCTACCGTGGCCGAAGGGGCCATCTCGGCGGCTATCTGCCCATTATCAAAGCCATGACGCCGGTGACCCAGCACGCTCCGAGAGACGGCTGCTTCCGAGGCGGCCGAGAAGGGGCCGAAGCGCCCCTCTACGGCCCACCGGGTTTCCTCTTCGATGAGGTCGGCATTGATCCCTGCACCGGTCATGACACCCTCGGCCGCCGCGGTGATCACCTGAGCCATTAAGTTGGAGACATTGCCTGCCGCATACAGGCCGCGGACCGCCGTCGCACCCATGGCATCGGTCTCGATAAACCGTCCGGCCCCCGACGGGTGCGCCTGGGAACTCAGCCCGAGTGATTCCAGAAGCGCGGATCTGGCCTCCATCCGTGTTCCGACAGCCAGGGCCTGAACGTCGAATGAGGAGCCCTGGCGGAGTGTGAGCCCCGTGAGGACACCATCGACAGCGTCAACAGAAGCCACGGCGCCGTCAACGACCCTGACGGACCGGGCCGCGAGCTTTTCCCACTCCTCGTCGGTGGGTTCCACGGTGTCGTTGAGGAAGAGGGTGATATCCGGGGACCACTGCCTGAACAGCAGTGCCTGATGGACGGACAGCGGTCCTGTGCCCAGCACTCCAAGCCGTTGCCCGCGGATTTCCCAGCCATGGCAGTAGGGGCAGTGCACAACGCCCTTTCCCCATTGCTCCCGTAGCCCGTCGATGGGAGGGAGCCCGTCGGTCAAGCCGGTGGTGACGAGGAGGCGTCGGCCGGAGAACCGGCGGGCATCTCCGAGGCTCACCTCGAATCCATCGGGGGTTTGCCGTGCTGAAGCGGCTTCGCCGTCAATGACCGTTCCCCCGTAGGAGAGCACTTCGCTGCGTCCGATGGACAGGAGCTCCCAAGGGTTCATGCCGTCCCTCGAAAGATACCCGTGTACACCCGCCGCGGGTCCGTTGCGTGGAGTTCCGGAATCGATGACCAGCACCGAGCGCAGCGCCCGGCCCAGCGTCGTGGCCGCGCTGAGGCCCGCCGCGCCGCCGCCAACAATTAATACGTCAAACCGTGTGGGGTCCATGCTGATTTGTCCTTCGTCGCGTCCTGAACAAGTTCGCCGCCAGCGTCCTTGGGCGGTTATTCCAGCTTCCATCGCATGAGCCAGGATTGACAAACATGATTGCCGTTATGGCAAAGTGAGGGTATGGCAAATGAGCTTGACGATGTTCTCGGGGCGGTCGGCCCCCGGCTTCGGGCGCTCCGTACGGAGCGGAGCCTCACCCTCGGGGATGTGTCCTCCGATTCCGGAGTGTCGGTTAGCACCCTGTCCCGCCTGGAATCCGGCCAGCGCAGGCCCAATCTCGAAATCCTGCTGCCCCTCGCGAGGTTGTACGGTGTTCCGCTCGATGATCTGGTCGGCGCGCCGCCCACCGGGGATCCGAGAATTCACCTGCAGCCCATCACCCATGCCGGCATGACGGCCGTTCCTCTCACCCGCCGCCCAGGCGGGTTACAGGCCTTCAAGATGGTGCTCGACGGGGATGCCCGCGGGGCGGAGCCTGACCCGCGCGTTCACGAAGGCTACGAATGGCTGTACATCCTCAACGGACGGCTGCGTCTGGTGCTGGGCGACAAGGACTTTGAACTGCGCCCCGGCGAAGCCGCGGAATTCGACACCCACACACCGCACTGGTTCGCCAGCGCTGACGGCAGGCCCGTGGAGTTCATCAGTCTGTTTGGACAGCAGGGCGAGCGGATGCACGTACGCGCCCGTCCCAAGCCCTCATAGCCGCAGGGGCCGGAAGGGTTCTGTCGCTGGCCGGGCGTCGGGACCGCACGAGGGCTTCAGGCTCCTGCTCGGGCCCGGGGGCTTAGGGCTCGACGAGCGTCAGGATTGTTTCCGGACGGACGCCGTCGGATTTCATCGCTTCGGCTGCCTCTGGGGACTCCATGATCCGCTGGAACGTGTCCATATCGGGGACTTGGACGATCAGGCCTACACGGTGGCTCTTAGCCGGGTCGATGAAGGTTCGAACCGTGATGCCCAGCGGCCCGAATACTTCTTCCCTTTTTGGTGAGCTGAGCCAGTGCTCAACGTCGTCGACTTCGTGAAAGATCATTAGTGTTGGCATCGTTGCCTCCGCTTTCTGGGGTGGTGCCAGGAGCCGGGCTGGTCAAGGGGGCCGCGTCGGGACATCCTGATCACGCTGAACGTACCACGGCCCCGAATGCCGCGGTAGCGGGGAAAATTAACAGTCCGGCCCGCGTTGTCCGCGCACCCGTAGGAGACGCCGGCGTTCGTGACCTTCCCCGCCGATGCCGGGCTACCGGACGGAACGGGAACCGCGGCTTAGCGGCTGCTCACCTGGCCGAACAGCTTGGCGATGGGTGCGAGCACGATCGGGCGGGCGGTGTACCACCCGGCCGCCGTGATCGCGATGGCGGCCGCGAAGAGCCAAAACCCGACCCAGTTCACGACGTCGGTGCCGCCGAACATGTGGTTCAGGTTGCGCAGCGCGCCGGTTGAGAACACGAGGAACACGTGGATGAGAATGAAGAACACGAAGAACAGCATCGTCGGGAAGTGAACCGCGCGCGCAGCCTCCACCGGGTAGATCCTGTTCAGCGTCTTCGCGTCCTTCGGCCAGAACTCGCTCATGCGCACACCCGTGATCGCCGCGAGCGGGGCCGCGATGAACACCACGAGGAAGTACATGAGCTGCTGCAGGCTGTTGTAGTTCACCCAGCCGTTCTCCACGGGCCAGTCGAGTGTCATGTACTGCAGGAGCGCGGAGAGCGCATTCGGGAAAACCTCCCAGCTGGTCGGTACGATTCGCATCCAGTGGCCGGAGGCAAACAGCAGCACCACAAAGATCAGGCCGTTAGCCAGCCATAAAATGTCGAGCGACTGGTGCAGCCACAGATTGATGCTGATTTTCTTGCCACCGCGCTTCGGCGTCCAGAACGCCGGCGGCTTCTGCTGCGTGCGCACCTGATAGCCGGAGCGAATGATGAGCACCATCAGGAAGAGGTTCAGGAAGTGCGTCCACTGCGCCCACCACGGGAATCCCGGCTCGGCCGTCGCGGGCAGGTGGTATTCGCCGGGGTACCTCTCGAGGAACGCCGGCACACCCGGCAGGGTCGTCACTCCGCGCGCGGCGAGTACAAGAATCGCTGCGGCGGCCACGGCGCCGACCGCGAGGAGCGCAACGCGCTTAATCCACTGGCCCAGCGTACGAGACCCATAGAGCCTTGCTGCGGCCTCGGGCTTCACGGGCTGTTCGACGGCGGCTGCCGGTGCCACAGCTGGTGGGGCGGCGGTGGCAGCGGGTGCACTTGGCGTCGCACCCGCGGCCGGCTCCGCCTCGGCAACGCTCTCCGCCACGCTGGCAGCCGGGGCCTGGGCGATGGGTTCGGGTTCGGCCTGCACCGCAGAGCCGGCAGCGACCGCAGGGGCGGCAGCGACTGCAGGGGCGGCAGCGGCCGCCGGGGCAAGTCCAGCCGGCGGCCACGGTTCACCCCCGGAGACGCGGGGCAGCCCGCGACGCAGCGGTGAGGTTCCCGTCGTCAGGATTGCAGGTGCGGTGGAGGGTGCCGTGGCCGGAGCAGCTGCAGGCGACGCCGCAGCCGGTACCGCTTGAGCAGCGGCTGCGGCCGGCGCCGGCGTGGCTGCTGCTGTCGCCGTCGGCGGGGCGCCTGCGGCGGGGGCCGCGGACACTGATGCTGGAGCATGGCCCGCGGGCGGCCAAGGCTCGCCGCCCGGCACGCGCGGCAGGCCACGGCGAAGCTGGCGCGCCCCCGCGGCGCCTGCGTCCACCGCAGCGGCTGGAGGGGTCACCGCCGTCGCGCCCGGTGCCGTTTCCGGGGCAGCGTCGGGTGAGGCGGGAGCAGCGGCAACGGAGGGCGCGGCGGCTGCCGGCCCGGCGGTGACCGATCCCTCCCCGGCAACAGGCGCCGGCGGGGCTGCCGGTCCTGTCGGTCCTGCCGTGACAATGTGTGCGGGCCCCTGGCCTGCTGGAGGCCAGGGGTCACCACCTTCGACGCGCGGCAGGCCCCGCCGAATAGACCGAGAGAGAGTTGCCATCACTACTTCTTTCGAGCCTCAAGTGCGCTGATCAGCTGGGGGACAACCTGGAAGAGGTCGCCGACCACACCAAAGTCGGCGATCTCGAAGATCGGCGCGTCCCCATCCTTGTTGATGGCAACGATCGTCTTCGCGGTCTGCATCCCGGCCCGGTGCTGAATCGCGCCGGAGATGCCCAGCGCGATATACAACTGTGATGACACGGAAACCCCGGTCTGGCCGACCTGATGCGATTGCGGGATGTAGCCTGCATCCACTGCGGCACGCGAAGCACCAATGGCAGCACCGAGTGTATCGGCGAGCTGTCCAACGAGGGCGAACTGTTCCTCGGATCCGAGGCCGCGGCCGCCCGCGACAACCTTCGCGGCACCGCGCAGTTCCGGCCGCGAGGTGGCGACAACGGCCTCGTCGAACGACTCGATCCGGGCGGCCGGCTTCCCGGAGGGCGTCACTGCCAGGGTCTCCGACGCTTCCGGCTGAGCTGTGGCGCGCGCCTCAATGGAGCCCTGGCGGACGGTAATTACCGGCGCTCCGAATGTGGACGTTGACGTCACGTTGTAGGCACCGCCGTAGACGGAGTGGTGTGCCACGACGCCCTCGTCATCACGTGACACACCGATCGCATCGGCGGAAATCGCTGCACGCGCACGGGCAGCGTACCGGCCGGCAAGGTCGCGCCCATTCAGAGAGTGCGAAATCAGGATTGCGTCGGACCGCACCTGCTCCACAGCGGCGGCCAGCGCGTCAACGCTCGGCACTCCCAGAGCGGAAGGCTCCGGAGTCTCCGCGATCAGTACGCACGCAGCACCGAGGGCCGCGGCCTCCGCGGCGGCGGCGCTCCCGGTGCCGGGTGAGGCAAGTATCAATGCAACGGGCGTGCCGGCTGCAGCGGCAGCGCCGAAGAGTCCGGGTGCCGCCTTCTCGAGTTCACCGGAAGTCAGGGTCTCCACGACGACGAGGATTGCGTCACGAGGGTATTCAGTCATGTCGTTACTCCTTACGCCAGTCGGTTTTCAATAAGGAAGTCAGCGAGCTTCTCGCCGGCATCACCCTCGTCAACGATTTTTACGCCTGCCGCGCGCGGAGGCTTCTCGGCAATGGTCAGCATGATCGAACGCGCCGCTTCCGGGTTGTCGGCAGTAACCCCGAGGTCTGCGAGGGTAAGCACCTCAACGGGCTTCTTCTTTGCGGCCATGATTCCTTTGAAGTTCGGGAAGCGCGCCCCGGGAAGCGCCTCGGTAATGGAAATCACCGCGGGCAGGTTCGCTGATACCGTCTGCACGCCGGATTCAACGCCCCTGGTGCCGGACACCGCGTCGGCGCTGATCTCTACGGAGCTGAGTCCGCTAGCAAGCGGCACGTCAAGCAACTCTGCAAGCATCGCGGGAATCATGCCGCCGGATCCATCGGTGGAGACGTTGCCGGTGATCACAAGGTCAAACTCAACGCGACGGATCGCTGCTGCGAGGGTTTCGGCGGTAAGTCCCAGATCCGCACCGCGGAGCGCCTCGTCAGAGAGGTGGGTGGCGCTTCCCGCGCCCATCGCAAGCCCCTTGCGTATCGTTGCCGTGGCGCCCTCGGGAGCGAGGGACAGGACTGCGACCTCGGTGCCCGCGTTCGCGTCGGCGTACGTCAGTGCCAGCTCCAAGGCCCGCTCACCGATCTCATCAATGACTGCCTCGCTGGCTCCGCGGTCGGCGAGGCCTGTTTCGAGGTTCAGTTTTCGGTCCCCGTAGGTATCGGGGACCTCCTTTACTAGGACGATAATCTTCATCGATGGCTCTTCCTGTGGCGGTACGTCTCTATAGAGGAGACTGCGAATCTCCATAGAGTCTACGAGGCCGTGGTGCTCGGCCGTCTCCTGATTCACCCGATTTGGGGGTGGACAGCCTTCAGTTGGGGGCGTTGGATGTGATACACCGGCTCGGAACCGACGAACGATGGAGAAGTGATGTCCCATCAGCTGAGAATCGGCACGCTGGATGGTGCAGGTACGTCTGCGGAGCTGGGAGCCGCGCGCCGGGGGTTCGGGTCCATTTGATGATGTGCAGGTACTCCGCGCCACTGGCACAGGAGCGGATCACGTCCGCGTGCGGTTTCTGGATCAGCCGCTGGCGTCGCGCGCTGCTGTCCTCGGTCTCGACCCGGTCCTGGACCGCGACGAGTACAACGTGCTCGTCCACCTCGAACACGAGCTGAGCGTGACGGACCGCGGCGATCTGGTCGACCAACTGCGGGCGAAAGACTCCACCTCCAGGCGGGATCTCGCGACGCGGATTGAGAATCTTGGCGTGCTCGAGTGGGACCTCTGGGCGTGGGGCGGCCGATCCGCGGAAGACGTCATCGACGAACGCCCACGCGCCACGGTCCTTGACCTCGGCGGGTTCCGATTTCCAGCCGAACCGCAGGTCGCGGCGCTCAGCGTGCTCGATCACCTGTGGACGAAGCGCGAGGAGCGTCGCCCGATCCTCATCGTGATCGACGAGGCCCACAACGTCTGCAGCCCGGACCCAGCCACGCCCGTTCAACGCGCGCTCACCGAACGGGTTACCCAAAATTGCCGCGGAGGGGCGCAAATTCGGACTTTGGCTTCTCCTCTCGACACAGCGACCGTCCAAACTCCCCGTCAACGTTCTGAGCCAGTGCGACAACCTGGTCCTCATGAAGATGTCGTCGCCCCGTGACCTCGCCGAACTGGCCTCCGTCTTCGGTTACGTCCCGCCCGTTCTCCTCGACCACGCCATGCATTTCACGAAGGGTCAGGCCCTGGTTGCAGGGGGCTTCATCGCCGCACCATCGATGGTGCAGATTGGCACCCGTCTCACACACGAAGGCGGGGCGGACATTGCCGTACCCCTGTGAGGTCACCGGCAACTTGGTTCTGGAACAGCTGTGTAACCTGATGCCCATGGGAACGCCATGACCCTAGCCCTTTTCGCGGGCACCGCCCGGCGTTAGGATGCCGTGTGACCTTCACCCACGGCTACGCGGACAACAACGGTGTCCGCATGTATTACGAGGTCCACGGGCGGGCGGTGCCCGGCCGGCCGCCGCTGCTCCTCATCCCGGGCGGTGGCTCCACCATCGGCACGAACTTCGGCGAGCTTATCCCGCTGCTGGCTGAACAGCGCCAGGTAATTACCGTTGAGGAGGAGGGCCACGGCCGCACCCAGCCCACCGGCCGCCCCCTCACCGCCGGGAACTCCGCCGGCGACATCCTCGCTGTCCTGGACCAGATCAACGTGGAGACTGTGGACGTGCTGGGATTCAGCGCCGGCGGCCACACCGCCATCGCCCTGGCGCTCGCGCGTCCCGCCGCCGTGAGGCACCTCATCGCGGCCTCCACCTTCGCGAGCCGCGATGCCGTTCCGAACGAGTTCTGGGACGTCATGGCAAGGGCCACTCTGGCTGACATGCCGGACACTTACAAGGACGCCGACCGCCTTCTCAACCCCGAGACCGGCCACCTGGAGCGGCTCTTCGAACTGGACCGCCGGCGCATCCTGGACTTCCCCGGGTGGTCCGACGAGGAGCTGGGCACCATCGCAGCCGCCACGCTGGTGGTGAGCGCCGACCGCGACGTTGTCACCGCCGAATATGCCGCGCGGATGGCCGGCGCCATCCCGGGCGCCCGCCTGCTGATCGTCCCCGGCGGCCACGGTGACTACCTCGGCGAGCAGGCCGCCAGCGGCGGGGACCTGCGCACGATGCACGCCACCGTCCCGTTCCTGCTGCGGTTCCTCGGAGACTAGCCCAGCCGGCGGGCCGGTGAGATACCGCACTCGCCGGCCCGTGGCGGAATAGTGTCCTGGGAATGGCGGTTCAGCCTTGCATGAAGGCAATTACTTACAGCGAATACGGAAGTCCCGGCGTCCTCGAGTTGACCGAGGAACCGATGCCGAAGGTCGGGCCGGGGATGGTCCTGGTCAAAGTCAAGGCGGCATCGGTTAACCCGGTCGACTGGAAGATCATGGCCGGCTACCTGGACGCAGCCATGGACCTGCAGTTCCCCGCGATTCCCGGGTGGGATGTGGCCGGCGTTGTTGAGTCAGTAGGAATCGACGCGCCGCACTTCCAGCCCGGCGATGAAGTGATTTCCTACGGCCGCAAAGACTATGTCCACGGCGGCAGTTTCGCTGAATATATTGCCCTGCCGGAACGGCTCCTTGCCCGCAAGCCGGCATCCCTGGGGTGGAACGAGTCCGCCGGTCTTCCCCTGGCGGGCTTGACGGCCTATCAAGTCCTGACCCGTCTGGGCCTCAAAGCGGGCGAGACCGTGTTGATCCATGGCGGCGCCGGCGGCGTCGGGTCCCTGGGCATCCAGATCGCCGCGGCGCTGGGCGCCAGGGTCATAGCGACCGCCTCGGAAAGGAACCACGACTTCCTGCGGTCGCTCGGGGCCGAACCCGTCAGCTACGGCGAAGGACTCGCGGCGCTGGTGCGCGCCCTGCGGCCCGACGGCGTTGACGTCGTCGCAGACTTCGTGGGCGGGAACCTCGACGCGACCTTGGCTGTCCTGGCCGACGGAGGCCGCCACGCCTCCATTGCGGACAGCGACGTCGAGCAGCACGGCGGCACCTGGATGTGGGTCAACCCCGTCGGCGCCGAGCTGCAGGAGCTCGCCGATCTGGTGGACCAGCACAACATCCGCGTTGAGGTTGCCCGGACGTTCCCGTTGCCGGAGGCGGCCGACGCCTTCCGGCTCAACATGGAAGGGCATACGCGCGGCAAGATTGTCGTCGCGGTCGACGACGCAGCGTGAGGCGAAGCGGCGGCCGGCATTCCGGCCGCCGCCGCTCCGCCGTTGCAGTTCAGCCCGGAATGCCGGCGACAACCCGCTCGCCGTTGAAGTATTCGAGCTTCCAGCCGTCAACGGGATGGTGGTGGGCCAGGTTGAGCACGGCGTTATCGATGCTGTGCAGGGTGCGGCCGATGGCACGGCTGAGGCTCACGCGGAGAAGCGAGCCGTGGGCGACCACCAGGACGCGGCGGCCGCGGAACTCCTCGGCGAGGGCTTCAAGGGAGGTCAACCCGCGGAGAGCTGCACCGTCCTCGCTTTCTGCGCCCCGGAAACCACCGGGAATTCGTAGCGCGTCCAGTTCAGGACCGTCCTGCATGCCTTCTGCGGGGCCGAAGCTGCGCTCGGTGAGTTCCGGTACGCGGCGGGCGGGGCCGAGCTCCAGCCCTGCTGCAAGAAGGTCGGCGGTTTCAGCGGCACGGCTCAGCGGCGACGACACGATCGTGTCCCACTCGTAGCCGGACAGAACGGCGACGGCGTCACGCGCCTGGCCGCGGCCGACGTCGTTCAGTGGAATGTCGGTGGACCCCTGCAGCCGGCGCTGGGCGTTCCAGTCCGTCTGGCCATGGCGGACAAGGGCGAACGTCGTAAGGGTCATGCGTTCCATTCTCCCCTGAATCCCGGTGCCGGCGTTGCTGAGCGGTACCCACGGGTGCTTATCCCGACGGCAGCGCCGGCCGGCGTTGTTCAGAACGCCGTCGCAGGCCTCAATCCGCTTGCCCGTGAGACCAGCAGCGTCGCTTCCTCCAGGATCAGCGCGATGTTGCGGGGATCGTGGGCGAACCTGCCCAGGAACAGCCCGTCCACGGAGGGATGGAGCCGGGGCAGCAGCCCGGGGCCGGCGCTGCCGCCGTACAGCAGGGTGGTTTGGGTGCCCAGTTCCTGCCTGAGCTGGTCCGCGACGGCGCAGACGTAGTCCGGGGCCGCCGGCTGGGGTGCACCGATCGCCCACACAGGTTCGTAGGCGATGACCGGCTTCGTCCCGTGCGGGTTGATGTTGGCCGCGCGAACCTGTTCCAGGCACGCCCGGGCCGCCTCCTTGGGGGCAACCCGGGCGTTTTCTCCGACGCACAGCAGCGGCTGGAGGCCGTTGCGCTGGGCAGCGGCGACCTTGGCCGCGATCAGCTCATCGCTCTCACCGAACTGCCGGCGCCGCTCGGCGTGACCAAGTTCGATCAGTTCCACCCCCATTTCCGCCAGGACAACAGGGCTAACTTCGCCGGTCAGGGCGCCGGAATCCTGGTCCGAGGCATTTTGTGCCGCCACCTGGATGGGAGTTCCGCGGGTCAGCTCCAGAGTGGTTTCGAGGACGGGAAACGTTGGCGCCACGAAGAGCTTCACCTGACCGGTCCGCACCGGCTCGCAGGCCCTGGCGAGGGCGGCGACGGCGCCGAGCCACACCTGGGACTCACGGTAGCCCAGGTACATTTTGGTGCTGATGCCGATGGTGATGCTCTTGGTGGTCATCTCAGACGGCGACCTTCGCTGCGCGGATCCGGGAACCGATGGCGGCGGCGAGTTCGAAGGCGTGTTCCGTGGCGCCGAGGCTGGCGATGTTCTTCCCCACGATGTCGAACGCCGTGCCGTGTGCAGGGGTGGCGATGACGATTGGCAGGCCGCCCTGGATGGTGACGCCCCGGTCGAACCCGATGAGTTTCATCGCGATCTGTCCCTGGTCGTGGTACATCGTCACCACCCCGTCGAAGTCCCCGCGCTTGGCCGCGAGGAACACCGTGTCGGACGGGAAAGGTCCGGTGGCGTTGATGCCCTCGCTGTTGGCTTCAGCGATGCCGGGTGCTATCTGGTCGATTTCCTCCCGGCCGAAGTTGCCGTTTTCACCGGCATGCGGGTTCAGGGCGCAGACCGCGATGCGGGGCTCCTGGAGGCCGGAGTCGGCAAGGACCGAGTGCAGCAGCCGGATGGCGTTGCGGACATTTTCCGCGGTGATGCGTGCCGCCACCTCGCTGATCGGGATGTGGGAGGTGACCCGGGCAGTCCAGAGCCCGGGCAGGACGTTGAGTTCGCTGGTGGTGCCCTCGAAGCTCAGTTCCTTGGCGAACCAGCGCAGTTCATCCTCCTCGGTCATTCCGCCGAGCTTGAGGCTGGTCTTGTTCAGCGGGGTGAAGAGAATGGCTTCCACCTCACCGGCGTTGGCCATCGCCATGGCCCGCTGGAGCTGGTGGAGGGTGCGGGCACCGGCCTCGCGGGAGACCTGCTTGGCCGGAATCGGTTCCGCCGGGGCCGAATTGTCGTCGAGGAGGACCGCGAACCCCGGCTTGGGGGAGTCGCTGAGCGGAATTTCGACGCCGGCCGCCTGGGCAGCCGCTTCGAGTTCGGCTGCGTCGGCGAGGACGTAGACCTCGGCGACCCGGGTGGTTTCGGGTTTGGCCAGCAGCTTGACGGCCAGTTCCGGGCCGACGCCGGCGGGATCGCCGAGGGTCAGTGCGATGCGGGGGAGCGGGGACGTGGAGTTCATGCTGTTACTTCCTCATAGGAGCAGATGGCGTCGACCTTGCCGGCGGACGCGGAGGCGGGGTTGAAGGTGTAGTGGAGCCATTCAGCGGTCAGGCGCCGGGCCAGTTCCAGGCCGATCACGCGTTGGCCCATGGTCAGGATCTGGGCGTTGTTACTCAGCACGAGCCGTTCGACCGAGTAGCTGTCATGCGCCGTTCCGGCCCGGATCCCTTTGACTTTATTCGCTGCGATGGCCACACCGAGGCCGGTGCCGCAGATCAGCAGCCCCCGGTCAGCCAGCCCTTCGGTGATTTTGTGGGCGGCCTCGACGGCGATGTGGGGGTAGTCGGTGGATTCGGTTCCGGAGACGCCGACGTCGATTACCTCGCCGACCAGGGGGTGGGCCAGCAGGTCCGCTTTGAGCGCTTCCTTGTACTCGAGCCCGGCGTCGTCGGATCCGATGACGATCCGCAGTTTCTTATCTTGCAGTTTCTTATCCATGGGTGCCTTCCTTCATCATGCTGTGGCCGATGGTGCTGACCACCATGGCGAGGGATACGGCTCCGGCGTCGGGGTGCCCCAGGCTCTTTTCCGCCAGGGGGCGGGCCCTGCCGAGCTTTGGCCGGAGCGCGGCCGTCGCCGCAGCGGCGGCGGTGGCCGCCGCTGCGGCGTTCTCCCAGGCGAGGTCAAGGCTGAGCCCGTCGGCCAGCCCGGCCCGGAGGGAGTCGGCGAAGGGGACAAAGGCGTCGATCATTGTTTTGTCCCCGGGCTCGGCCTTGCCGAGTGACCGCATGGCCAGGAGCGCGGCGTCGACGGCTTCCAGGGCGGTGTCCTGCGAAAGGTCGGTAGTACGCAGCAGGGATGCGGAGGCCGCGCAGATCGCGGCACCCCACAGGGCTCCGGATGTTCCGCCGGCGTGCTCGGCCCAGGCTTCGCCGGCGGCGCGGGCGACGGCGGCGAGGCCGTCTCCGCGGGCTGCGCTGCGGTCCGCGGCACGCGCGGCAGCCTGTGCGCCCCTGGCCATGCCGATGCCATGGTCGCCGTCGCCGGCCACGGCGTCGAGGTCGCCGAGTTTCTGTTCGGCCGCGGTCAGGAGTTCGTCCACGGCGCGGAACAGGCGGACGCCGAGCGGTGCGGCGGCGATGAGGGCGTCGCTCTCAAGGGGGGATCCGGCGTCGAGGTCCGATTCTTGATAAACCGTGAGGTCCGGTGCCGCGCTGATGCTGCCCCTGCGGTAGGCGGGCGAGTCCGCGGGTGCTGCCCAGAGTGCTTCCAGTTCGTCGTCGAGCCAGAACAGCGTGAGCGACACGCCGGCCATGTCCAGGCTGGTGACCAGTTCGCCGCATTCGGGCTGCACTACCTCCAGGCCCTGGTCCTGCAGCAGGGCGTTGATCTTGCCGAACAGGACAAACAGCTCGTCGTACTTCACCGTGCCCAGGCCGTTAAGGAGGACCGCGACCCGCTTGCCCGGGTTGTCGGGGGTGTCCTGCAGCAGTGCGGTGACCAGGAGCGTGGCCAGCTCATCGGCGGTAGGCAGGGGTGCCTCCGAGATCCCCGGCTCACCGTGGATCCCCATTCCCACCGCCATCATGCCCTCGGGCACGGTGAACAGCGGCTTGGTGGCGCCGGGCAGGGTGCAGCCGGAGAACGCGACGCCCAGGCTACGGGTGCGGTGGTTGGCCCGGAGCGCGATCCGTTCCACGTCATCCAGGCTGTGCCCGGCGTCGGCGGCGGCCCCGGCCACCTTGAAAACTGTCAGGTCCCCGGCGATGCCCCGGCGTTTATGGAGTTCCTCCCGGGGTGCGCTGGCGATGTCGTCGGTCACGGCAATCGAACGGACATCCATTCCGGCGGCGCGGAGCTGTTCCTGGGCCAGGCCGAAGTGCAGGACGTCGCCGGCGTAGTTCCCGTATCCCAGCAGGACGCCGGCGCCGCGGTGGACCGTCCGGGCGATGCGCGAGATCTGTGAAGCGGAGGGGGAGGCGAAGATGTTGCCGCAGACTGCGCCGGCGGCGAGCCCGGGACCGACCAGTCCGGCGAAGGCGGGGTAATGCCCGGATCCTCCGCCGACCACCAGGGCCACCCTGCCGTCGGGAATGACGGTGGACCGCACCACGCCGCCGTCGACAGCTTTCACGTACTGCCGGTTGGCTGCCTCGAATCCGGTGAGCATGTCCGCCGCGAAGGTGGACGCGTCTGACTGCAGGGCTGTCATGAGACTGTTTCCTTGAGGTAGGGGGCGGGGCTGCCCGACTGCAGCGCGGACTCCAGCAGCGTCCGGAGGTAGCGCTGGTTCATGGCACTGACACCCAGGCCGTCGCCGCCGTAGTGCTCGCAGCAGAACACTCCGGTGAAGCCTGCGGAGAGTGCTTCGCGCACGGCCTGCCGGTAGTTGATGAAGCCCAGTTCCAGCGGCGCCGGACTTGAGGTGACGGACCCGGTGTCCGGGTTTTCGTCCCGGAAGTAGTTCTTGACCTGCCAGTAGTTCGTGTAGGGCAGGGTCTTGTGCAGAATCTCCTGCCAGCTTTCGATGGGCCGGTGCAGGCGGACCAGGTTGCCGATGTCAGGGTTGATGCCCACGTTGGCGAGGCCGATGTCCTCTATCAGGCGGACCGCACTGTCGGCGGTGCCCAGATACGTGTCCTCGTAGAGCTCCAGGGACACCAGCATCCCGTAGTCGGCGGCTCTCCTGCCGATTTCCCGGAAGCGCTGCACGGCCAGCTGCCAGGTGTCGGCGTCGCCGGGCGGATCACCGGCGCCGTCCGCGGTCCAGAACCACAGACGCTGGCGCTGCGCCGGCGTCAACTGCTGGTGCAGGCCCAGGGACAGGGTGCCCGCCCCGAGCTCCGCGCCGGCTTCGATGGAGCGGAGCGTGTAGTCGAAGTTGGCTTCCCCGTTCACCGGATCCACCACGCTGGTCCGCACAATGGACAGGACCGGCGCGGTCAGGCCGGTGGCCTTGAGGACGTCCTGGAACTCGGCCAGCCGGTGGGCGGGCAGGTCGGCGGGCTTCAGCCAGCTGTCGGTGAGGTCGACGGCGTCGAACCCCACGTTCCGTACTTCACGGAGGGTCTGCGCCCATCCCTCGGCCGGCTCGTCCTGCACCGACGTGCCGTCCGGCTTGGTGCCCGGGAACTGCAGCAGTGCAGCGGCGATGGGCCAATTGGTGCTCTCATACATGGGTAAGTTCCTTTGCGTCCGAAGGCGTGGACTTGAAGCGGCCGATAAGCCAGGGCCCCACGGCGAGCAGGGCTGCCAGCAACAGGATTGATACGGAGATCTGGCTCTGGAACATGATCATGAAGTTTCCCTGGCCCAGCGCGGAGGTCTGAACGAGCGACTTCTCAAGCAGTGGCCCGAGGACCAGGCCCAGGACCAGCGGGGCGATCGGGAGGTCGAGTTCCTTCATAAAGAACCCCACGATGCCGAAGATAACCACCAGCCAGACGCTGAACATGTTGTTGCTGACGGAGTAGGCGCCAACGAGGCTGGTGAGGATGATGATCGGGTAGAGGTAGGCGTAGGGGATCCGCAGCATCTGGGCGAACACCGGCGCGAGCGGCAGGTTCAGCACCAGCAGCATGACGTTGCCGATGAAGAACGAGACGAGAAGTCCCCAGACGAGGGTGGGCTGCTGTTCGAAGAGCAGCGGCCCCGGCTGAAGCCCGTAGATGGTGAAGGCGCCGAGAAGCACCGCCGTGGTGCCGCCGCCGGGGATGCCGAGCGCCAGCGTGGGAACAAAGTTGGCGTTGGCTGCAGCGTTGTTGGCGCTTTCCGGTGAGGCTACGCCTTCAATAGCGCCCTTGCCGAAGTTGTCCTTGTTCTTGGAGACACGGCGCTCCACCCCGTAGGACAGGAACGACGCCAGGGTGGATCCGGCGCCGGGCAGGCAGCCGAGCAGGAAGCCGATGACGCTGCCGCGGAGGATCGACGGCATCGATTTGGTGAGTTCTTTTCGGCTGATGACCATGTCCTTGAACCGCGCCCGGATGGGGGCGGCAGCTCCGACGCGGATCTGGTGCAGCACCTCGCCGAGGGCGAAGAGACCGATCATGACCTCAACGAACGGGATGCCGCCGAGCAGGTTGACGTTGCCGAACGTGAACCGCGCCTGGCTGAACCCGGACGCGATGCCCACAGTGCTGATGAGGAGTCCGGCGGTCACCATCATGAGGCCCTTGGACATCGATCCGCCGGCAAAGCTCACCACGGTGATCAGGCCCAGGATCATGATTGCGAGGTTCTCCACCGGCCCGAAGTTCAACGCGAACTGCGCGAACGGAGGTGCCAGCGCCATGAGGAGCGCCAGTGAAATGATCGCAGCGATGAAGGACCCGATGGCGGCGATGGCCAGGGCGGAACCGGCACGTCCCTGCCGGGCCATCTGGTATCCGTCCAGGGTGGTGACCACGCTGGCGGCTTCGCCCGGCGTGGAGATGAGGACGGACGTGATGGTGCCGCCGTACTGGGCGCCGTAGTAGATGCCGGCGAGCATGATGAGTGCCGTCACCGGTTCCATGCCCAGCGTCAGGGGGATGAGGATGGCGATGCCCGTGGTCGAACCGAGGCCGGGCATCAGGCCGATGACCGTGCCCACTAGAACGCCAACGAAGCACCACAGCAGGTTTTCGAAGGTCAGCGCGGTTGAGAACCCGAGCATGAGATTGTCCAGCATTGAGTTCTCCTAGATTCCGAGGATGCCCTGGGGCAGCGGCACTCGGAGGAACATGACGAAGATGGCGTACGTGACGGCGAGGGTGACTGCGCTGACCATCAGTGAGGGCAGGACCTTGCGCCGTTCGACGACCACGGCAATCACCAGGAGCATGGCCGCGAAGGCGAGCATAAAGCCGAGCAGCGGAACCAGGACGACCGTGGCGAGCACTATGCCGATGACGGTCCAGAGCATTCTGTCCCGCTGGCGTTGGGTGCGGCCGTAGATGTCCGGGTCCCCGCCGGCCGCGCCCAGGTCCGGGGAGGCTTCCCCATGATCGATCCCGGGAATCTGCTCCTCCACCACGCTGTCCAGGGTCGCTGTCTGCTTCCTCCCGGAGGTCAGCATGTTCACGGCCGCGAAGAACGCCATCAAGGCGCCGGCGACCGTGGGGAGGAATCCCGGCCCGATGCGGCCGTCATCGCCCAGCACGCCGTAGCCGGCACCCATGACTGCCGCCGCGATGCCCAGGGAAATGATGACCGCATTAGGGATGAACCTCTGGATAGCGGAGTGCATGCTTATTTGCCCAGGACTTTGGCGAGGGCTTCGGAGTTTCCGGCAAGGTAGGTCTTGAAGTCGTCCCCGTAGACCGCATTGGGCTGCAGTACGTTCTCCTCGATGTACTTTTTGTAGCCGTCGGTCTGCTCGAACTTCTTGGCCGCATCAATCCAGTACTGCTTCTGTTCGGCCGTGATGTTGCCCGGGGCGATGAAGCCACGGAACTGCGCAAAGGAGACAGCAATTCCCTGCTCGGTGGCCGTCGGGATGTCCTTCAGGGCCTCGAGCTCATACCGCTTGTCCGCAAGGGCGCAGAGGGGCTTGAGGGTGCCGGCCTCGAGCTGGCCAAGAACCTCACCGGGGTTCACCGAGATGACGTCGACCTGGCCGCCCAGGAGTGCGGCTACCACCTCATTGCCTGACTCGTAGGGGACCCGGTCGAATTTGATCCCTTCCTCCTGCTCGATCAGGGTGAAGACGATCTGGTCCAGGCTGGTGGAGCCGGAGACGGCGGCAACGACCCGGCCGCTGCCCGCGGCCTTGACTACGGCTTCGCAGGTCTGATGGGGCGAATCCGGGCTGACCGTCAAGAGTGTGTAGTCGTCGCCCAGCTTCATGATCGGGGTGAAGCTCTCGTAGGTGAAGGGAACATCCTGGGTCAGCGGCAGGGCCAGCATCGCAGTTTCGGTGGCGAGCAGGTGATCAGGTTTGCCGTCCTGGGCAAGGAAGCTGGCGTAGCCAACAGCCCCGGATCCGCCCTCCCGGTTCTCCGTGTTGATATTCACCCCCGCGATGTCCTCCAGCCCGGACGCGATGGCCCGGCCCGAAAGGTCACTGCCACCGCCTGCTCCGAAGGGCACGATCATGGTGACGTCGCCCTTGGGCGTAAAGGCCTGCCCCTGGGCTGCGCCCGCATTGGATGCTCCGCATCCGGTCAGGGCCAACAGCCCCGCCGCGCAGATCCCCGTTATACCAACAACTTTGGATACTTTCGTCACTTCTTATCTCCTTTGACAACCAAAGCGGATCCCCGGAGGGACTCAATCCAAGATCCTATTGGATCTACGAATGAGTGTGACATCGGTCATGTCGAGATGCAAGCAGTTGTGGCGGGAGTATCTGAAAGTTACGGCTGGTCTTTGTTGATTGCCCGCGTCCGGGCATTCGAGATGTGGGCTGCCATCGCCTGGGCCGCAGCCGGGACGTCGCCGCGCTGGAAGGCCTTGAGGACGGCTTCATGTTCGGCAAGCGCCAGGGCGGTGTCGTCGGAGCCTTCGCTCGCGCTCTGCCTCATGCGGTGTGTGTGCGTGCTCGTGGACTCGGCCATCTGGTGCAGGTAACGGTTTCCACAGTTGCGCAGGATGGTTTCGTGGAAGTTCCAGTCGGCCTCGAAATACTTGCGGTAGCCGGCAGTCCGGCCGGCAGGTTCGATGCCCTGGAACAGCTCCGCGGCCTGGCGGTGCTTTTCGTGGGCATCTTCCAGCGCGGGCAGCAACTCCTCCAGATGCCCGGCGGCGCGCTGGACGGCCGCGACCTCCACGACCTCCCGGGCGTCGAAGAGTTCCTTCATCTGCTCTTCACTGAGCGGCGGGGCAACCTTGTAGCCTTTCAGCGCGACGCGCCGGACGAGGCCGGTGTGCTCAAGTTGCACCAGGGCCTCGCGGACGGGGGTGGGGGAGACGTCAAGCTGGCGTGCAAGCGAGTCGATGTTGAGGGAAGAGCCGGGCTCCAGCCCTCCTTCGAGCAGGACGTCGACGATGTAGTCGTACACCTCATCCCGGAGGATACGTCGCGAGAAACCTGGCGGTGGCGTACTGGGTGACGTCGTCATAGCGTGATTCTATCGCCCGCAAGGGGTTTTCCTAGATCCTCTAGGAAAGACACGGAGGGGGGGATTAGCCGTACAGTGCGGCGGCCCTGCCTCGTGGATGCGTCGACGACGGCGGGAGACTCCCGCCGTCGTCGTAGTGCTTCGCCGCCGCTGTGGTGCTGGGTGAACTCAGACGCGGCCCTTGAGGATCAGGTTCCAGTACATAAACGGCAGCGCGTAGCGCTTGAGCAGCCACATGTCGCTGCGTTCCTTGGTGGTGTCGATGAAGGGGATGCTGGGGGCGGGCTGGAGCGTGTAATCAAACTCAGCCAGCAGCATCTTCCCCCGCGCTGTGGTCAGCGGACAGGAGGCGTACCCTCCGTACTGGGCCGACGGGTTTCCGCCGTCCAGGGCGGCCAGCAGGTTCTCCACCAGCACGGGGGCCTGCTTGCGGATCGCCGCTCCGGTCTTCGAGTTCGGCGTGGACCCGGCGTCGCCCAGGGCGAAAATTTCCGGGTAGCGCTTGTGCCGCATGGTGTGTTTGTCGACGTCGACGTAACCTGCGGGGTTGGCCGGATCTGCCAGCGGCGTGCGCTTGAGCCAGTCCGGGGCCGACTGCGGCGGCACGACATGGAGCAGGTCGTAGTGCAGCGATTCCTCGGTGCCGGCCGCGTTGTCCGTAATCACCGCGACGCGAGCGGCCGGATCCACCGCGGTCATCTCGCTGTTGAAGCGGACTTTGATGCCGTATTTGGCAACCACCCGCTCAAGCTCATCGGCGAAGACCTTGACCCCGAACATGCCCGGCGTCGGCAGAACCATGACGACCCGGATGTCGTCCAGCACCCCCTGCTTGCGCCAGTAGTCGGCTGCCAGGTAGGCGATTTTCTGCGGGGCTCCGGCACACTTGATCGGACCCGAGGGCTGAGTGAAAATGGCCGTCCCGGACTTCAGGTTCCGGATCATGTCCCAGGTCTTGGGTGCCAGGTCGTACCGGTAATTGCTGGACGCCGCCGGGGATTCCATGGCCTCGGCCATGCCCGGGATCTTGTCCCAGTCCAGCTGGATGCCGGGACAGACCACCAGATAGTCGTACGTGACGGAACCGCCGGAGGAGAGTGCGACGCTGCGGTGTTCAGGGTCAATGTCCGCGGCGGCGTCCTTGATCCAGGCAACGCCCTGGGGCATGACGGATGCCTGGGGGCGGACCGTTTCCTTCTGGCTGGCGACGCCTCCGCCGACCAGGGTCCACAGCGGCTGGTAATAGTGCTGCTCGCTCGGCTCGATCACACCGATATCAGTCCGGCCTGCATTACGCAGCCGGGCTGCAACGCTCAGTCCCGCGTTGCCGCCTCCGATGATCAGGATCTCGTGGTGCATATTCATGGAATAGACGCCTCTCTGGAGCTTTTAAACACTGTGGCGATAATCACTCTATACCCCTGGGGGTATAGCTGTATACCCCCTTGGGTACCTTGTTTGACGACGGCGGGACCTTCCGCCGTCGTTCCTCAAGGACGCAGTGACTCCGGACCGGTCCCGCGCCCTCGTCTGAGACAGCCGCGCGTATCATCGGTAAGATCCGTCCCCTGGAGAGTGGAGCAACACATGCAACTCGGCGCCTTTTCCATCAGCCTCACCGTCAAGGACATCGCGGCCTCTGCTGCGTTCTACGAGAAACTCGGTTTCAGCAGTTTTGGGGGTGACATCACCCAGAACTGGCTGATCCTGAAGAACGGCGAGACTGTCATCGGCCTCTTCCAGGGGATGTTTGAGAAGAACATGCTCACCTTCAACCCGGGCTGGAACCAGAACGCGGAGGCGGTGGAACCGTTCACCGACGTCCGCGAGCTCCAGCGGGAACTGAAAGCCACGGGCACGGAGTTCCTTGCCGAGGCAGATGAGGCGACGGCGGGGCCGGCGAGCTTCATCGTCCTGGATCCGGACGGCAACCCGGTACTCGTCGATCAGCACGTCTAATCTGCTCCGCAGAGGGGTACAAATCCTCATTGTGGTGGCAGCGGAACTGCGCCACCATGAGCGTATGGATGCTAAGACACCTGAAACTCCCGAGGCGGCGGAACTGAGCCTTCCCCAGGCCTTCCTGCTTTTGGCAACGAACGACAAGGACGGCAAACCTGAAGTGCCGGTGTTCGCACTCAGGACCACCTTGGCCGGGGCAATACTGGCCGAGCTGGACATGATCGGTGCCATCGAGCTGCAGGGCAAGAACGTCAAGGCCACCGGCGCCGCCCCGCAAACGGACTTCCAGCGCGAGCTCGAGCTCATCCGTGGCAAATCCCGGCCCCATACTCCCAAGCGGTGGGTCTCCATGCTGGAGGGCCGCGCCGAGGTGCAGCGAGTCTACGAGCAGATGGCGTCACGGGGCATCGTGGAACAGGCCGGCGAAAAACACCTTGGTCTGTTCAAATCCACCCGGTACCCGGAGAAGGACCACGGTCCGGAAGCTGCGCTCCTGCAGAAGATCGACGCGGCACTCAGCGGTGCGCCGTCGGCTCCCGCCAAGCCTGAAGCCGCGGAGCCTGAAGCCGCCAAGCCTGAAGCCGCGGAGCCTCAGGCCGGGGCGGCCGAAGCCCAGGCGCCCGAAGCCGGGGTGACTGAAGCCGCGACGCCCAAGGCAGCTGATGCGGCGAAGCCTGACGCCACGGCGCCCGATGAGAGGACCACCGCGCTGATCGCCCTGCTTCACGCCGCCGGGCTGTTCAGCAAGCTGTTCCCGGCGGCAGACCGAGCCCGGGCAGGCGAGCTGGCGAAGGACTATTGGCCAGCCCGCGCGGTGGAGGACGAACTTCGGATGATCAGGCTGGCGCAGGAAGAAGCCGCAACCTTGTGATGCTGCTCGCCAGGCCCGGCAGTTTTCAGTCTCCGGCTCCCGGGTCCGCTCTGCCGGGACACCTGGCCCTCTAGGACCCGACGGGCCCGGCCACCAGGTTTCGCTTGAGGATTTTTCCGCTGGGCCCGAGGGGGAGCTCCGTGAGCAGCCTGATGACGCGCGGATACTTGTACGCGGCGAGCTGGGCGCTTGCGAATTCCATCAAGTCTGTTTCTGTGGCGGCGGCTCCCGCGTCGAGAACGATCGCGGCCGCAATTTCCTGGCCATGGACGTCGTGCGGGATTCCGTAGACCGCGGCGCTGACGACCTCCGGGTGGGTAAGGAGGATTTCCTCCACCTCGCGGGGGTAGACGTTGTAGCCGTTGCGGATGATCATGTCCTTTTTGCGGTCGACGATGGTCAGGTAGCCGTCGTCGTCCTTCGTCCCAAGGTCGCCGGTGCGGAACCAGCCGTCGACGATCGCCTCGGCTGTGGCCTCCGGTCTGTTGAGGTAGCCCTTCATCAGCAGGTGTCCGCGGATGACGAGCTCGCCAAGTTCGCCCCGGGGCAGCAGCTCGATGCTTTCGACCGTTTCGGCGCTGGCGATTTCGATGTCGACGCCCCAAATGGCCACCCCGATGGTGCCGGGCCGGGGTGGGGTCCCGACATGGTTGAACGCGGCAACGGGGGATGTTTCGGTCAGGCCGTAGCCTTCGTGGATTTCCACCCCGAAGACATCGCGGAATTTGTCCATGACGGCCAGCGGGAGGGAGGCGCCGCCCGAGACGCCGTAGCGGAGGGCAGCCGGGCGGACATCAGTGGCCTTGGCCGCTTCAAGAAGCGCAACATACATGGTCGGCACTCCCAGGAAGATGTTGACATTGTGCCGGGCCATCAGCGTGATGGCGCCCTCGCCGCTGAACCGGGGCATCATGACGATGGTGGCGCCGGCCCGCAGCCCCGCGTTGAGAACGACTGTCTGGCCGAAGGTGTGGAAGAGCGGCAGCCCGCCGAAGAGGACATCGCCCGGCTTGAAGTCCATGACGGACGTCAGGATGACGGAAGTCTGTTCCACCAGGGCGAAGTGGGTGCCGAGGGCTCCCTTTGGTTTGCCTGTGGTGCCCGAGGTGTACAGGATGGTGGCAGTATCCGAGGGCCGGCAGGGGACGTAACCGGGGATCGGCTCGGCCGCGGCGGCCTCGGCTTCCAGCCTCGGCAGCCCGCCGTCGTCGGGCGCCATCACGGTCAGGAGATCGGTCCCGGTGCTGGCGGCACCCGCAGCGCCTTCCTTCAGGAGCGGAGCGGCGCAGATCAGCAACCTGGCGCCGCTGTCCTGGAGCACGTATTCGATTTCACGTGCCTTGAGCAGGGCGTGCACCGGAACCACAATGGCGCCCAGCGAGAGGACGGCGTAGTACACCCGGGCGAAGTCCGCAACGTTGGGGATCAGCACGGCGACGGCGTCCCCGGGGCCGATGCCGCGCGCCCGCAGTGCCCCGGCGTAGGCGCGGGTCTCACTCCAGAGGTCGCCGTAGCTGGTTTCTTCCTCACCAACGATCAGTGCGGTGCGGTGCGGCGTCCTTCGAGCGGACTCAGCCAGGATGGCTGCGACGGAGATGGTTCCGAAGCCCTCTTCGGGATTATTGGTCATCATGGCCTGCTTCTTCGTAGTGATGGTCATGCCTTCAGGATCAGGGCGTCGCCCTGGCCGCCGCCACCGCAGAGCGCGACGACGCCGGTGCCTCCGCCTCGGCGCTTCAGCGCCAGCGCCTGATGCAGGACCAGGCGCGCGCCCGAAGCCCCGACCGGATGCCCGAGCGCGATGGCGCCGCCCTCGGCGTTGATGTCCTCCGGCTCGAGGCCCAGGTCCCTGGCGGACTGGATGAGCACAGAGGCGAAGGCTTCGTTGATCTCGACGAGATCGAGCTCCTGCGCGGTGAGGCCCTCCCGTTTGAGGGCGAGCTCAATGGCCCGGGCGGGTTGGGAATGCAGGGATCCGTCCGGTCCCGCCGTCTGGCCGTGCGCACCGATCTCGGCGATCCATTCGAGCCCTGCCGCTTCGGCCGCCGATTTGCTGGCGATCACGAGGGCGGCGGCACCATCCGAGAGCGGGGAGGACGATCCTGCGGTGATGGTCGCCGCTTCGTCTTTCGAGAACGCGGGACGGAGCTGTGCCAGGGATTCGGCCGTGGTCTCCGGGCGGATGCCCTCATCGTGCGTGAGAGTCAGCGCGGGCCCCTTGCGCTGGGGAATGTCGATCGGGGCGATCTCCTCGGCGTACACGCCGGCGGCGCGTGCCGCTTCGGCCCGCTGGTGCGACCGGGCCGCGACGGCGTCCTGCTCGGCGCGGGTGATGCCGCGTTCGGCGTTCCCGGCGTCCGTGGCCGCGCCCATCAGCAAGCCGCTGACCGGATCCTGCAGCCCGTCCCGGTTCAGCGAGTCCAGCATCGGGGCTTCCCCGATGACGACGCCGGCGCGGAGCCCGGGCACGAGGTGGGGTGCGTTGGTCATGGACTCCTGGCCGGCTGCAACGATGAAGTCTGCTTCCCCCGCCCGGATCATCCGTGCGGCGTCAATCACGGCTGTCAGACCGGAGAGGCAGAGTTTGTTGACCGTCACGGTGGGCACGTCCCAGCCGATTCCGGCGGCCAGGCTCGCCTGCCGCGCGGGCCCTTGGCCGGCCCCGGCCTGGATGACCTGGCCGACGATGACTGCTCCGATTTGTTCGGGGGCGACGCCGGCACGGTCCAGGGCGCCGCGGATGGCGTGCGCTCCCATTTCGCTGGAGGAGAAGGGTGTGAGGCTGCCCCGGAAGCGGCCAAAAGGGGTACGGGCGCCGCCGAGGATGACAGGGATGTTGGCGTTCTGGTTCAAACCGGGTTCTACGGGCGACGTCGTCATCATGTGTTTGTCCTTTGTCTCGGCGTCGGGACCTGGCCGCCCGCGTGCTGTGGCTCACACCACATCGACTAAGGATGCAATGAAACGCGGTTCCACGTCAAGAAACTCAGTTTCACGATGAAGGGTCGACGTCAGTGCAGCGCGTCACGGACCGCCTGCACAATCGCGTCCTTGTCGGCGCCCGCGGTAAGGACGGTCACGACGACGGCCGGGGACGCCTGCACTGAGGTGCCGGGGCCGAGCAGCGCCGGCCGGAAAATCTCCGAGAGGGCCCGAAGTTCATTCGCGAGTGCAGCAGACCTATCCCGGTCAGCGGTCACTGCTTCCGCGCCCGCGGGTGCAGTGCGCAGCCACCCCCGGAGGAAGGCGTTGTGCACGGCGACCGCGGCTGCAGCGAGGGAGACGGCCTTGTATTCACGATGCTCGACGTCGGGCAGTCTATCCAGCAGGTGCTGCACGAATGCCCTCTCGTACCGGTAGGACGTGACCAGTTCCCGGTCCCGGAGTGCAGGCACGGCCTGCATGAGCTCATAGCGCGCGCGGGACGTTTCCTGGTTCCGCAAGTGGTGATTGAAAACCAGCAGCGCCGCATCCTCGATCGCTGCCAGCGGTTCCTGAATCGTTTCCGCCAGACGGTCATTCACCTGCCGAAGGATCCGCTCATGGTCGGCGAAGACAACGTCCTCTTTTGACCCGAACTTGCGGAAGAACGTGCTGCGGCTCATGCCAGCGGCGTCCGCAAGGTCGTCAACAGAGGTTGCGTCATAGCCCTGCCTCGCCAAGAGCCCGATGGCGGCGGCAGCCGGTGCGTCGGCATTGTGGCGTGGCAGGTGCGAGGTCATGGGCCGAAATCTAGCACAACCGCTGGTGCCGCCTTGGCGGGGGGACGTTGCTAGTCATGGGAGCTGCCAGTCTGCGTGGACTCCAGCAGCCCGCCGCTGGCCCAGCGCCGCACCGCGAGCTTCTCGGCGGCGTCGAACTCCAGCAGCGCCACCCGGCAGAGTTCCTCCACATTCGCAGTCCAGGCTGCTGCCAGGCCTGCTGCCGTCGCCTGGTCGTTGAGCTGGAAATTGGCGTAGGCGAGGCCTTGAAGGACAAAGTTCACTGCGTTGCGGGAGACCGGCTGGCCCGCGCTGACGCAATCATCCCTGACCAGCCGGGACAATTCGGTGCGGTTGAGCGGATGCTCCCGAAGCCTGGCCGCCATGGCCAGGAACACCTGCCGGAACTGGGCCGCGGACAGTGCCGGAACATCCGTCACCCGGGTGACCTGCTCCTCGATGCCGGGCTGCACATCAGCCGGGGCGGGAAGATCCTCGCTCGAAAACCGCTTGGCGTCCCAGACCCAACCGCCTTGTGCCGGGGAATATTCGACGCTTTGGCCGATCTGGGCCACCCACGTCCCAAACTTTCCGAAGCCGCCCCAGTCTGTCTTCAGGGACGGGTCTGCAGTGAGGGCCCGGTGGGCGACGATCGCCCCGGCCACCGGTCCCGGAGCGTTGCGGATGAATTCCAGGACGTCACGGACCGCCGGCGAGGCTGCCTTGGATTTCGCCTTCGCTGCGGCCGGGACCTGCTGCTGCTGCTGCTTCGGGGACGCCACGGCGCGAATTGGCTCCACCGTTGTGCCGTTGAGGATGGCGACGAAGTCGTGGGACTCCACCACATGGTCCGCCATCTCCCGGTAGGCGAAGGCCACGGCGCCGGCTGCAATGACCGTGGTCATCCGGTCGGCGGCCCGGAACCGCTGGATCAGGGACGTGAAGTCGGCGTCGGCCGAAGCGATGAAGAACTCGTCGACGCCCCCGCTGCCGGACAGTGCGTCCATGGCATCAAGCACCAGGTTGATGTCCGTACTGCTCTTTCCCCGTTGCGTCAGCGACGGGCAGTCGATCACACGGAACCCGGCCCGGGTCCAGTAGGTGCGGTACTTCGAGTACACCACCGGGTTCAGATAGCAGTTGCGGATCAGGAAGCGCCGGGAGTCCTCGCCCGTGCCGCCGTCCGCCAGCGCCTCGGTCCAATGCTTGGGGTCCTCGGCGAATCGCTTAGCGGCGGCCGGGTCCAGGGCAAGCAGGCCAGTGTAGACGTTGTCGAAGTCAACGAACATCGCGGCGCGGATGCCGGGACGTCGGGACTGATGGAGAGGTTCGGTCATCGGCTCAGTGTGCCAGCAGGATGGCGGACCGGACCAGATATGACCTCCCACGGCGTTGCTTTCTCAAACACGACGACGACGGCGGGAGAACTCCCGCCGTCGTCGTGGTGATGCGTGGTGGCTGTGGTGCTAGGAGGAGACGGACTCGAGGTTGGCTGCTCCGTGGTTCAGGCTGAGCGTGAAGGTGCTCGGGCCGCTGGCATGGACCGCGATGTTGCTCTTCGGCGTGTTGTGACGGACCGAGAGGTCGTGGATCAGGGAATCCAGCTCGTGGTGCATCGTGGAGCGGTCCCAGAGCTTGTGGGTGACAGAGGTGGCAGTTTCAAACGTCATTGTTCAGTGCTTCCATTCGTGATCCGGGTGTCCGGCTGCCGCACCTATGCGGAGCCGCCGTAGGGCCAAACCGGGAACGCTCCGGACCGTTGGCGGCTCAGCGAGCTCACCGGGTTGGCCGCATTGCGTCACCAGGATGGGTAAAACTGTTGCCGCTGGTCCGCAGCAGACGCGGTGCGTCGGAGAGATCAGGGCTGCTCTGGCCGGGAAGTTTCCATCCCTGCCGTGCCTTTCCATAGTGCACAGCGCGGCACAACCGTCTCAAGCTGATTTCGCATTATTGCTCGTGAGACTCATCACAGGCGGGTGGGCCGAATCCCAGATGCCGGTGGATCAGTTGCGGGTCGAATCCCGTGTTTGCCGGGGGCCTGAGAAGGAATTTACGAATCGGGAGAGCTGTTCCCGGAGGATTTCCCACCCGTCGAAGTCTGAGGGAAGGGCAGCGCTTTCAGCCTCCCGGGCTGCGCTGAGGGCCTGTTCCCCGGCGTCGGTCATCTCCACCTGGAACTGGCGGCGGTCCTGTGGGTCTCGTGTCCTCGTGACCAGGCCTTCCGCTTCCAGGCGGGACAGGACGCGGCCAAGGGTCTGGCTTTGAACGTGGACCACTGCCGCGAGCTGTTCCTGGTTCATGGGACGGTGCGACATGGCCTTGAGTGCGATGACTGCGGCCCGGGTCAGGCCCAGTGGTGCAAGTGCATCGTCAAAGCGGCGCTGAACAAGGCGGGCAGCTGTGGTGAGAAGCAGGTAGCCGTCCCGGACGTTGTCCTGGGGGTCGAGGGGCATTAACGCCGGCCTTCCTTGGGCGGAACAGATGTCGGCCTTTCTTGGGGGTGGACAAAGGTCAAGCGGGAAGGCGGGCCAGGGCCGGCATCAGCCGGGACCCTGGCCTGCCCCTATCGCTTAGCGGCGCGTGTTGTCGTCGCCGTCCGTTTCGATGCGTTCCTTGCGGACTTCCTCATCGACGGTTACCTCGTCGGTGACGGTTTCCTTTTCGAGGCGGACGCGCTCGACCGGCACCGTTTGTTTTTCAACAACGGGGCGCTCCTCGTGGAGCACGACTTCGTGCTCTTCCTCGCTGATGCCCGGGCCGGACATCGCCGCCCCACGGTTGGCGTCCGTGATGGGTTCACGTTCGATCCGAACCTCTTCGCGCTGAACCGGAACGGTCTTGGTGACGTTTTCCGTGGTGACGTACTTGCGCAGCCGCACCCGTCCGGTGGCTTCCCGTTCGGTGCCGACGTTCAGGCGTTCCTCTGAACGGGTCATGGCATCGTCAGTGGTGGGACCCGAGGTGTCGTGTCCTACGGTGCCGCGGTCGGTATCGGCGAGGTCCGCTTCGCGGTGGTCCGCGTCCCGGCCGGCTGTCGCCTCGGTATAGGTCTGGCCACCACCGCTCAGGCCGTAGTGGGCGTAGAGCCGGTCCTCCTCGGCAGGATCGAGGTGCCCGTCGGTGTCCACCCGGGGGGCGTCCTTGACCTGGTCCTTGGTGTACGGGACGAGGAGGTCGCCCCCATCGACGCGGGCCCCTTCCAGCGGGACAAACGACTCCGAGGTGCCGAAGAGCCCGGTCTTGGCCGTGACCCACGTCGGCTGGCCGTTGTCGTCATCGGCGTAAATCTGGCCGATGGATCCGATCTTGTCCCGATCGGTTGTCAGCACGTTTCCGTTGCGCTGAAGCAGGTCATCAACATGTTCCTTGGCGAGCATGATGTCTCCTTGGATCTGTGGTGCGGTTTGGGGTTGCAACGGCTCCGTGTGGATCGCTGCATGACTCCACCATAAGCATGCTTAGTAAGTACTTGGCAAGCCTACTTACTAATTTTTTTTGGCTCCGAGTGACGCCAACTGCCGGGAATGCGTGAGCCCGCCCTTGGTCTTGGCCCATCCCCGGGCGGGGTGGACGTCCCGAAAAAAACTAAGTCTTGCGAAACAAACAGGAAGTGTGCTTACTATTTAGATAGTAACCGTGCTTACTAATTCACCGGCGCCGCGGGATCACGCTTTACCTGCGGACCCTTCCTGAAAGAGAGCAGCGATGACAGAAAACCAATGGCCCCAGACGACTCCCTCTGCGTCCGCCAACGAGTACCCGAGCACCGGGACTGTGCCGCCCGGCAGTGTGGCGGGTTCTGCCTCCACCAAAGAAGCAGTGAAAGACGAAGCGGCAGCAGTGGCAGGTCACGCCGCCGGGGACGCGAAAGCCGTGGCCGAAACCGCCAAGGCGGAGGCCGCCAACGTCGCCGCCGAGGTGAAGACGAACGCCAGGGACCTCCTGCACCAGGCCAAGTCCGACCTGACCGACCAGGCCGGCACGCAGCAGCAGAAGG
>NZ_JBWZCK010000015.1:0-59795 GCF_059383555.1 Pseudarthrobacter sp. MDT1-56
GTTCCCGCGGCCGTGAAACACGGCCTGACACGTCTTCCAGCGGGTCCGGCTTGGTCTGTCAGGAGTACTTCGGGAACACCCCCCACCCCGGATGGGTCACCCCACAACCGACACCAACCCGTTACACAACCACACCCAGGGAAACAACCAATGCCCGGTTCTCCGTCGAGGGCAACGAGTACGAAATGTCCCCTCCGCGGACAACGCTGTGACCTCCGCAATCGCAATGAGAGGTAATGAGAGGTACCGGTGGACGTCGAGCCCAACCCGCCCCTGCACAGGAGCAGGAACCGCGCGGGGAATTAACGGCGGATGGAATGATGGGCTCATGGATATTGTCGATTTTCTGGAAGCACGCATCGCCGAGCAGGAATCAGCCATCCACGAGGGCTCTTTCGTCCTGCGGATCACCGACGATCATGAAAACGGAAGCGAAGACAAATCCTCACTGGGCAGGCGAATGTTGGCAGAGTGCGCACAGAAGAGAGCCATCATCGCCAGCTGGAAGGAAGCTGCCGACGTCGAAGGGATTAGCGACCCCAGCGAAGCCGAAGGGACAGTTGCCATTGCCCGCCGGGCCATGCTCACCATCCTCGCGAGCTCCTATCGGGAGCACCCGGACTACGAGCAGTGCTGGTCACCCGGTCTGCCAACAGACATAGTCAGCGAATCCGCGAAAGACTGAAGCGTACCGCCGTGTTGCAGCCGAGTAGGGGCGAACCGTATTATTCCTCGGCGTCGGCGTCGGCGTCGGCGTCGGCGTCTGTGGCTACGGAGGCGGAGCGTCAGCGCCGCGGGACCGGGCACCTCGTGCCAATGCACGGGCGAGGTTTTGTCGGGGCTTCTTTGGGGCTTTGCCTGACCGGCAGCATGGCCTGGCGATCAAGGACATCTCGTCGATGCCTGCGGGTCCGCGCTCCCTGGCGGACTCGGTTAAGATGCAGGTCCATGACACAGCGGTCGACCCCGTTGCGGTCCGCAAGGGGCTCCGCGGTGCATGTCACCCTGATGTCAGGTCCTCGGGGTGCTCGTTCAGTGTGGTGACTGTGAAATTAGGAGCCTGACAGTAGCTTGGGTAGCTTCCCGCTGCCCTGTTCATCTATGCCGTGCGCAGGCCCGCGCGGCCTGCGCCGTGGATGTCCCATGGATGGACGGCGACCAGCACCATTTCGGAGGGGGCGGCCCGCAAGCGGCGGCGGCATATTCGTAGGCTACCCGTGCGGGCTTCCAGCCGGCCGCGTCTTCGACCGAGAGTAGCGACTGAAACTCGTCACGGATTCCGGATTCCGGAGTCGCTGAACAGCTTCCCGGCGATCTCGGCAGAGCCGTTGCTGAATGTGATGAGCCGGAACCCGGCAGCGGCGAGTGCCCTAATTCCATCCGGGACGTCCGGATGTACGCTCAGGCCGTCATGCCGCCCATGACATGCTTGACGGCTGCCTCAAGTGGCCGGTTGAGCCTCACCCCCGGTAAGGAGTCCCCGGAGTGCCTCGGCCCCGATGACGGCGAAGGATCCCTTGTCACCGCTGGCCGTGAGGGCGAAGCCGTCGCGCAGCTGGGTAGCGAACCAAAGTTTGGCCAGTTCAGCCGGCGCGCCGATCTCGCTGAAGCGTTCGCCCACGGGGGACATGTTGGAGAGAGAGTTTCGTTGACATCGAAGACGCCTATGGGGATGCGGCGGGGGCCCGGCCACCGTAGGTGCGTGACAACGGCCAGTCAAACGAAAAACTATTGCCAGCGAGCTGACCTGCACCTACTCTTGCCTTGGGAGGGGCCCGAGCAATCGTTGGGGGCAGGCCTCCCGGCGAGCACGCGTCGCCAATCCCTGCAGAATGCTGGCTCCATGGTCTCAACGCGATGGAGTCAGCTTGCGGGGATGACGGCCGCGGCAGACATGAGTAAGTTCCTGGACCTAGCAGCAGGCTGAGTTGGGGTCCGCCCCGGATCGGGGACATGCCCCGCGTCTTCCGCAGCTGACCAACGCCTTGCCCGGCATCGGCCGGGCGGGCATGGGTTGTTCAGATTTCGCGGGCACTAATACACCTTGATCAAACCCGGGGCGGCCGTCAACCCGGACGTTATGCCGGGACCCCACTTTGCCCTCAATCTCACAGGCACGTATCAAGTGAAGCTTCAGCGGTCCCCACCCCGGAAGCCAGGCTTTCACTTTTGATCCCGCGTCCAGAGTCACCCGCGCCACTTCCGCTCCCGCCTTCCCTCTCCTATGGGGGTACGCGGCGTTTCCGTCGCGCGACTGGTGAGCGGTGCCGGATGGTGGTCATTGCTATCCGCAGCCCGGCAGGGAGGAACAATGGAGCCATGGCACGAGGGAATCTGCGCATCTTTCTTGGGGCTGCGCCCGGGGCAGGTAAGACATATGCGATGTTGGAAGAAGGCCGCCGACTGGCAAGTGAGGGATTCGATGTCGTTATTGGCGCGATCTCCACGCGGGGACGTGCCGACACTGCAGAACTGCTGCAGGGCATGGAAACATGCTCCGAGCCTCCTTACAGCCAGGTGGGGGATGCCGGTTTGGATGTCCAGGCGTTGACAGCCCGTGACCCTGACGTCGTTCTGGTTGATGATTACGCTGCGATGTCGGCCGGTGTGGGTCGGTGGGAACAGATCGGCGCCCTGCTGGAAGCAGGGGTCAACGTCATTTCCACATTGGACATCAGGAACGTGCAATCGCTATCCGATGTCGTGCGCGCGATCACGGGCGTGCAGGAAGGAGCCACGGTCCCGGATGCCGTGGTGCGGGGCGCTGATCAAATCGAGTTGGTGGATGTCTCCCCTGAACTCCTGCGTCAGCGGCTCGCGGACGGAAAGATTTACGGCACCCGGGAGGAGGCCGATGCCGCCCTGGCCGGTGTTTTCCGTATCGGCACGCTTGCCGCTTTGAGGGAGCTCGCCTTGTTGTGGCTCGCGGAACGGGTCGATGCAGGCTTGTCGGATTACCGGGATATGAAAAGAATCAGGGACAGCTGGCCCACCAGGGAAAAGATCGTCGTCGGGGCGGGCGGACAGAGTCAGGATCAGGCACTGGTACGACGGGCTGCGAGGATGCTGGCAGCTGCTGCCGGCGGAGAACTCCACGTAGTGCATGTGCGCACCAGTGTGGAGGGACGCGCCCCGGAGTCAGGCAAGGACCTGGAACTGCTGCGTAAGTTCACGGCAGAGCTCGGCGGGGTCTTCCACTCCATTGGCGGGCAGGACGCGGGCTCGGCGTTGCTGGACTTCGCCCGGAGCATCAACGCCACCCAAATCGTGATGGGGTCCCCACGGCGCCAGTCTTCAATTGGTTTCCGGCGGGGGGCGGCGGCGACCGTGATGCGGAATGCCGGTGCGACCGAGGTTCACCTCATCAATTACGTCCAGGGCGCGGCCAACAGGGCGCGGACGAGGCGCCCGGGGCTGGGGCGGCGCCGGGAGATACCGGCATTTGCCCTGGCGGTGGGGCTTCCTTTTCTCCTGCAGTTCGTACTGGACCTTCTGCCCCACGACCAGCTGTCAACGGACATGCTGGTCCATCTGACCGGGATCGTCGGGGTTGCCCTGCTCGGGGGGCTCTGGCCCGCCGTGGTGGCCGCCGTCGTCGCGGGGCTCATCGTCAATTACTTCAGCGTTCGGCCGGTGGGGTCACTGTCGGTGATTGATCCAGAGAATGTCCTGGCGTTGCTGATCTTCGTGGTGGTGGCGGTGGCCGTGTCGATGGTGGTGGATCGGTCGGCCAAGCTCAGCAAGGAGGCACACATTGCCAGCGCGGAAGCTGCCGTTCTGGGTGAATTGAGCCGTCGGGCCGTCGCTGAAGGGAACAGCATTCCTGCTTTCCTGGATCAGGTCCGGGAGCATTTTCAGGTTCTGGGGGCAGGTCTGTGGATAGGTCATGAGTCCGGCCCCGGCAGGACCGTCACGTGGGAGCTTCAGGAGTTCTCCGGCGAACCGCACCGCCCGGACAAGGTGTCGGAGGCAGACACCGTGGAGCAGCTGGACGGGGACAGGATGCTGACCCTGACCGGGAAGGAGCTTTCCCAGGACGAGAGGCGACTGCTGTCAGCGTTCGGTGCGCACCTGCTGGCCATGGTCCAGCGCGAGGAGCTCTCAGCCAGCCAGCGTGAAAACGTTCGCCTGGCGGAGGGGAATACTATGCGGACGTCGATTTTGCGGGCTGTGTCCCATGATCTGCGTACTCCGCTTGCCGGTATCAAGCTTGCCTCCAGCAGCCTGCGTGACAAGACCATCACCCTTGGGCCGGGGGAGCAGGAAGAACTTCTGGCCACCATAGAGTCCGGCGCTGACCGGTTGGACCGGCTGGTCAGCAATCTCCTTGACATGTCCAGGATTACGGCCGATTCTGTTGCGCCGCTCATCCGCCCGGTCTTTTGGGCCGACGTGGTGGGTGAAGCGCTGCGCGGCACCATTTCTGAGCGGCTCCGGGTGCTGTTGCCGGACAACATGCCACCGGTCGATGCCGACCCCGGGATGCTGGAACGGGTCATTGCGAACCTGGTGGAGAACGCGCTGAAGTATGCCCCGGGGTCTGATGTCGTGATTGCCGGAGCGGTGGGCGGCGCGGGCAGTGCAAGGATTGGGGATGTTCCTGCCAGTGAGCTCACGGTCGTCGATCACGGCTCGGGCATCCCTGCGGACGAGGTTCTGGCCATGTTCAGGCCCTTTCAACGTGCTGATGACACCACGCCGGGAACGGGAATCGGCCTTGGTCTGGCAGTGGCAAAAGGGTTCACCGAAGCAATGGGCGGGGTCCTTCTGGCGGAGCCCACCCCGGGTGGGGGCCTGACCATGGTCATCCGGCTGCCGCTCTCCACCGGCGTAGCGCCGGAACCCCGGTACGAGAGGACACCATGGCAGCAGTACTGATCGTTGATGACGAAGTCCAGATCCTCCGCGCCCTGCAGATCAACCTGAACGCCAGAGGCTACTCAACCCTTACCGCGTTTACCGGGCAAAGCGCCTTGGATCAGGCCGCCAGTAATCCGGTGGACGTCATAATCCTGGATCTGGGTCTGCCTGACCTGGACGGCGTTGAGGTCATCCGCAGGCTCAGGCGCTGGAGCGAAGTACCCATCGTGGTGCTCTCAGCACGACACGGCTCCGATGACAAGATCCAGGCACTGGACGCAGGGGCGGATGATTACGTGACCAAGCCGTTCGGGATGGATGAACTCCTGGCCAGGCTCCGCGCGGCCCTGCGCCGCGGGACGGCGGGGGACGTCCCGATCGTGCAAACCGATGGCTTCACCGTTGACCTCGCCGCCAAACAGGCGACCCGGCGCGGGGTTACCGTCCGTTTGACCCCCACGGAGTGGAACATCCTTGAGCTGCTGGTCAGGAACCGAGGGGCCCTGGTCACTCACGAAGAGATCCTTACCCAGGTCTGGGGCCCTGCGTACGTCGAAGAGACCGGATACCTTCGGGTCTACCTCGCACAGTTGCGACGGAAGCTGGAAGCCGATCCGGCTAACCCACGGCATCTTCTGACGGAAACCGGACTCGGTTACCGCTTCCAGGAGTGACCGGGGAGGACCTGGTCCCCGGGCCGGGCCGCCGCCGGGCCGGCGTTAAGGAAGCATTAAGATCCACGGGATACCCGGTCTGAGGTCCTCAGCGCGGTGCTACGCTCCGGTGGTTATCAGCACAGCGCCGCGCCTGAGACGGGGTGCTGTTGTGCCCGTCTGCGGCAGTAGAGAAAGACACGTCCTTGACGGCTCGCACCGGCTTTTCCCTCCCCGCATCTGTTCCGAACCCTGAACGCGTCACCGAACCCGGCAACGCGCTGGTCCGGTGGCTGCTGGAACACCGGGTGCACCAGCCCGTCGGGCCGGAGACTCCCGACGATCACGCTACGCAGCAGAGCTGGTGGAAGGTTATGTGCCTGACCGGGGTGGACTACTTCTCCACCCTGTCCTACCTGCCAGGCATCGCGGCCCTCGCCGCCGGTGCGCTGTCACCGCTGGCGACGCTGCTGATCGTGGCCCTGACGCTGCTCGGGATGTTGCCGATGTACCGGCGGGTGGCCAAGGAAAGCCCCCACGGGCAGGGCTCGGTGGCGATGCTGGAACGGCTCCTGCCGTTCTGGCGCGGGAAGATCTTTGTGCTGATCCTGCTCGGCTTCGTCGCGACGTCCTGGATCATCACCATCACCCTTTCAGCGGCGGACGCCACTGTTCACCTGCTTGAAAACCCCTACCTGCCCCCCTTCCTGGAAGGACAGGCAGTGGCCATCACCGTCGTTATGCTCCTGATTTTGGGCGCGGTGTTCCTCATGGGCTTCTCCGAAGCAGTCGCCGTCGCCATCCCCCTCGTGGCTGTTTTTCTGCTGATGAACGCCATCATCATCGGGACAGGGATCATCGACGTCTTCACCACCCCCGGCGCATTCACTACCTGGACTGATGCTCTGACTTCCTCCGGCGGCGGTTTCGGTGGGATCATCTGGCCGGCCCTCGTGGCCTTTCCCCTGCTGGTCCTGGGCCTGTCCGGCTTCGAAACCGGCGTCAGCATGATGCCCCTCGTGGCAGCCAAAGGCGCTACACCGGAGGAGAAACTGGCCAGCAGAATCAAAAACACCCGCAGACTGTTGACCGTCGCGGCGCTGATCATGAGCGTGTACCTGCTCGGCAGCAGCTTCGTCACCACCGTGCTCATCCCGGCAGAGGAGTTCCAGGCTGGAGGCGAAGCGAACGGCCGGGCCCTGGCGTACCTGGCCCACGAACACCTCGGAAACGGCTTTGGCACCGTCTACGACGTCAGCAGCATCCTCATCCTTTGGTTCGCCGGCGCCTCCGCGATGGCAGGGCTCATCAACATCGTCCCCCGCTACCTTCCCTCCTACGGCATGGCCCCGGACTGGTCCCGCGCCGTCCGCCCGGTCGTGCTCGTCTATACAGCCATCAGCATCCTGATCACCATCGGTTTCAACGCGGACGTCAACGCCCAGGCCGGCGCGTACGCCACCGGGATCCTGGCGATGATGGTCTCCGGTGCGATCGCCGTCACCATTTCCGCCATCCGCAAAAGACAACGCGCTGCGTCCATCGGCTTCACCGTCCTGACTGTGGTGATGCTCTACGCCCTTGCCGCGAACGTGATTTCAAAACCGGACGGCATCACCATCTCCGGGTTCTTCATCCTCGGAATCATCGCCATCTCCCTCGTCTCCCGCATCAGCCGCACCACTGAGCTGCGCGTGCACCGGATCGACTTCGACGACAACGCCCGACGCTTCATCAGCGACACACTGGAGTATGACGGCCGGATAAATCTCATCGCCAACCGTCCCCAGGCGCGCGACGGCGCCGAATACGCAGACAAGGAAGCAGCCCAGAGGGACAACAACCCCGTCCCCGGCACAGCGGACGTCATCTTCCTTGAAATCGACATCACCGACCCCTCCCAATTCAGTGACACCCTGGAAGTCCGAGGAGTAGAGGTAGACGGCCACCGGGTCCTCCGCGCCCAAAGCCCCGCCGCCCCCAACGCGATCGCCGCGATCCTCCTGGCCCTCCGCGACGCCACCGGCGTCCGCCCGCACGCCTACTTCGAATGGTCCGAAGGCAACCCCCTTGCCCACCTCATGCGCTACCTGCTCCTGGGAAGCGGCGACACCGCCCCGGTCGTCCGGGAGATCATCCGCGAAAACGAACCGGACCCCGACCGCCGCCCGGGCATCCACGTCGGGTGAGCAGCCGCCAGAAGGGACCATCCGCAAACGGCAGCCCGCGGGCGGACATCTTCAGCATCGCCGCCTTTCAGAAGTCGGGCCGTGACAACGGCGGCCGCAGGGAAAGCATCATCCGCCGGCTGATGTCCCACCCCGTCAGGGCCGTGCCCCTGGCCTTCCTGATCGTCATCAGCATCGGCGCAGCCGTGCTGATGCTCCCCGCGTCACGGACAGACCCCGCGTCCGGGGCGTTTACGGATGCCCTGTTCACCTCAGTCTCAGCCGTCTGCGTCACCGGCCTGATCACCGTGGACACGGCAACGTTCTGGACTCCCTTCGGCCAGGGCGTCATCCTCGGGCTCATCCAGGTGGGCGGATTCGGCATCATGACCCTGGCAACCCTCCTGGCCCTGCTCGTCCGCAAAAGCATCGGACTTCGCGGCCAGCTCGTCGCCCAATCGGAAACCCACACCCTGAACCTCGGCGACGTCCGGGCCGTACTGGTCCGGGTAGCGAAAATCATGCTCGCAGTCGAAGCCTCAACAGCCCTGATCCTGACCCTGAGATTCTGGATCGCCTACGACCAGAATCCCCTCACCGCCCTCTGGCACGGCATATTCCACGCCATCTCCGCCTTCAACAACGCAGGCTTCTCCCTCTACAGCGACAACCTCATCGTTTTCGCCGAAGACCCCTGGATCATCACCCCCATTTGCCTGGCCATCATCGCCGGCGGACTCGGGTTCCCGGTCATCATCCAGCTCATCCGCGGCGAAATGCGACCCAAGAACTGGACCATCCACCTGCGACTGACCATCTACGGAACGGTTTTCCTTCTGGTCGCCGGGACGGGCCTGTTCGCCGCGTTCGAATGGAACAGGAACGAAACCCTCGGCGAACTCACCCTCACCGGCAAGATACTCGGCTCCTTCGCCGGCGGAGTGTTTCCCCGCACCGCCGGGTTCAACAGCATCGACTACGGAGTTGCGGCACCGGAAACACTCATGGTCACCAACATCCTGATGTTCATAGGCGGCGGCAGCGCAGGCACCGCCGGCGGAATCAAAATCACCACCTTCCTGGTACTGGGCTTCGCGATCTGGAACGAAGTCCGCGGCCGGGACCAGGTCACCGTCGCCCACCGTTCCATCAGTTCCTCATCCCAGCGTCAAGCCCTGTCCGTGGCCCTCCTGGGCATCGCGGCGGTCGTCTCCGGAACCATGCTGCTGCTCATGTTCACCGACTACAGCCTCGAAAAGGTCCTCTTCGAATCCATCTCCGCCTTCGCAACCGTCGGCATGAGCACCGGCATCACGTATAACCTTCCCCCGTCCGCAGAATGGGTCCTCATGGCGCTCATGTTCACCGGACGCATAGGAACCGTTGCGGTCGCCTCCGCCCTCGCCCTCTCAGCCCGGCCGCGCCACTACCACCTCCCCGAGGAACGCCCCATCATCGGCTAGGGCCGCCCGGCACACCTGACACAGCAACAGTGCCCTTCCGCGATACGGGTAACATCGCACCCCGGCCTGCAGCCAGTGGGCCTCATTCTTCGCCGAACCGTTCCTGGAGGTCAGACGCCTCGAACGGCCTGACCGCGTAGTTCAACCCCAGCGAGCCCACGACCGCGTAGTCGACGAGAATGCTTGCGGGCGTCTGCCGGCGCGGCCGGCTGCTGGGCGGCTGACTTGGAGGTCCTGGTGGGGTCGGTTGCCCGGGACGTCCTCATGGATATTCAATGCCCGACGCCAATCACCCGGCCGGTGCGGCAGCCCCCACTGACCTCCCCGCTGCGGGGACTGGTTTTCCGCGCCGTCCGGTCTTCTGGCTTCCCTGACGCCGCCGCCACCAAATCCGGAACGCCCCCCGGAAGCTGAAGGCCCGCCGGGGTGCCGGGCTGGACGTGTCCGATGACAGTGGCAGCGCTTTCACGTTTCACAGTTCAGAGCCATTTGCGGTGCTTGAACGACAGGTAGAGGCCGATGCCCATGGCGAGCATGAGGCCGAGCGCGAAGGGATAGCTTAGCGGCCAGGCCAGCTCGGGCATGAACTCGAAGTTCATCCCGTATACGGTTCCGACGAGAGTGCGGGCGAAGAGGATGGCCGCCCACGAGGAGATCTTCTTGACTTCCTCATTCTGGGCCAGGCCCGCCTCGGAGAGGTGACGCATCTCCTCGTTTTGGGCCAAGCTCGATTCAGAGACGCCGCATCTCCTCGTTCTGCTGCTGGGCCACCAGGGTAGCGGGGACCGTCAGCGCGCTATGGAGCAGCACGCGGAAAGCGTCGACCCGTTCCACGACGCGGATGACGTGGTCATGGACGTCCCTTAGCCTGCGCTGCAGTTCCAGGTCCAGATGGTATTTCTCCGCGCCGCGTTCAAGAGCCTCCAGCATGGCCCGGAGCGGGTGGGTGGCGCGCTGGAACTCGATGACTGCCCGGGAAAGTTCGTAAATGCGCCGGGCTACGTCCGGGCCGGCGCTGAACAGCTCGTCTCGATCTCGTCGATGTCGTTCTCCAGACCGGCGGCGACGGGTTCGTATTGGTCCACGACTTCGTCCAGGATCGCGTACAGCACGGCCTGTGGGCCCAGGGCCAGCAGCTCCGGGGTAGTCTCGAGCCGGTGGCGGACTTTCGCCAGGTTCGGGGACTCCGCATGCCGGACCGTAACGACGAAGTCCGGACTCACAAAGACGTGCAGCTCGCCGAACTCGACCTTTTCCACATCGTCCAGGTACCGTGCCGGGCGCAGCACGGTAAACAGCGTGTCCCCGTAGCGTTCGAGTTTGGCCCGTTGGTGACCGTTGAGGGCATCTTCAATGGCGAGTTCGTGCAGGCTGAATTCGTCCGACACTGACGTGAGTTCCTCCAGACCCGGACGGTATAGCGCGATCCACGCCATCCCGCCGCGCTCCCGCATCACTTCATACGTTTTATCAAGGTTCTTCGGGTTGTCGGTCCGCAGGCCGTCAACATAGACGGCGTTGTCCACCATGGTCATCAGAGCCTGTCCCTCTCGCTCCCGCATCCAGTTGGCGCCTGGGTGCCGGATTACCCGTTCGTGCCGAAAAACAGCTTGTCCGGTCAGGCGCTGCCCCGCATCATTGACACACCTCAGTCTCACAAACGATCCATTACTGAGACGGTCGAGTCGTGTTCCAGGGGACGTAAGGAATGTCGAGGAATGTGACTTTCGGCGCTATTTGGCGGCGTTTTGTGATCGCTAAATTGCGCGCGGCCAGGGAGCGGGGCGTGGCCTAATCCCTCCGTCTTGTATCCCCAGCGTTTTGAGGCACTAAGGGTTTCGAGACACCGTCTTAAGCTGGGAACCCCCTTACGGGCGACTGTGGTTCTGGCTAGTGGGGTGCGCCGAGTTCGATGAGGAGGACGCCGCCGATGATGAGGATGATGCCAAGGCTCATTAGCCACGTGAGGGGATCTTTGAAGAGGAACTTGGAAAGGACGGCGGTAAGGGCGACGCCTGCTGCGGCCCAAATTCCGTAGGCGATGCCAATGGGCATCCCATGAGCGAGGGTGAGGCCGAGCATGCTGAAGGACACCACGTATCCGACCGCAACTGCTGCGTACCAGCGTGTGTTGTCGATGGCTAGGCGGAGGCTGATCGTGCCGGAGACCTCAAACAGGATGGCGCCGATGAAGAGAAGATAGGACATCAGGCAATCTCTGCCTTCTTGTGGGCGGCCTGGGCTCCGAGCTCCACACACAGGACGCCGGCGATGATGACGATGATTCCGATGCCCATGAGCGCGGTGATCGGTTCTCCGAAGAGCAGGAGGGAGCCAACGGCAGTGAGGGCGACACCGGTAGCTCCCCAGATACCGTAGGCAACCCCGAGGGCCATACCCGTGCGGAGTATCTTGGCGAGCAGGACGAATCCGCTCAGGTAGCCGATGACAGCGACGACGTAGAGGGCAGGGTGCTCGAGTGCGCCCTTGAGGGCGAGTGAGGCCGTCACTTCGACCAGGATCGCGGGAATTAAGAGCAGCCAGGCCTTAGTGGTGTTGGTCATGGGGTTGGTTCCTTGCGTGATGAGCTACTGGGTGGTCTGCGGGACGAGGTGGCTCTCGTAGCCGCAAACGAGGGAAAGAGTATGTCTGCACAAGTCAGGCGATGATCCCGTCCTTCACGCGGCAGCACGAAGCTAACGGTTGCGTAGATGCCTATTCAAGATGATTTGGGCCTAGCGGAAGGTTCTATAAGTGATGCATTCCTTCTACCGGGTGCTGCGGCCTTGGGCGGCGGAGGTGATGAGGTCACTCTTGGTCAGCGGCGCGCCCATATGCAGTGCTTCGGTCCAGGTCTCGGTGTCGGTGACGGCGGCCCAGTTCGAGTGCAGCAGGGCCATGAGGGTCTCGTGGACCTGGCGTGCGGGCGCGGTGCCGACGTCGTTGGCGAGGTCGATTGCTCCCGTCGCGTCTCTGAGGACTTCGACGGCGAATCCGAGGGGCTCGGCGGCCGCGGCGGAGGCGATCACACAGTTGTTTGTCATGTAGCCAGCGAGCGTGATCGTGTCGATGCCCTGTTCACGCAACCAGGCTTCGAGATCGGTGTCAGCGAAGATGCTGGAGAACTGCTTGCCAACTCGCTTGGCTGCCGCGTCCTCGTGGGCAACTACTTCGGGGTGGTTTTGCCAGGTCGCCGACCCGGACCCGAACACCGGGGCTTCTGCGGGAAGCTCGTGCTGGACGAGCACGACCGGCGTTCCGGTCTGCTCTGCGGCCTTGATCGCGGTCTGGATGCTGGTGATGGATCGGTCACGGTCCGGGTACTGGATCGGAAGCAGTCCGTCGAAGTATTCCTGTTGGGCGTCAATGACGATTAGAGCTCGGTGGGGGGGCGGTCATGGGGTTCTCCTTCAAGGGGCGTGTTGTGAACGTCGGACTGTTGAAATGGCTCTATTGCGCGGTGGCCGGTAGCGGTGCGTTCAGGTGCGGGAGTTCGAAGTGATCGGCGATCAGGGTGATCCCGTGCTGGTCGAGGGTTGTCGAGTGCCCGCCGACGACAAGCATCACCTCATCGACCCCGGTGCGCTCGTGCAGGGCTTCGAGACGGTCGGCGACAGTAGCGGCGGTGCCATGAAAACTGCGGCTGGTGTAGGCGTCGAGGATCTGCCGCTCCTGAAGCGTGGCAGCGTACGCCTCGACCTCGTCCGGGGGCAGGAGCAGGTAGCCCTCGCTCTTGAACATGCGCAGCATCGCCATCGCCGCTGTTGCCGCCTGCCGCTTGGCCTCAACCGGGGCGTCGCTGATCGCCACGGGCACGCTGACCAGGGTGTGGGGCTCGGCAAGCACGTCGGAGGGCCGGAAGCTCTCACGGTAGAGACGCATGGCCGTGTCGATGTCAGCGTCGCCGAACTGCAAGGCGAACGCATACGGCCGGCCGAGCTGCCCGGCCAGTTGTGCTGAGTACGGAGAGGAGCCCAGCACCCACACCTCCGGAGCGGTCGAAGGTGCGGACACCCGGTTTTCCCTTGCCTGCCAAGGGCCGGGAACCGCGTGCACGTGCCGGTATGGGTGTCCGGGAGGAAACCCGTCGCCCAGGAACCCGAGCAACTCGAGTACTTGCTGCGGGAATCCGTCGTTCGCATCCGCGCCCCTACGCAGAGCCGCAGCAGTCGCCCCATCAGTGCCTGGGGCGCGTCCCAGCCCAAGATCGATCCGGCCGGGGGCGAGAGCCTCCAGCATCCCGAACTGCTCGGCGATCAGCAACGGTGCGTGGTTGGGCAGCATTACCCCTCCGGCGCCAAGGCGGATGCGCGTCGTCTCAGCGATGAGGCGGGCGAGCATCAACGGAGGTGAAGACACCGAGGTCGCTCCCATCGCATGATGCTCAGACATCCAGAACCGGTGATAGCCGCGCTGGTCCGCCGTCCGCGCCAACTCGATCGTGCCCGCGAGCCCCTCCTCAGCGGTCATCCCCACTCCGGTGCCGCCCGCGGAAAGCACGGACAGTGTGAATGGGGCCGTGCCGGCTGCTTGACCGAACTTCATTAGAACTCCTCATGGAAAAACATGTTTTTTGGCGTGATTCGAGCGTAGCAGCTGCCTCACGCTTAAATGAAACTGATACCATGAGAACCATGTCCGAAACACTGCTAGCAGCCGTACCAGGCGCCAAAGAGCATCCTGGCCTCGCACTGGTCAACAGCGCAAGCGAACTGCCCGGAGGCAAACGCTACGACGAATTGGACGGTCCTGACGACGCCGCGGCTTGGCTGAGAGCACACGATCTCATCGCACCGGACACTGTGCTGCACGAGCACTGCCGGGGCAGGCTCGCAGACCTGCGCGCAGACCTGCGCGATCTATTCACCGCGCACACCACAGGGGACGTCCCCACGACAGCGGCCGTGCAAGCTCTAAATCGTGCGCTGACTTGTGCACCCGGGGCGCTCCTGCTTCAATTCGACCCGGAGTCAGGGTTTACCCGCAACGCCAGCCACCCCGTGACACAAGTCGTCGAGCACGTCATGGCCGTCATCGCCGACGACGCTGCCTCGCTGCTAAGCGGCGACCAAGCATCGGTGCTCGCGTCCTGCGAAGCGGACGGGTGCCAGCGATTCTTCCTCCGCACCCACGCGCGACGGCAATGGTGCTCAACCCGCTGCGGCGACCGCGTCCGCGCCGCACGGGCCTACGCGCGCAAACGCACGCTACACAGCGCATGAAATCATGTGCTGCCGAAGCCAACCTTCGGCCTGATGGGACAAGCACGCACAGCTTCAAAGTAGGCCCAAAAGGTTGACGTGGAGGGGAAGCGGGTTCAAGATTCCCTTCGGAGAAGGGGCCAGCTGGTGGACAAGGAGCCACGGAAGGAGAGTGTCACCACGATGACCCGGCGATACAGTCCCCAGGCCGATACGCTCCCCGGTGGGCTTCACCGACTGATGGTTCGGAAGATATGGAGCAGAAGCTCTAGGCGACGAGGTTGTCTGCGGCGCTGTCCATGTGCTCGCGGATCGTTTTGCGGGCCAGGGAGGCGTCGCCGGTTTCGATGGCCTCGACGATCTCGTGGTGCCGGTCCACGCTCATGTTCCTGACCCCTTTTTCCCGTCCAGCGAACATGATGGACATCCGGATGGATCCCTCCAGTGATTCCCAGGAGTGGAGGAGTGTTTCATTTCCTGTCAGCCGGCACAGGGTGCGGTGGAACTCCATGTCGGATTCTATCCGCTCTTCCAAGGACGCGTTCTGAGCTGCCTCCATGACGTCAATTTTCTGATGTAGGGACGCGATGGCAGGTTCGCGGTCCGGGAGCTCGCACAGGGTGCGTGCGGCCAGTGTTTCGAGGGCGGCCCGTACGGCGAAAATATTGCGGATTTCTTTTTCGTCCAAATGCCGGACTGAGAGCCGGCCGCGCGGCCCCGCGGACAGCAGCCCTTCCTGTTCCAGCTGGCGGAGAGCCTCACGCAGCGTTCCCCGGCTGATTTGCAGCATTTCGGAAAGCTCGGTTTCCACCAGGTGCCGGCCGGGCTCCAGTTCTCCACTGGTGATGGCGGTGCGCAGTGCTGAAACCGCCTGCTCGCGCAGGTTCTGCTTCTGCAATCCCAGCAGCGGGGCTGTCGTTCCGGCCATGGCCCGTCCTCAGTGTTATAGGTCGACTGTTTACAGTTGGTTGTCTGATGATACGGCAGAAAGCACGGCGCCGCGTGGGCCAGCGCCGTGCTTTCTGAGTTATATGCAGCCAGCTGCGGGCGGTCAGCTGAGTTCGGCGAGCACCTTGGCGACGATGCGGTCCACGGCCAGGCCGTAGCGGTCGTGGAGGGTGGGCAGTGCGCCGGCGTCGAGGAACTGGTCGGGCAGCGCGACGGGAACCACGCGTTTTCCCACTCCAGCGGTGACGACGGCGGACGCGACGGTTTCGAAAAGGCCGCCCACTACGCTGTGGTTCTCCAGCGTCACGGCGAGCCGGTCGGTGTTGATCTCGGCGAGGACAGTTGCGGCGTCGAACGGCTTGATGGTGGGGGTGTGGACGACGGCGACGTCCACGTTGTGTGCCGCCAGGGCCTTGGCTGCCTGGAGGGCGCGCATGGTCATGAGGCCGGAGGAGATGAACACGACGTCGTTGCCGCCGCGCAGCACCTTGGCCTTGCCGAGCTCGAACGTGTAGTCATACTCGTCAAGGACGGTGGGGACGTTGCCGCGGAGCAGGCGCAGGTAGGTGGGCCCGTCACTGGCTGCCAACTGCGGGACTGCCTGCTCGATATCGATCGAGTCGCAGGGGTCAACGATGGTTAGGTTGGGCATGCCGCGGAAAATCGCCATATCCTCGGTTGCCTGGTGGCTGGGGCCGTACCCGGTGGTCAGGCCGGGCAGGCCGCCCACGATGTTCACGTTCAGGTTCGGCTCTGCCGCGTCCAGGCAGAGGAAATCGTAGGCGCGGCGGGCGGCAAACACCGAATAGGTGGAAGCGAACGGAACCAGGCCGGTCTCGGCCAGGCCGGCGGCGGCGCCGAAGAGAAGCTGCTCGGCCATGCCCATCTGGAAGAACCGTTCCGGGAAGGCTTTGGCGAAGATGTGCATGTCCGTGTACTTGCCCAGGTCCGCGGTGAGGCCAACGATTTTGTCGTTCTCCTGCGCGGCCTTTACCAGGGCGTGCCCGAACGGGGCGGATGCGGTTTTCTGGTCCGGGTCGGCGAAGGAGGCAATCATCGCCGAGGTCTTGAGCTTCGGCTTGGCGGCTGTTGTTGTGTCGGGGGCCTCGGTGGTGGCGCTCATCGGGCAGCCTTTCCTTCGTATCCGGCGGTGAGCTGCTCGCGGCAGGTCTGCCATTCGTGTTCTTCGATGCGCATGAAGTGCGCCTTTTCGCGGTCCTCCAGCAGCGGAACGCCGCGGCCCACCTTCGTGTCGCACAGGATCACCGAAGGGCGTCCGACGGCGGCGGCCTGGGCGGCTGCGTTGTCGAACGCGGCGAGCAGTTCGGCCATGTTGTTCCCGTCCACCCGCTGGGTGTACCAGCCGAACGCTTCCCACTTCTCGGTTATTGGTTCTGTGCGCAGTACCGTGTCGGTTTTGCCGTCGGCCTGCAGGGCGTTGATGTCCACCATGGCGGTGAGGTTGCCCAGCTGGTGGTGGTGTGCGCCCATCGCGGCTTCCCAGGTGGAGCCCTCGTCCAGTTCACCGTCGGACAGGAAGTTGTATACCCGGGCGTCCGAGCCCTGGTACCGCAGGCCAAGGGCCATGCCGACGGCGATGGGCAGACCGTGCCCGAGGGAGCCGCCGGAGATCTCCATGCCGGGCGTGTAGGTGGACATCCCGGACATCGGCAGCCGCGAATCGTCAGAGCCGTAGGTTTCCAGTTCCTCGACCGGAACAATGCCGGCCTCGGCCAGGGCAGCGTAGTGCCCGATGGCGTAATGCCCGGTGGAGAGCAGGAACCGGTCCCTGCCCTCCCACTCCGGGTCCCCGGCGCGGTAGCGGAGCTGGTCCGCATAGACCACAGCCAGCATGTCCGCCGCACCGAGTGCCTGGCCAACATAGCCCTGGCCCTGGACTTCGCCCATGTTCAGGGCATGATGCCGGATCCGGTAGGCCGCTGCGCTGACCTGGGCGAGGCGGTCCTGCGTCGTCACGTCCGGGGTCATCCCGTTCTGCGCAATCCGGTCCTGGACGGTTTCTGCTGGCATTACTGACTCCGTATGTGATTGGTGCGTGGCGGTCATTAGACGCTCACCGTGTTGGGGGTGTTTTTGGTGGCCTCATCTGCCAGCTGGCGTTCGCGCTTGCCCCAGGTTTCCCGGGTGACGATTGCTGCCCAGAGGCCGATGGCTGCGTAGAAGCTGAAGAGGAGCGCGGGGCCCATCCAGCCCAGGGAAACGAACAGGAGGGTGGTGACGAAGGGGGTGAAGCCGGAGACCATGGCGGAGATCTGGTAGGCCAGTGAGGCTCCGGAGGAGCGGGTCTTGGCCTGGAACAGTTCGGGGAACCAGGCGCCCTGGGCGCCGGCGAGGGAGTTCTGGCAGACGGCGTAGGAGATGGCAACGGTGGCGATGATGGCAATGAACATTCCGGTATTGACCATCAGGAACATCGGGGTGCCGAAGAGCAGGGCGAAGGCGGTGGACCAGATGTACAGCGGCCGGCGGCCGATCCTGTCCGTGAGCCGGGCCCAGGCCATGGTGGCGAAGATGCCGATGAAGGAGGCGATGCAGAGGGCTACCAGGGTTTCGGTCTTGTCTGCCAGCTTCTCGGTGTGTAGGTAGGAAATCATGTACGTGATGGATACGGCGTAGCCGGCGGTCTCCGCGATGCGCAGGCCGATGCCCTTGACGATGTTGCGCCAGTCGGTCCTGATGACCTCGATGATGGGGGACTTGACGATGGCGCCGCTTTCCTTGACCTCGTCGAAGACCGGGGACTCGGGGACTTTGGCTCGGATGATCAGGCCGACGGCAACGAGCACGATGCTGGCCAGGAACGGCACGCGCCAGGCGAGCTCGCCGCCGAGGTTCACGCTCACCAGGAACACCAGGTTCGCCAGCAGCAGGCCCACGGGGAAGCCGGCCTGGACGATGCCGGTGTACTTGCCCTTGGACTTCCAGGGCGCGTGTTCGTAGCTCATCAGGATCGCGCCGCCCCACTCGGCACCGAAGGCCAGGCCCTGGACAACACGGACGAACACCAGCAGCGCCGGAGCGAGCAGGCCCACCTGCTCGTAGGTGGGAAGCAGGCCGATGATGAATGTCGCCACGCCCATCAGGATCAGGGAGGCCACCAGGACCGGCTTGCGACCGACCTTGTCGCCCAGGTGGCCGCCGATAATGCCGCCTATGGGGCGGGCGGCGAAGCCGACGCCGAGAGTGGCGAAGGCCGCCAGCGTTCCCGTGACCGGGTCCCCGGTGGGGAAGAACGCCGTACCGAAATACAGCGCAGCGGCCGTACCGAAGCCGATGAAATCGTACGTTTCAATGACGGCGCCAACACCGGAGCCGATCGCTACGCGCTTTGCGTCCTTGGTGCCGTGTACATGGCCCCGCATTTTGAGAGCTTCGTTGCTCATTAGCTACATCCCTTTCGATTAGCGACGGGGCCTCAGGCTCCCACGCTGTCGACTGTTAACAAATTGTCCGACCAGTGTGACCTGCGCCATTTCCATTGTCAACAGTCAATGATGAGGGTTGACTGTTGACAATGATCCGGCCTACAGTGATTCACATCACCGCAGGTCTTTAGAGGATCAACGCCGATGCTCAACTCGCTACTCGGCTCCGTGCTCTTCACCACCGGCCCAGACATTCGCACCGCAAGCCTTCAAGGAGCATCATGAGCACTCTCCAGCGCACCGCCGTCCTCACCGGGGCAACCTCGGACCGGGGCATCGGCATCACCACCGCCCGCCGCTACGCCAACGAAGGCTGGGCGGTCGTGATTTTGGACCTGGACGGCGAGAAGTCCGCCAAGGTCGCCGCGGAAATCAGCGCCGAGTTCAACGTCCCTGCCTTCGGCCACGAGATCGACGTCGCCAACGAAGCCTCCGTCACCGCCGCCCAGGCCGCGGTCGCCGCCGAGGTCACCGCCGGCAACCTCCCTCCCGTGGGTGCTCTGGCCAACATCGCCGGCATCACCTCCCCGCTGCCGTTCCTTGAGACCACCCTCGAACTCTGGCACAAGGTGATGGACGTCAACGCCACGGGCACCTACCTCGTGACCGTGGCCTTCCTGCCGGACATGATCGAGAACGGTTGGGGCCGGATCGTGAATATGTCCTCCGTTTCCGCCCAGCGCGGCGGCGGAGTGTTCGGCAAGGTCCCCTACTCCGCCGCGAAAGCCGCGATCCTGGGCTTCACCAAGGCCCTCGCCCGCGAACTCGGCCCCACCGGCGTTACCGTCAACGCCATCACCCCTGGCGCCGTGGACACCAACATCCGCGTCGGCAGCACCGAGGAACAGGAAGCCGCGATCAACGCCGGCATCCCTTTGGGCCGGAACGCGACCACCGAGGAAGTCGCCGCCGTCATCACCTTCCTGTCCTCCCAGGACTCGGCGTACCTCACCGGCACCACCATCGACATCAACGGCGGAAGCCACATCCACTGACCCAAGGGCGCCCGGAAAGGAGCCGCCATGACAAGCGGCTTCCACGGGTTCCTCAGACTTGCCGAACCCGTGGCCGGTTCCTGCGACGTCCACTCCGACGGTACGAGTAAATTCCGATAAGGCGCGAGAAACGGAGGTTCCGAGATCACTGCTGACCCATACCCCTACCATGACTGGACCCGGCTAGTCGGGACACCGGTGGAAATCCGCAAAGATTTCTCGATCGTCCGGGCAGGCATTGTTGACGACGTCATGCCTGACTCGTCGGTACTGTGGCTGGCTTCCGACAGCAGCCACGGGCGAGAACTCTTCACCGCAGCGGAAGGCTACCAAGTCTGGAGCCGGCCCCAAAAACTAGACGGAAAGCACTGCTACAAAATGGCCGCGGAGCACCTCCCGCCGCCAACCACCTAAGTCCTACGCCAAACGAGACCGCCGAGAACCAGTTTCATCCGTTCCGCCGCTCACGCCAACGCCCATGACCAAACGTCTCGGTGACTGCCTGCGACTGCCGGATCGCCGACGGCATCCTCGCACCTTGGCGGCCGTTCACGAAAGGACCGTTGGTGAGACATCGCCAACTACCGTCTTGGAATACAACAGCATTTCAAGACAACGCACCGACGCTGGTGGCCCCGATCAGACTCCGCGTCGTTCCGGCCCCCGCAGTGTCCTAGGAACTCGTCTCAACGGATTCTGTCTCAGGCCTGCGTTTGTAGGGACTTTGTGAGGCGGGCTCGCGACCGCTGCTGAGGGCTGGCGACTGTCCAAATGTTGACCTACCGCGGTACTACCCCGTCGGTGGTGGCGGGGGTGGGTCTGCTGGTGTCTCGGCGCGCCATGGGGCCCTCCACTCTGCAGCCTCCCAGCCATCCATAATGTACAGCCGCTCGTGTGCAACCCGTTCGCCACGGAACTCCATGATGCTGACGGTGTACATCCATGGCGCGCCGTCGTAGCTGATCAGGTTTTCCACAACGACAAGGTCGCCACGATGAGTGATTCGCCGGGTGCGGAATTGGAGCTTCGCCGGGTACTGTCGTCGCCATTCGCGGAAGTTCTCCACGCCTTCGAAACGTTCGCCTGACTGCGGAAACTCGAGCACCGCGTCGTCGTGGTAGATCTCGTGCGTGATGTCCTGGTCCGTGCTTGCGTACTCCCAGTGACGCCGCAGGGCCTGCAACAGGTCCGCTTCTTCGAGCATCACTCACCTCCCGTGACAAAACCGATTGTAAGACTACGGCCCTTGCGCCACAACGGGCCGACGAGACTCACGAATAGTGCTCGCGAAATGGGGTGCGTGCCTCATTTGGGAAGTGCTCGCGAAACGGGTCCGGCTCCGGGTGCTGCTGGGACCATGATGGATGGGTCAGGGTTTGTCGTTGTCAGCGCGCAGGGAGATCACGAAGCAATCCGCGGCGGAGTACGCACGGGCGGCCAAGAAGGACAAGGGCAGGATCCTGGACGATCTGGTCGCGGTCACCGGCTGGTCCCGGGCCAACGCCCGCCGCGCGTTGTCCACGGCGCTGAAACGTAAAACTCCCGTCCGGAAAGCGAAGCGGAAGCCCCGCCCGCGGACTTATGGATACGACACGCTGGTGGCCTTGATCAGGGTCTGGCGGCTGGCCGGCATGCCCTCGAGCAAATACCTCGCGGTGACCATGGACCTGTGGCTGCCGAAACTGGAAGCCTATGGTGAGCTGAACAATGTGCGGTTCAGCCCGGAAATACGGGACAAGCTAATGGCCGTCTCCGGGGCCACGATCGACCGGCTCCTGAAGCCCACCCGGGCGGGGATGGCGCCGAAGGGCCTGTCCGCCACGAAGGCCGGCAGCGAGCTCCGCTCGTCTATCGCGGTGCGCCGGGCCGGCCAGGAACACGAGCAGGTTCCTGGGTTCATCGAGGCGGATCTGGTCGCGCACTGCGGCCCTGCCCTGGTGGGGGAATTCGCCCGCACACTGACCGCCACCGACGTGTTCACCGGCTGGACGGAGAACGTCGCGATCCGCAACAGCGCCTACAAATGGATCCTCGCGGCGATGGAGACCGTCGCGGAGCGGCTGCCGTTCCCGCTCACGGGTTTGGACACCGATAACGGTGGGGGAGTTCATCAACCAGGCGCTCGTCGGCTGGGCAACGGCCCGGGACATCTACTTCACGCGGGCCAGGCCCTACAAGTCCAACGACAACGCCCATGTGGAGCAGAAAATCGGTGACATCGTGCGCCGCCACGTCTTCCACTACCGGTACGACACCGCACTGGAACTGCAGCTGCTCAACGAGCTCTACGCCCTCGTGCGGATCCGGTTCAACATGTTTACCGCGACGAAGAAGGCCATTGGCTGGCGGGAGAACCGGAACGGCCACAAGACCCGCATCTACGACAAACCCCGAACCCCCTACCAGCGGGTCACCGACGCGCGTGTGCTCACACCTGCCAAAGCCGCTGAACTCGAGGTCCTGTTCAACTCCACGAATCCCGCCGATCTCACCCGCGGAATCACAGACATCCAGCTCCAGCTCATCAGCCTCGCCGCCGACAAGACCCAGGCAATGCGTGCCTCGCCCACGCGAGCAAAAATACGTGAGGCACGCACAGCCGTTTCGCGAGCATCTTGACGTGAGGCACCACGCGGGCGTCCTTCACAGGGGGTCCCAGGATCCAGGGCTTCGGTGCGTCACCGGGCCCGTGTTAGGTCGGCCGACGTGTTGAGGCGGCCGTTCATCCATGGCCGGACGCTTGCAGCCGGAGGTGACAGCCGATGAACTTCTCCGGATCGAGGGCACCCGTATTACTGATCCCCTGAGGGGGCGGGGGTTGCGCCGCCCAATGGGGACAGCTTTGAGCTGTGCGGAGGGCTCCACCTGCCCGCCAGTGGGCACAACCCGCGAGTCCGGATTCCGCTGCGCTTCACCGGTGTTCGGGCGTCCGCCGGCGCGGCCGGCGGCTGGGTGTTGCCGGTCCGTCGCAGAGCTCCTGCCAGTCATCACCTTTGGTGTCTACGACGTTTTTTTGCTGCTGTCCTTATGTTGTTGACGGGTGGTTCCGTGGCCGTTGTAGGGTCGTGGCTACCCGGGGGAGGCGGGTATGGCTTTGTTGCTGTGGCCGGACGGATTTCCGTGACGGCTTCGTAGGATTGGCCGCCCGCCGCCCCGCGATGACCCGACCGCTGATTGAGAGACGCGACTTGAATCGCCGGATAAGGACACGACGGCGCGGTTATCTGCAGGGTTCGACCCGTACGACAGACTGGAGGCTGTTTTGGCGAAATTGTGGGCCGGTATCGATGCCGGCAAAGCCCATCATCACTGCGTCGTGATCGACGCCGACGGAAACCGTCTGTTCTCGCAGAAAATCCCCAACGACGAACCGGCCCTGCTCGGGCTCATCGCCAGCGTCCTGAAACTCGACGACGGGGACGAGGTCATCTGGGCGACCGACCTGAACCACGGGGGACCGGCGCTGCTGATAGCGATTCTCGTCGCGCACGGACAGAACATCCGCTACATCCCGGGCCGGATCGTCCACCACGCCTCCAAGCTCTACCGCGGCGAGGGCAAAACAGACGCGAAAGACGCTGCCGTCATCGCTGACCAGGCCCGGATGCGCCGGGACCTGCAGCCCCTGCGGCCCGGGGACGAGATCAGCACCGGGCTGCGGATCCTCACCGCCCGCCGCGCCGACAATTCCGCGGACCGGGTCCGGGCGATCAACCGCATGCAGGCCCAACTGCTGGAATACTTCCCCGCCCTCGAACGGGCCTTTGACTACAGCCGCTCCAAAGCCGCGCTGCTGCTGCTCACCAAACACCGCACCCCGGACGGGATCCGCCGCGCTGGCCAAGCCAGGATCCACGCCTGGCTCAAAAAGCAGGGTGCCCGCTCGTCGGCAGCAGTTGCGACATCTGCCGTGGAGGCCGCAAAATCCCAGCACACCACCGTGCCCGCCTAGCACATGGGGGAGGAGATCGTCGCCGCACTCGCCCGCGAAATCATCACCCTTAACGAGGAACTCGCCAAACTCGATGCGCTCATCAGCGAGAAAGTCACCGAACACAGGCACACACAGGTGCTGCTGAGCATGCCCGGCTTCGGACCCGTCCTCGCCGCCGAGTTCCTCGGCGCCACCGGCGGGGACCTCACCGTCTTTGAAACCGCGGACCGGTTCGCCGGCGTCGCCGGACTGGCCCCGGCGCCGCGGGATTCCGGCAGGATCACCGGCAACCACCACCGCCCCCGCCGCTACGACCGCCGGCTGTTGCGGGTCTTCTACCTCTCCGGGCTTTCGGCGCTGAAATCCTGCCCCGCCTCCCGGGCCTACTACGACCGCAAACGCGGCGAAGGGAAAACCCACGTCCAAGCCATGCTCTCCCTCGCCCGGCGAAGACTCAACGTCCTCTGGGCCATGCTCCGCGACGGCACCACCTACACTCCCGTTGCTGCGCGACTGAAGGCGGCGTGATGCATCCTTAGCCGCGGAAGGAGGCAAGGTGCGGCAAGTGGAGATCGCTCAGGCGCTCATTGAGGACCAGCGCCAGCAGATCGCTGTCCTGGACCGGCAGCAGAATCAGTCCGTTCAGATATGCATCGATGACCAACAGGTCCTGGTTGCCCCCGTACGCGAGGTACGCCAACCACGCTTCATGGACTTCGAGGTCTGCGAGCAGGAACGCAACATGAGTCAATTCCTGCTGGTTTTCATCCATCAGAACCCACACCCTTTTTCCTCCCGAACTTCGCAGAAGTGCGGGATTTCAAGCCGTTGCTTGATCGCAGGACAAGCATTCCCGCGGTCTCCCATAAGGCTACGACTGCGCCCGCACAGCGGGCCACCCTTTCTTCATCGGGCCACCGCTCACTGCAGTGTTCTGTCCCGGATGGCCGGGAGCTGGCACGCCGGGCCGGGGCCGATAAGGGCCCCGCTGCGCTCGGGCAGCGCAGGCTCCTTTTTCTTGGTCTTAGTCGAGGCTTACCCCTCAACGCACTGGTTCCGGATCCGGGATGACTGCGCGCCCAAGGTGTCAGGCCTGACCCGGTGTCGCCGCGAAGCAGCATCGTCCGCGCCAGGTCACCACTGCAACTTTTCTTGGCTGGGTGATGGTCCTTTGGCCCTAGCAGCAGGTCTTCCCGTTTGGAACGATTTTGGTAGGTGACCCCCGGGTGGGAGGGACCTGCACGAAGTGGCGGGTCGGTGCAAACAACAGGAGTCTGTCGATGGGTTTGCCTTTGGACGCCGCTGTGGGCCGGGAACGGTCCCAGGGTTCGGTGCGCGTGTTTGTCGTCGATAGTCACGAGCTCGTCCGGGAAGGGCTGAGGGACTTTCTCGAGGGGGAAGGCCTCGAGGTGGTCGGTGAGTGCTGGTCAGCGGCCGAGGCCAGCCGCAGGATCGTAGAAGCGGGCGCGGACGTGGTTGTGCTGGATGGGCGTCTTCCTGATGGCACCGGAATTGAAGTCTGCCGGTATGTGCGCTCCGTTGATTCGGATCTGCAGTGCCTGATGATGACCAGCTATGTCGATGACGAGGTGCTGCGCAGTGTCGTTCTTGCCGGCGCGGCAGGTTATGTGCTCCGGCAAGTCCGCGGCCACCACCTGGCCCGGGCCATCCGTCGTGCCGCGACGGGGGAATCGCTCCTGGGCACTGAGGTGGTGGAGCGGGCGAGGGCGTGGTTCGTCAACGCGACGGCAGACCCGGGGTTTGGTAGCCTGACCGGCGCGGAGAGGGAAGTGCTGGCACGGATTGGCAAGGGTCTGAGCGACCGGCAGATCAGTGAGGCATTGGGTCTGGCTGAGACGAGGGTACGTGAGCTCGTTTCCACGCTGCTGGTCAAACTGGGGTTCGGAGGCGGTAGCGGGCCAGCGGTCGGCCGGCCGACAGATGCACTCCCGTGAATCGACGAGACTGAGCCGTCAGGCGGCCGGATCCCGGGCCTGAACAGTGCACTTCACATTGGGTTGCCGCTGTGGCGTTCGCCCGGCAGCGCATCCTCCACGGATGAGACGAGGAAAAGGATCCGGCCACATTCACGGGATTCCTCCCCGCCCCGGATAACCTTCGGCCAGCTCATGAAGAATCGTGGGACGAACGCCGCACACTGCTATCACCTGTGAGGACCGGCAAGTCATCCTTTTCGGATGAGCCGCTCTTCCCCTGGTGCGGTGCAGACGATACAAAGCCCGCGATCGGGCCTCGCTGCGCTCGGACAGCACAAGCATTTTCCCTATTTCTTTTTTGCTGCTGTCCGTTGGATCCTACGTGCCCGCTCCACCGGCGCAACCGTCCTCCGGACGGCGGCGCACCGGATGCCTTGGGTCGGCGCTGCGCTTATTTCCTCCCACAACCCCTCCGCTGCTTGCCCTTCGGGTTGCCCCGGCTCCGTCGGGCACAGCTACGCGAAGCTCCGCCAGCAGGCAAAAAACAGGAATAGCCGGTACTTCAGGCACCCGCCCCGCCCCAGCGAAACGGAGCATCACCTCATGAACACAGAAACCATGACCCGCACGGTCACGACCGACAACGCCGAACCGGTCACCGCCCCGGCCCCTCCCGCCGAAAACCGGGCAGGGGACGGGTACGACTGGATCGACACCCTCGAAGGCACCGCCTGGTCGGTCCTGCCGAACTGGGGCAGCGAAGGCTGGGACGCCGGATCCTGGCCCTACATCATCTTCGCAGTTGCCCGCAACCGCGATCCGAACGGCGAGCTGTTCGGCTACGGAACCTACGTCGAAGGAGACACCGCCACGTGCTGGTTCCGGTCCCAGGACGCCTGCTTCGAAGCGATCACCGCCGAGGTGTTCTTCCACTGGGCCTCCGGCCAGTCCCACGGCCCCGACAAGCTCCCAGCCACAGCCGCAGAACTGCCGGGGCGGGACTGCAAGCCCTACCCGGGCTGGGCGAACTAGGCGCTCCTGAGGTGTCCGGCCGTGAACCGGCCGGGACACCCGATAGGCACGCCAACATCCGTTGACAACGTCATTGAGATTCCTGCGGATCGTACGTGCCCGCTCCACCGGATCAACCGTCCTGCGGACGGCTGCGCAGCGGATGCCTTGTGTCGGCGCTGCGCTTATTTCCTCCCACAATCCATCCGCTGCTTGCCCTTCGGGTTGCCCCGGCTCCGTCGGGCACAGCTACGCGATGCTCCGCCAGCAGCCAAAAAACGGTAATACTGGAACCGGTCTTGGGCCGGTGTGACTCTCCAAAAAACTGACGTGCCTCCGGGCGCTGTCTTCCTGTTGATCTGTCCGCCGGTTCAAGGTCCGTCAAAGGGGGTGTTGAGCCAGGCGGACATGACTTCATAGGAGCCTGATTCGACCAGTCCCATTACCGTTTTGTCTGCCCACCTGGCCCGCGCCCCATTCAATCAGCCATTGAACGAGCGACTGAGGGGCACCTTTCCATCTTGGCAACTGAAACAACCAATGTCATCGCCGGTATCGACACCCATGCCGACACGCACCATGTGGCCGTGATCAACGAATACGGCAGGCCTCTTGCGGACAGGGAATTCCTGGCCGTGGGCTCCGGATACCGGAAGATCGTGGAGTTCATTACCAGCTACGGTTCTGTCACCGCCGTCGGGGTCGAAGGCACAGGATCCTACGGGGCCGAAATTGCCAGAGCTTTGCGCGGTGAAGGTCTGTCTGTGCTGGAGGTGAACCGCCCGAACCGGGCGGCACGCAGGCTGAAGGGCAAATCTGACCCGCTGGATGCGTATCAGGCCGCTCAGTCGGTACTCGACGGCCGGACTACAGCGATCCCGAAGGCTAAAGATGGTCCCGTGGAATGCCTGCGTATTCTGCGTGCCGCCCGCACCTCGGCCGTGAAGGCCTGCACCGCGGCCATCAATCAGATCAAGGGCCTTCTCGTGTCGGCCCCGGACAACCTCCGGTCCAAATACCGGGGGATGGGAGGGGCAGCGATGGTCACAGCGCTGCAGCGCTGCAGGCCTTCGGGTCATATTGCTGACCCCGAGTACGTGTGCCTGTTGACGTTGAAGGCACTGGCCACCCGGTGCCAGTCCCTCACGGCAGAAGTAACTGCCGCGGACGCCGCGCTCCGGGAAATCCTTGATACCTACGCGCCGATGCTCTGTGACCTTCCAGGTGTCGGAACGGAAGTAGCCAGCCAGCTCCTGGTTACCGTTGGGGACAACCCGGATCGTCTTGGGAATGAGGCCCAGTTCGCTGCCCTCGTCGGTGTTGCGCCGATCCCGGCGTCCTCAGGCAAAACGACCCGTCACCGGCTCAGTAGAGGGGGTGACCGCAACGCCAACCGTGCCCTGCATCAGGTGGTACTGGTGCGTATGGGCTCGTGCGAGCGGACTAAGGACTACGTGGCCAAGCGCACCGCGGAGGGCAAGAGCAAGCGGGAAACAATGCGGTGTCTCAAACGCTACGCAGCCCGGGAACTCTATCGCCAGATCACCAACCCTCAGCCGGCACCAAGCAACGCTGACCTGCGCCAGATGCGCACCGGGCTCGGTCTCACTATTACGACCGCTGCTCGCGAGCTTGGTCAGTGGCCTTCCAAAATTTCCAGTCTGGAACGGGGCCTTGTCCGTAACGATGCACTTGCCACAAGTTACCGCCAATGGCTGACCAGTCAACCTCGGGTCGACGATGACGGTGCTGGGACTAGGGCCCGGCCCAGTCCGGGTCCGTCGGCGCTCCATGCAGGGGCTCGCCCCGGCGTTGCGTGCCATCTGCCGAAGGTTCAAGAGCGGTCATGATTGCCTGGCGGGCCCCCATCAATTCTTCCGGTCCGAAGCCAAACACGGCGGCGTAGTCGGTTTTCTCTGCGACCATGGGCCCGTGGAGGCTCTCCACCAGAGAGGTCACGGTGCCGCGTGGCATCCCGGTGATCAGTGCGCCCAGTTCCCCGACGGCCCTCGTTGGGATGAAGGGGATCCGGACCTGCGGTCGTTTGAGACCAGCACAGTCAGCGTAGAGGGCCAGGAGGTCGGCATATGGGAGGATGTCGGGGCCGCCGATATCGAAGTGCGCATTCACTGGTTCAGCGCGGACCGCCGCGCACAGGACGCGTATCACGTCCGATGCGGCGACAGGCTGAACGTCCCCGGTCATCCACCGAGGGACCGGGACTACCCGGAGACGGTTGACCAGGGTCCTGACAAGTTCGAAGGACGTGCTGCCATTTCCGATGATGATGGCCGCACGCAGGGTGATGGCGGGCACTAGGCAGTTTTCGAAGATCTGCTCGACTTCCAACCGAGATTTGAGATGGTCCGAAAGGTCATGGCCGCCAGGGATCAAACCAGAAAGATAAACGATCTTACGCACGCCGCTGACTTCGCATGCCAACGCGACAGCTTCCGCTGCCTCCCTGTCCCGCGCAACGAAGTCATCCCCCGCCATGGAGTGAACGAGATAAACGACAACGTCGACGCCTGTGGTCGCCGCTGTAAGTGTTTCTTTAGCTGTCACATCAAACCGAACCGCGCGCACGTCCGCGGGCCACTCAAAGCTCTCAGCTTTCTGGACGTTTCGGAGCCCGGCGCTCACCTGGTGGCCTCCATTAATCAGGGCTGCTACCAGCCTTGACCCAACGTATCCCGTGGATCCCGTAACAAGCACCTTCAAGGTAAGCCCCTTTGTTACTTCGATTCCAGCTGTCTCACACAAAGCGGACCGCAGCCCCCGCGGGCCGCCCATAGTCCGGAGCGGAAGCGACCAACAATGAAGCATTTAGCGGGGAATCGTCTTCCTGTACCTTACGCGCGTTCGTGGCATTGCCCCTAGAGCACCGGACATCAGCGCCGGGGTGATGGTCAGCGGTGCCGGTCTCCACACGGACTGTCTCACGCCTCTTGGGACGAACGTGCACCCGACAAAGGTGTGCCGAAAACGTTGCCAAACCATGCACTGACGAAGCAGAAGAGCAGGCCAGTGAACAGACCCAGCCAGCCAGGGGCCGTCCTGCATCCGATCTTGAGTAGTGATCCGAAATGAAGTCCTTGTCAGGAAACAAGCGCATTCAGTGCTTACCCGGACGAGCAGCAAGAATCACGATTTGACGCCTATAGGAGCATCAACTGTGAGTCTTTTAGTGGTTGGTCTGGGACTAGCTGGCAGTGTTGATGCCGGTCGTTCTGCCTGGCGCGTGACTCGAAAAAACAATTCCCCCCGTTGAGGGTGCGTTTCCCCCGACTTGTCCGCGCTGAGTGGAGCGGCCGGCGTTGACCTGTCCCACGTCGGTGGCTTGATTAGAAGCTTGCCCAACCCTTTGGGGTTGTGGCTCATCACAGTATTGCCTCGAAGTGACATCTCCCAGGTCCAGCGCCGGTCGCGATGCGACCCGTCTTGTCCGTTCGAAAGGAAGAAAGGTGGCCGCGTTGACTACCGTTGAGGAGACCCGCCCGTTCGTCATCGGCGTGGACTGTCACGCCCGCACACACACCTACGCCATCATCGAAACCAGTACCACGCGACAGATCGCGTGCGAGCAGTTCCCGACCACCTCGGCAGGGATTTCCCACGCACTTGCCTGGGCTGGCCGACGGACCGACGGCGATATGGGGTGTCTATGGGCCGTTGAGGGTATCGGCTCCTAAGGGGCACGTCTGGCCCGGGCAGTAGCCGACGCCGGCTACGACGTCGCCGAAGCTCCACGGATGAACGCCCGAGGGCGCCGGGGGATCGGCAAATCCGACCCGCTGGACGCCGCCGCCATCGGAACCGCTGTCATCGGCTTAGAGGAGTCCCAGCTCCGAGCTCCGCGCCGGGATGAAGGAGCCCGTGCCGGACTCAGGATCCTGAGCACAGCACGGGATCAGTTGACACGGGAACGAACAGTGAATGTCAATGCGCTCATCGCCCTACTCCGGGCACATGACCTTGGAATCGACGCTCGTAAACCTCTGGTTCCCGCCCAGATCGCGACGATTACCAGATGGCGGGAACGACAGGAGCAGATCGAACTATCGATCGCGCGCGAGGAAGCAGTTCGGTTGGCGCGCCGCGTTCTCGAAGTGACCACCCAGCTGGCTGCGAACCACAAGCGCATGACAGAGCTGATCCAGGAAAGCCCCGCTGCGCCGCTGTTGGAGATGGTGGGCGCCGGGGCTGTCACGGTCGCTGCTGTCCTGACAGCTTGGTCGCATCCAGGAAGGGTTCGCAGCGAAGCTGCCTTTGCCTCGCTGGCAGGGGTGAATCCCTTGCCGGCCTCAAGCGGTAACACTGTCCGGCACAGGCTGAACCGGGGTGGTGATAGGCGCCTCAACCGGGCCTTGCATACCATCACCATGACCCGGATGGCCCATGACCCCGGAACCCGGGACTACGTCGCCAAACGCACTCAAGAAGGCCGTAGCTACCGCGAAATCCGCAGATCCCTCAAGCGCTACATCGCCCGAATCCTCTACCGCCAACTCGACTCCCTTTACGCCACCGCGGAACCGGCCTCATCCCACATTGCCGGGGCAAATCCTTTCCCGCAATAGGAGCGCACGAAGCTGCGGTTGAGCATGCCGTGCTTCGGTCTAATCCTCGCTGCGGAATTCCTGGGGGCTAGCGGAGGCGGCCTGACTTTTTTTCCACTAGCGATACGTGACAGCTGGGCTGCAAATGCGTGGCGCCCGCAAGCCGATCTTTTAGCGGACGGATTTGGGAGTGACTTCGTTTTCAGGTATTGGCTGCCTCATCGATCCGGCGAAGGAACTCCGTTAGCTGTTCCCGCTCCTTGATGTTAAGTGTTTCCAGGATGGCGCGCTCGGTTGCAAGGTGGTGAGGCAATGCGGTCTCGATGAGTTCTTTTCCGGCACCGGTGAGCGCTACGAGCGTGCCGCGGCCGTCGTCCGGATTTGCCTCGCGCTGGATGAGCCCGCGGCCTTCCAACTTGTTCAGCCGCTGGGCTACGGCGCTCGTAGAAATCATTGCTTCACGTGCCAGTTCCGCCGGGGTGATCCGGTATGGGGTACCGCTGCGCAGCAGCGTGGCCAGCACGTCGAACGATGACGCGTCCAGGCCATGGCGCGCGAAGGTGTTCGCCAAGCGCGACTCGACGGCGAGTGCGGTACGGCTCAACCGCCCGATGACGGCCATCGGCGAGACATCAAGGCCGGGTTTCTCTAACTGCCACTGTTCAAGGATCCGAGAGACTCTGTCTGCCATGGGGCAAGTCTAGGCAAATGCTAAGCACTTAGCTATATTAGCTAAGTGCTTAGCAAACGCTTTCTCATCCTGACCGCGGCCTTGGCTCCAGTACTTTGGGGCACCACTTATCTCACAACCACAATGCTCCTGCCCGAAGGTCGCCCGCTCCTCGCCGCGACATTGCGCGCGCTCCCTGCGGGAGCGCTGCTCCTTGTCATTTGCCGTCAGCTGCCGCGCGGCGATTGGTGGTGGAAGTCCTGGGTGCTCGGCATTCTCAACATCGGGGCGTTCTTTGCGTTGCTCTTCATCGCGGCTTACCGACTTCCGGGCGGGGTAGCCGCAATCGTCGGTGGCATCCAGCCCCTCGTTGTCGCGCTCTTGGCCAGTCGGGTCCTTCACGAGCGGTTGACCCCGCGAATCGTTGCGGCCGGCGTTTCAGGCGTGTTCGGCGTGAGTCTTATAACGCTTCAGGCGCAAGCCCGTCTGGATACCATCGGCGTCCTGGCCGCCGTCGGCGGGACCCTTTCCATGGCGTCCGGGATCGTGCTTTCCAAGAAGTGGGGTCAACCCGCGGCCCCATTGACCACCACCGCCTGGCAGCTCATCACGGGAGGGCTCACGCTCTTGATCGTGATGCTCGCCTTCGAGGGGTTCCCCGCAACTCCGCTGACAGCCGCCAACCTCGCCGGCTACACCTATCTTTCTATCGTGGGCACTGCATTTGCCTACGTCATGTGGTTTCGCGGCATCGCCCGGCTTCCCGCGAGCACCACGGCGTTCCTGGGTTTACTCAGCCCGGTAGTGGCCATACTCCTCGGGTGGGTGGTCGCAGGCGAGCTTTTCACGCCAATGCAGATGCTGGGAATCGCCATCGTCCTTGGCTCCATCTGGGTCGCCATCCTCACCAAGTCTCCGGCGCGTCCTGACGCCAACGAAAGGGTCGCTAAGGAGCGCGCCCGTTAGTCGTTCACTTTGCTGGCGGGTAAGGGCTGTGAGGGAACCCGGAAAATCCAATTGTCTGGGAATCAATCACATGTCATTTGGGGATCCTCGAACGGACATCCTGAATCACCACGGCGAGGCGTTGTCCGGCTGGCAATGATGGAGAATCGGTGCATGATCAGCACAGCGAAGGTTGAGGGTTTCGTGGTTCGGGTGGGGGGTCTGTCACGAGCTGAGGTCGTGCAGTTGCTCCACAGTAACGGCGTCTTGCTCAATGTTCACGCCGAGACGCTGCTCGCTCACCCCGAGTTCGACGCCCCAAAGGGTCAAAGCTTTCGAATCGTGGAGCGAATGGTAGAGGATCTTGGCTTCAAGCATGGCGCGGTTCAGTCCCGGATCTTCACCGCTGCGATGAACCAAGGCCTCGAACTCTGTCCCTTGGTGACGGGCCCTTACCTCCGATTGGCGATGATGGGCCAGGCGAACGCGCCGGATTCCGCCTTGTCCGCAGGCCGCGCCCCGGCCGGAGCAATCCACGTCGCTTCCGAGCCGGTGAGCGATGACGTGGAGTATCCCAAGGGCTTCTACCTCCGTGTTGTGGACGGGCAGGCGTGGCTGAGGGGTTATCGGTGTGATGACGCGTATGTGTGGGCGCCAGACCAGCGGCTCGCGTTCCTATTGCCAGGTGGCTAACGGGACGCGAGCCCATTTTCTCACCACAGGGAGGAGTAGCGATACCGATGCCGTATCGTCCCGATGGAGGATCCCTATGCGGACACGGAACGGCTGTCCAGACGCCTGCTGACATTCCGTGCAGACGACTTCGGTGTGGATTTGATCGCTATATGGCGTCGATTTATGGTCGCTTTTCGTCGCACCAGCACCCGTAGGTATTTCTTTTAGTCGGACGTGTTCCACAGGCTATTAGTCATCGGGGAAGTTGGATGCCGGCCGGGTCTTTTCTTCCAATGCAACGGAGATCATTCGGAGCTCAGACACATCCTCAGAGGCGTGAGGTCCTCAAAACCTAGGACACTTCCTCAACTGAACCGCTGTGAACTGCCTTCCGTAGCTGAAGACCAGCCACTCAAACGCGGACTAAGCACCAAGTCCAGGTGGCACGATGGTTCGATGAACTCAACTTGGCAATTGTTCAGACACCGAGCGATGGAGGCAGATCGCCTCGACCAGGCTGTCAGCTTGTGCCTATTCCTGGCAGCAGTGGCCATGGTGGGCGGCATGCTGGGCGTCGTCCTGGTGTGGGGTGATTTAGTGATGCCGGGATGGGCTCTTAGCGCCTCGCTGCTTGTACTTTCGCTCGTACTCACAATCGTCGGCGTATTTGTGCGCCACCGTCGGAAGACTGCCTCGGGCGAGCAAAGGTCAACCCGCAGGGGTTCGCGACTGTGGGCGGGGCTCGCAGTTTTGGTCGGCGTTTGCAGCGTAATCAGTGGCGTAGGCGATCTTGGTGCAACCTATACCGTCCTGCGCCCCCAGGGGCCCGGCTTCTGCCAGGCCGCAGTGAGAGAACACTCGTTCATGTTTGCCGGTGGCGGCGAGTTGTACGCAGCGGGTTTTGGTGGCTTTGGCAGGTCTGTTAGTTCTTGGACCGCTGATGATGGCTACCAACCAATTGCCTCCGACACGTATGAATTCAAGTGGGACAACGAAGGTGCGCTTCTGCAGCTGCACGGCGCCGACCCTGTTTGGCCGGCGTTGCACGATTTTGACTGCCCTTAGTGAGGGCTGAGTGCTCGGGCTTGTTATGGCTTCAACTGCCCGAGAATCTTCCGTAGACGCCGACATTCAGCGCTGCGACGGCTAAATTCCGCGGAGCTGCCCGAGGGAGTCCGGTTACCAACGTGTTGAAGCCTGCCTCAGGGATGGATATACGGTTACACGAGTTCATCATGGAGGATACGCGCAGCGTGACCCATCGCCTGCTCAGCTGACGGCTGGATGACAGCTGGCACCCGACTACGAGTGAGCGCAACAACGACTAAGCTCTCGCCGCCTATGTGTTCGACGACGCCCGCTTCGTGACGGAGATGGACGAAGGAACCCGTTTTCGAGCACCAGACCGATGTATCGGCTGAGAAATCCGGTGCGAGGCGATGTCGGAAGACGTTTGCAGCGAGCATCTCGCGCAAAGGTGCCGCCACTGCCTCACCGACGCTTCCGTCCCAGATCTTTTGCAGGACATCGGCAAGCCCGCGCGCGGTGCCAGCGTTAGCACGCTCGATGTCCAGTTGGGGCAATGGAGAGGGGTGCCCCTGCCTGTCAGCAGAAACAACGAGCGAGTGCACCGTAGCAGCATCGCGGGTTACGGTTTGCGTCGCGAGTGATGCGTAAAGTTCGCCAATTGGATGACGCAAAACGATACCGCTGATCCCAAGGGCCCGGAGCCAATTCGTGACGTCGAGCGGGGAGACGATGCCGAAAATTGCATCTGCGGCCGTGTTGTCGCTGATCTCAATTGCAAGCCGAATGAGGTCCCCCACGGCGATCGTCACCGGGTGAGTAAAGCGGGCAATGCCTGGACCACCCTGAGATCGGCTCGCGTCATCGATGCGCACCGGCATGCTGAGATCGAGCCGACCCTGCTGCGCAGCTTCGAGCGCTGCCGCCGCTAATGGCAGCTTGGCTACGGACGCCAGAGGGAAGGGCCGATCGGCATCAAGTGCCAGCTCGTCTCCCGTGCCAAGGTGACGCACGAGGAGAGATCCCGAAAGTCCCGCGCTCTCGAGCACGTGCGCTGCCCGGCGCAGGGCCCTCGTCCCCGCAACGGTGTCGTGCGCCGGGACAGTCAAGATTGCCCCCGCCTTACGCCGCCGAGCGCCGCAGCGATTTCCCGCCCAAGAATCGTATCGAAGAGCTTCCTGGCATCTGTCGAGCGTGACTCAAGCCGATACGCACGTGAGACCGTCAATTCGCGCACCTCGAACCATTGCAAACGCCACGCGGCCGCCTGCTCCCGCGTACATAGGACCCAGTCCTCGCCTGCTAGCGCTCCTGTGAGCGCGCTGATGACGCTTGGGGATTCGTAAACCTGATGTGCTGCCAGCCCGGACTCCGCAGCGGACTCTCGTAACAGGGTCAGAAGCTGGTCGGACGCGTCCTCCGCCAGCACTGCGATACGCCAAGCCGCGTGTGGCCGCAAGGCCCGGGTCGGACGCAAAGCCGCAAGTGTGAGCGGCCTGGTCCGATCGGTAGCTTGCGCGAGGCCCAGTGGCACCATCCAGTCTGCCCGGGCGGTCTCGACCGGAAGAATGGCGGCATCCGCTTCCCCTAGCCGGAACCTCAAAGAACGCCGCTCCCGGTCATTCTCCTCGACCTGGAGGTCGGCGCCCGCCCCCAGTGCGCGTAATCGAAGGGCCGCCCACAGCGCGGGATCATGATCGGGTGGTACGAGAAGGCGGATCGTGCCGCGACGATGGGATTCTGCAGCATCCAGGAGCGCGCGTTCGGCGCTCAGAACCGCTTGAGCATGTCCGAGGAGTGCCGCGCCGAAGGGCGTGAGACTCACTTGGCGCGTACTCCGCTCGAGCAGAGCTCCGCCGAGATGGACCTCCAATGCAGCGACTCGCCGACTGACTACGGGCTGGGTCGTCCGTTCGTCGTGCGAGGCCGCCGAGAAACTTTGCCGCCGAGCGACGGCAACGAATGCACGCGCACAACTGAGGATATCCATCTCCTAATTATGCGGAAAATACATAAAACTCGTCATTTCAGGCTTTGAACGCATCAGGGCATTCCCGCAGACTGGCCGCATGAAACCAATTGACGCATCCAATCCCCAAGACCGGAATATCGCCCCGACCCGTCGCGGGATCCTCAGGCTCGCCACGGGTGGAGTACTCGCAGCCTCACTAGTCGCCACGGGAAACAACCCGGGATTCGCCCAAGGGAAACCTCCCGGACCGGGGAGCGCCCGTCCGCATCTCGACCGGGCAATCGCCGCCCTCGAATCGGCCAATGGCGTCACGATCGGCATTGTCGCGGGCCGACAAGGACAAAAATCCTATGCCTACCGAGGCGGTGATACGTTCCCGATGTGCTCTCTTTTCAAGACCCTCGCTGTTGCCCGGCTCCTGCGCGACCACGCGTACGATGACGAGTTCTGGAAGCGCCGAATTCGATTCCGTGATGATCAGATCGTGGAGAACTCCGTAATTTGCGCTGCCGACGAGGACCGGGACATGAGCGTGGAAGAGCTCGCCGAAGCTGCCCTGCGTTTCAGCGATAACACGGCTGGTAATCTCCTGCTCGAACTCATCGGAGGCCCATTGCAGATAGGGGCGTATGCGCGAACTCTCGGCGCCCCATCCACCCGGCTGGTCCGCTGGGAGCCGGAGCTCAATGAGGCGCTTCCCGGTGACCTCCGCGATACCAGCACGCCGTCTGAAATCCACAAACTCTACGAGGCCCTCTTGCTCGGCGACGCGCTCAGTACACTCGGGCAGGCCCGTCTTCGCAGCTGGATGCTCCGCAACACCACCGCCGGCAAGCGGCTGGGTGCGGCGGTGCCACCTGGAGCTGAACTCGCCGACAAGACAGGTGCCGGCGCTTACGGAGTCGTCAATGACGCGGGCGTCGTGTGGCCGGATGCGCGTCCACCGCTAACACTGGCCGTGATGACCAAGACCCACGATCCGGATGCGGTAAACAACAACGCCGTCCTCGCGCGCGTTGGCCAGTTCGTTTTCGCGGAGCTCCTCTGATGGACGCTCGCCCAATGAGGCGTTTTACCGGCATGGCCTCCAAAAGCTCAGGACGCAACTCGAAGCTGTTGGCTAGGCGACACCTGGAGCGGCTAACCTCCCGCGGCCTGCTTCTCTTCGACCCACTCTTTCAGGTATCGGGTGGCGTTGGCGTTGCTCACACCCGCCGCTTCCCGCACCGTCGAGACGGTAGGCCGGCTGTCAGTTTCAGAAGTCGACTGCACGGAATGTCCAAAGCCGTCTGCAATGCCATGCATCAAGGCAAAGACAACAGTTTTAGGGGGCGGCAATGCGAAAGCGAGCTTTGGCGCCGATACTCGTTATGTTGCTGGCCGCCTGTGGTGCACCGTCCGGTCCAACGGATTACCCACGTACTGCTTCTGCCGACGACCGATGGGGCGTGGGCGTAAGCTACCCTGTCTATTCGTCTCTTGCCGGGTGCGAAGACGATCCCAGTGTGGAGTCAGCTGTGCAAAGCGCGGACATGCCGTCCTCCAGACTTGGATTCCGGCTGAAGGCGGGAGCGTCCGAAGCCGATGCCCTCCGCGTTGCAGACTGTGTGGCCCCGCTTTTGAGCAGCGGGCAACTCACAATCATGTCCCCTGGGGTTTGACCAGTTTCTGTGGACGCGGCTCCCGCCCATTAGCCGATCGGCTACCGGGCATTTATCCGTACCTTGCCTAGACTCGAGCGCATGGTCAACGTTGTTTGCGATGCATACTCGAGCAGGGCGGCGGAATACGTCGAACGCTTTGCTTCAATGGGTGTTGTGCACCCTTCAGATCGGCAGCTGGTGGAGACTTGGGCGGATGGCGTCGAGGGCGCGGTACTCGACGCTGGCTGCGGTCCGGGCCAATGGACGAATTTTCTCAATGTAGCTGGGATTCCTGCACTCGGAGTGGATCTGGTTCCCGAATCGAACACGCCCGCGTTGCCTACCCCGGCATTCCGTTCCGGACAGGCAGCCTCGACGCCCTCGATGTCAGCACCGGGACAATTGGTGGAGTGCTCGCGTGGTACTCACTGATCCACCATGAGCCTGACACGATCCGCACTCCTCTCTTGGAGTTCAGTCGAGTACTCCGCCCTGGTGGCGCCGTGCTGGTCGGCTTCTTCGATGGTGACGTCGTCGAGAAGTTCGATCATTCGGTCGTCCCGGCATACCAGTGGCCGGTAAGTGATCTCTGCGACGAGCTGGTAGCTGCGGGCTTCGATGTGGTCGAGACGCACGCAAGGACAACCACCGGGCAGCGATCTCACGGGGCAATTCTCGCCGTTCGCTGAGGTGCTCGGTGGGGGATCCCTCAGCGTGCATGAGTTTGGTGTCCTCAAAAGTCTTCAGGCAGCACGGTATCCGTTTCTCGGATGAGGTATGCGTCCAGTTCTGGATCTGCGAGGATTTTCCCGGCAGTGGCAATATCACACCCGATGATGAGGCTTCGAGCGTGTATATCTTGGCCGATGCACCAGTGCAGATCATCCGGCCACCAGTACATGGGAACGCGTCCGCTGTCTGTGATCGGAACGATGGCAGTGCCCTTTTCGTCGACCAGCTTGCCCGAGTACAGGACCATTCCCCGGCCGACTGGCGAGAACTCGATCACTGATTGGCCGTCCTCCTCGGCATAACCTTCCCAAGTTGCGAAGTTGTAGCGACTGGAGTCAAGGTTTAGCACGCGTATCAGCGCTTTAGCGAGGCTCGGGTGTGGGTTGCCCATGTCGGGTTGTGAATTGTTGGCCGGCCTGGCTTCGGAGCTGACCGTCACCTGATCCCATTGCATCCACGGGCTCGTCTCCAGGCCACCACGTCTTACGACGTCCGACCACATGACAACCCAGCCGGGTGCAATCTCGATCTCCTACACCGATATGGCGTCAATTGGCGGGTGCTTTAGGAGCAATTAGGCCACGGGGTCGTCCTGCTGCCGGAGCGGTTCAATTCCGGTGCTGGCGAGGCGTGACCGAAGAGTCGGCACGCCGGGACCCTGAAGGTCCTCGAGGTAAGGAACGCGTCCGGCCATCCTCATCACCAGGGCAAGGGTCGACCCAGTAACCAGCGGTCCCGTACCAGCGGTGAAGGGCCCGTCATCTGCCCTCAATTGCAGACTGGCAGCGTGCGTGCGGCTGGCAACAGTGAAGTCGCGGCGCGCGTAGAATTCCGCGACGGGTGTCAACGCGTCAATGCTCGGAGTACGGTGAAGCCCCAGCGGGTGGCGGATGTCTTGAGCGTGCACGACTACCCCCAGATAGGCCGGAGTGTCGGAGGACGGTGCGATGTTGCTATTGATGACGGCGCGAAACCGGTCCAGGGTTTCGGCCGAGGTGTTACCGCGGTGCTCCTCCAGTCGGCGTTGGTTGTGCACGTCAGGGCGGAAGCGCGCACCGAGCATGCTGCGCAGCCACTGCCACTGGTTCAGGCTCGCTGCGGCAGTGAGATGCGCGACGACTTGCTCGTCGTCCCACCGTCCACATAGAGTCTCGTGATGCCACTGCTCCTAGCCAAGGACTGCCAGGTCTTTCGCCAGCGCGGCGCGCTCAGCATGCGCTAGAGCCCAAAGGTGGCCGTCCGAAGATTTCGCCATGACGTCTGCTTCCTCTATTCGAGTTTCGTGGCTTCACTCCCACGCTCGCTTCTTGTAGGCGCATTCAAGCACAGCAAATGATCGGTAGGACGAAAACTCCTCAGAGAATGAGGTGTCGGCCCGTAAGACGTTCGGCTTGCGGGTCGACTATCGCCTGTATTCAGCCCCGGAGCGGCTCAGCACCGATCGGCGGCGAACATGAGGGCGGAGTATCTGGGTGGCGGCTGAGTATGAGTGGTGCGTCCCTGCTGCGTGACCGTGGTCAATACCAAATCGATGTTATTGGTTGAGAAGTGTCTGCTCTCGATTTTGAAGGAGCTGGGAGGTTCCAGCGGGCCCAGTCCTGGTGGCGGGTGGTGGGCCGGTCGAGGAGGTAGCCTTGCACGGCTGTCACGCCGAGAGTGGCGACGGCCGCGAGTTCGTCATGGGTTCGATTCCTGCGGCGATGAGCGTTGCTCCGAGCTGTTCGGCGAAGCCGGCCCATGGCCTCGCCGAAGGCGTGGCGGAGGGGATCGGTGTCGATTCCGGCGATGAGGTTGCGGTCCAGTTTGATGATGTCGGCTTGGAGCTTCCTGATGTGGCGGATCGAGTCGAAGTACGAGCCGGCATGGTCCGGGGTAGCGATGTCGCTGGTTATCTGTTCATGGTGGGGAGGGCCGCTCACTGCATGAACTGACGCTGGCTGGCAAGTCTTTGGATCTCCGCAAGCGATCAACGGCTGAGCTGTCATTGCATGAAGATGCCTGGCAGGATTGAGCGGCCCAGAGCGGGAGCAGGTCCAGTAGGCGGCCGACGTGCCGCTAGCAATCCTGGCGTTGAGACTTGGCGTGATCCCCGCGTTCAAGCAGCCGGGACACCGTGTAGCCGATGACGAGCCCCCAGAACGCCGGATGGATGTTGAAAAGGCTCAAACCGGAGATGGTCACGACGAAGGTCACCAGGGACCCCAACGTGAAGGCTGTGGCGAAGGCGGTCACAAAGGCTTGCTGGAGGGCCCTCAGCATCGCAAGGCCGCCAAGGGCCAGGATGAATTCCGTGGGTGCGGCGAGCATGAGGCGGGTGAGGGTGGGAGCCAAAAGGGCGCAGATTATGGCCAGGGCGCCGTACACCACGGCAGCTGTGTACTGGCGCTGCCTGCTTCCCGAGGAGGTCATGAGGGCGTTCGTGGGGCCGGTCACGCAGGCTGAAACAGCGCCGCAGCAAGCGTTGAGCAAGGAAAACGCGCCTGAAACGATGGCGAAGACATTGATCGGCGGATTGTGGCCGGCGGCACGGAGAACGGCGACGCCCTGGCCATTCTGAACGAACAGCACGGTGAGGGCCAGGGGAACAACCAGTTCGAGCTGGGCAGCCCAGGTGAACTCAGGAAGGGTGAAGACCGGGGTGGCAAGAATCGGTCCGCCTTCCCGGAGGGCAAACTGACCACTTGCCGCCACGGCCAGGCAACCGACCACAAGGGTGCCCAGCACCGGGGGAATGAACCTGCCCAGGGCAGGCACGGCCGAGAGGACCAGAAAGACGGCCACCATCGGGACAGTCACCACGGGGTTCGCCTGGGCTGAGGCAACGACGTCTGTGCCGAATTTCAGGAACACAGCGGCCACCATGGCCATCACAATGGGCATCGGGACCGCCGCCATGATGCGCCGTACCATTCCGGTGGCACCCAGGGCGAGGATGAGAACAGCGGACGTGAAGAAGGCGCCGACGACCTCAGGAAAGGACAGGTGCTGCAGCGACGGGCCAAGGAGCACCGTGCCGGGAATGGACCATGCGAAGCCCAAGGGCTGGCGATAGAGGAGCGAAATGAAGACGGTCGCGGCCCCGCCCGAGAAAAGGATGGCAAACACCCAGGATGCGAGCTGGCCTTGGGTAAGTCCGCCCGCTGCTCCAACGGCCAGGGTGACCGCTACCGGGCCGGAGCTGGAGAAGATGAGACCGATCACCCCATTGGATACATAGGGAGTGCCCAGGTCACGGAGGAATTGGCGTACGCCTGCGGGGCGACCCTCGGGGCGTTCAAGCAGCGGTTGGGACTCCGCAGCCACAGCGGCCTCCGCGTGGGGCATGTCGGGCGGGATCAGGCGGGATCGCGGCATTCTGGCTCCTGGGATCGGCGGAAAAAATACGGGCGCCCCGGAGTTGACACTCCGGGGCGCCTTCCGTGCCAGATCCGGGGCCGGACCGATTGCGAGGGGTGGTTCCTACTTGTGCTGGCCTTCCTTGGCGAGGACGTAGTCATAGACCACTTCTTCGCCGGTCTGGCCGTCCGTGCGCGGACGCGGGTCCAGCATCAGCTCGGGCTTGACTGCCGATGCGATGTCATCGGCGTTGTGAGCATCGCCGGGGAAGTACAGCTGCTGGGTGACAGGCTGGAAGCCGGGCGCGGAGACCTTGATGTGGATGTGCGCCGGGCGCCAGGCGTGCCACCCGGCCGCGTTGATCAGCTGTCCGCAAGCTCCGTCCGTGGGAATCTGGTACGGCGCCGGGCGCATCGTGTTGATTTCGAAGCGGCCGTCGTCGTCTGCCTTGACCGTGGCGCGGAAGAGCCACTCGGGGAGGCCCGGGGCGTACTGGGAGTAGAACCCGGCGCTGTCCGCGTGCCAAATTTCCACCTGGGCACCCTGGATTGCATTGCCTTCGGTATCAGTGAAGTGGCCCGTGAAGTGCAGCGGGGTGCCCTCCTCGTCCTCGCGCATCTCCACGGTGCCAGGGCTCTGGAGCACGGGGGAGCCGGGCACGTAGTAGGGTCCCTCGATGGTGCCCACGGTGCCTGGACGGTCCTGGGAGTTGACGTCCTCGACAGTGTGTTCCAGCCACACGTCCAGGAACAGCGGCCATTCCCCGTCCGTCCCTACCTTGATCAGCCAGGCCTTGAGTGCGTTGTATTCCTCGTAGGTGACCTCGTGTTCGACGACGATGTCGTTGGCGGCCTTGATAAGTGCCCCTGCCAGCAGGCTCACGCGTTCCTTCGGCACATCCAGATGCGCGAGCTTTCCTGAGGCGGTAAAGCGTTCGGTGGCCTTTGAGCCGGCTTCGACGGCTGTGCCCTCGTCCTCTGTGCGGGTGTCCGCTTGGGTCTCAGTCATGGTGTTCTCCATACTCTTCATTGAACAGGGGAGGAAAGGTTCCTGCACCCGTTGCGAGCCTCCGTGCGTCAGGATTTGAATCCGCGGTGACGTGGCTGCGCGTGATGTCTGTCTCATGGTAAGCCTCGCGATCAGGACGCCACAAATATCGATTTGGCCGCTTTTTAGTCATGAAACCTACATAGTTGCACCCTTGGTCGAACCTAGGTATTTGCCTGATGTGAGAGGGGTCACGATAGGACAAAATTGCCTGACAACGTTCCCCGTCGGCGCCACCGTCTGACCCGGACCTGCCGCCAATCCGCACAGCACTCTCCAATGAAGGAGCAGCCATGACCGAGAACCTGAACCATGTCCGTGAGGTCCTTGCCGACGCAGTGATCGACGACCGTGAGAACGGCGTCATCCGGGCCAAGCGCGAAATTTTCACCGATCAGGAGATTTTCGAACTGGAGATGAAGCACATCTTCGAGGGCAACTGGGTTTATCTCGCGCACGAGTCCCAGATTCCCAACGTGGGGGACTACTTCACCACCACCATTGGCCGCACCCCCGTGGTGATTACCCGCGACAAGGACGAGAACCTTAACTGCATCGTCAACGCGTGCTCGCACCGCGGCGCCATGCTGTGTCGCCGGAAGACGGACAACCGCACGACGTTCACTTGCCCGTTCCACGGCTGGACGTTCAAGAACTCCGGTGAGCTGCTGAAGGTCAAGGACTCCCGCAACGCCGGTTACCCGGAGAGCTTCAACAAAGAGGGTTCCCACGACCTCACCAAGGTTGCCCGCTTCGAGTCTTACCGCGGCTTCCTGTTCGGTTCCTTGAAGGCTGACGTTCTCCCGCTCGAAGAGCACCTGGGTGACGCCACCAAGGTGATCGATTCCATCGTGGATCAGTCGCCGGAGGGCCTCGAAGTGCTCCGTGGGGCATCCACGTACACCTACGACGGCAACTGGAAGGTGCAGGCCGAGAACGGCGCCGACGGTTACCACGTCACCGCCGTGCACTGGAACTACGCCGCCACCACGGCCCGCCGCAACTCCGGCGACTCCGCCAACACCACCAAGGCCATGGACGCCGGCAAGTGGGGCAAGGTCAAGGGCGGCTTCTATTCCTACGATCACGGTCACCTGCTGTTGTGGCAGGAATGGACCAACCCGGAGGACCGCCCCCTGTGGGACCGCCGCGAGGAGCTCGTTGCTAAGTACGGCGAGGAGATGGCGAACTTCATGATCAACATCTCGCGAAACCTCTGCCTGTACCCGAACGTCTACATCATGGACCAGTTCTCCTCGCAGATCCGGCACTTCCGTCCCATCTCCGCGGACCAGACCGAGGTGACGATCTACTGCATCGCACCCAAGGGCGAATCGCAGGAGAACCGGTCCAAGCGCATCCGGCAGTACGAGGACTTCTTCAACGCCACCGGCATGGCCACCCCCGACGACCTCGAGGAGTTCCGGTCCTGCAACAAGACCTACTGGGCCACTTCGGCGCCGTGGAACGACATGACCCGCGGGTCCACCCACGAGGTTGCCGGCCCCGACGAACAGGCCAAGGCGCTGGGCATGACCAAGGTGATCGCGTCCGGCGTGCGCACCGAGGACGAGGGGCTCTACCCCATCCAGCACGGGTACTGGAAGGAAGTCATGGACCGGGCCCTGGCGGAAGAGGAACAGTCCGCGCTGGACACCGTTCCTGTCACCGCCTGACCTAGACCACGTGGAACCAGAGAGAGTGCATAACCCATGACAAACCTGATCAGAACAGTTGCGGTGCTCAAGAGCGCTGAGGAGATCGCCACCCTCGAAACCGTCCGCGCCTTCCTGTACAAGGAGGCCCGGCTGCTGGATGAGCGCCAGTTCGATGAATGGCTTCAGTGCTACCACCCGGACTCCGAGTTCTGGATGCCCGCATGGGACGTCGACGACCGGTTGACCGAGGACCCGCAGAACGAGATCTCGCTCATCTATTACGATAACCGCGGCGGCATTGAGGACCGTGTCTTCCGGATCAAGACAGACCGGTCGTCGGCAACCTCCCTCCCGGAGCCCCGCACCGGGCACAACCTCACAGGCATCGAGATCGTGGAGCACGACGGCGACCAGGTGAAGGTGCGCTTCAACTGGTTCACCCTGTACTTCCGCTACAACACAACCGACACGTACTTCGGGACCAGCTTCTACACGATCGACCTCGCCGGCGAGGCGCCGGTCATCATGAAAAAGAAGGTCATCCTGAAGAACGACTACATCCACCATGTGGTGGACGTTTACATGATCTAACGGCCGCGCGCCGGTGCCCGGCACTTCCCGGGCACCGGCGTGGACGGTTCCGAACCCCGTGCCCACCGGGCACATCCGCACTTTCCGGGTCGCGACGACGCGACCCCCAGCAGGAGGAAATCATGGGCCACAAAGTAGCCCTCAGCTTCGAAGACGGCGTCACTAAAGTCATCAAGGTAGGCGACTACGAGACGGTGATGGACGCCGCTTACAAGGCCCGGATCAACATTCCGTCAGATTGCCGGGACGGCGCCTGCGGCACCTGCAAGGCCTTTTGCGATTCCGGCTCCTTCGACCCCGGCGACTTCATTGACGACGCGATGACGCAGGACGAACTCGCCAAGGGCTACATGCTGACCTGCCAGGCGGTCCCGGAGTCGGACCTGGCCATCCATATCCCTGCCACATCGGCATCCGCGAAAACCTCGGCCACCACCTTCACGTCCACCATGACGGAACTCAACAAGCATTCGGAAACCACGGTTTCCTTCAGCCTGGAGGTCGAAAACCGCGACGCCCTGGCCTTCCTCCCGGGCCAGTACGTCAACCTCAAGGTCCCCGGAACCGACGCGGAGCGCTCCTATTCGTTCAGCAGCGGCCCCGAGGTTCACGCCGCCTCCTTCATGGTGCGGGTAACGCCGCAGGGCGCGATGTCCGAGTACCTGCGCGACCGGGCGGCGGTGGGCGACACCATCGAACTCACAGGTCCCTACGGTTCGTTCTTCCTGCGGGAGCCCAAGCGCCCCCTGCTGCTCCTGGCGGGCGGCACCGGCCTGGCCCCGCTCCTGTCCATCCTCGAGAAGCTCACCGAGAACCCGCCGTCGACGCCGGTCCACCTGATCTACGGGCTGACTCGCGAGGCGGACATCGCCGGCCTGGACTGGCTGCGGAAATATGAGGCGAAGCTGCCCGGATTCACCTGGGACTACATTGCTTCCGAACCCGGAACGTCCGCTCCCCACACCGGCTATGTCACGCAGATCATCGAGCCGTCCCACCTGAACGACGGGGACGTTGACATCTACCTGTGCGGCCCGCCCCCCATGGTCAATGCCGTGTCGAAATGGCTGGACGCCGAGGGCATCAAGCCCGTCAACTTCTACTTCGAGCGCTTTGCCCCGAAGGAGGCCACCGGCGGCGACGCCGAGACCGGTGCACCGGCACCCGTGGAAAAGATCCAGGCCGAAGGTGACACGATGACACGCAGCGAGGCCGTCTCGTCCCTGGAGACCGGCCGGCTGGATTTCCGCAAGGAGGACAGCTTCGCCCAGCTGGACGCCCGCATGGGCCTGGAGCTCGCGGTGAGCGAGCTGATGCTGGGCCGCCTCACCGAGGAACAGCTGCACCAGTTCCGGCGGCTCGCCGAGGCCACCACCCGCTCTGTGGCGGCCGGCGTCGTTCAGGAACCGGAGGAGTTCGCGCGGACCAACGAGGAGTTCCACGAATACCTCTTTATGATCTGCGATAACCCCATGCTGCTGGAGTCCTACCGCCGGCTCGATGTCCACTCGCAGATGGCGGCGGCCTTCGAGATCGGGACGCACATCTTTGAGCGGGTCACGCGGGACCACGTTGATGTCGTTGATGCCTTCGAGCAGCAGGACAAGGCACGGGTGCGGGAGGTCATCATGGCCCACGCACGGGATGCCAAGGAGACCATGGCCGCGGCGATCGACGCCAAAGGCAACCGCTGATGGCACAGCCGTATGCGGGACAGTTCATTACTCCGGGCCGGTACGCCGGCAAGGTCGCCGTCGTAACGGGATCCGCCCAGGGCATTGGCCAGAAGGTGGCGGAGCGGATCGGGGCCGAGGGCGGCGCCGTTGTCCTCGTGGACCGGTCCGACCTGGTCCACGAGGTGGCGCAAGGGATTGAGGAGGCCGCACAGGGCTCCGGTTCAGGAGGCTCGGCCACCGCGGTGACCGCTGATCTGGAGACCTTCGCCGGAGCGCAGCACGCCGTCGACGCGGCGCTGGCCACGCACGGCCGGGTGGACGTTCTGGTCAACAATGTCGGCGGCACGATTTGGGCCCGCCCGTACGAAGAGTACGACGAGGAGAAGATCGAGAAGGAGATCCGCCGCTCACTCTTCCCCACCCTCTGGACCTGCCGGGCGGTGCTGCCGGCCATGCTGGAACAGGGCTCGGGCACCATCGTCAATGTTTCATCGGTGGCCACCCGCGGGATGCACCGGGTGCCCTATGCAGCGGCGAAAGGCGGGGTCAATGCCTTAACGCAGTCGTTGGCCATGGAGGTGGGCGGACGCGGCATCCGCGTGGTCGCAACCGCCCCGGGGGGTACCGAAGCGCCGCCCCGCAAGGTCAAGCGGGGGCCGGAGGCCGAATCCTCCATGGAAAAGGCCTGGTACCAGGTGATCGTCGACCAAACCGTGGATTCTTCTTTCTTCAAGCGCTACGGGACCTTGGACGAACAGGCCGCGCCGATCGTATTCCTTGGATCAGATGAAGCGTCTTACCTCACCGGAACCATCCTTCCAGTTGCTGGCGGGGACCTGGGCTAAGGCCACGGGCGATGAATTCCCGCAGCCCAGGCCGGGCGGTCCGCTCCAGTAGGATTGCGGTCATGACGACGGGCTCCATAAGCGGTGAAATGGCGGAGGACCTTCCGCTCGTGGGCCGGCGGGGGGTCTTCGAGGAGCTGTTGGAGATTCTCCGGACCGTCCGCAAGTCAGAGGTGGGCGCAGTGGTGATTTCCGGGCCATCGGGCTCCGGGAAGACCGCAGTGCTCGATTTATTCCTTGAGCACTGCCGCACCGGCGTCCGTGGTGTCCGCGTACTGTCCGCTATGGGCGACGAGTGGGAGGCGCAGTTTGCCCTCGCCGGCTATTCCCAGCTGATGCTCACGGTACCGCTCCGCTCGGCCAAGGATTACGACGGCGGCCCGCCCGTTCCCTCGGGCCCCGTCGCGGCTCTCACCCCGGCCCAGGTGGTCAACTACGCTTCGACGCTCAGCGCCCACCTGGAAGGACTGCAGTCGCACGGCACCGTAGTTGTCGCCGTCGACGACGTTCACAAACTGGACGCCGAGAGCCTGCGCATCCTCACCTTCGTCATGCGCAGGCTGCACGGAAGACGGATTCTGTTCCTGCTCACGATCAACCCCGATGACGCAACACGGGTCCCCGCAGGTGCACTGGACTTCCTTTCAGGTCATCAGGTCACCCGTATCGCGCTGGATCCGCTCACTCCGCAGCAGGTCCAGCATCTTGCCCGGACGACGCTTGGCATCGACCTGAGTGCCACGGCGGCCCACGGGCTGGTCCAGCACACCGGCGGAATTGCCCAGCCGGTCGTCGAGCTGCTCCGCGAGTTACCAGCGGAGACGTGGCAGTCGTGGTTCCCCTCCCTGCCTCCGACATCCCGGGTCCGCGCCCGGATGCGCAGCGTCCTGGCGGCCGCGTCGCCCGGGCTGGTCTCTGTGGCAGAGGCTGCGTCCGTGCTCGGACGCAGCGCGGGTCTGGCAGAGGTTTCCCAGGTCAGCGGGCTGGAGTCGGTCATGGAGGTACTCGACGAGGGACACCGGGCAGGTCTGCTGGGCTTGACTGTTGATCAGGCCCATTCTTCCGTGGTGTTCTTTGAACCAGGCACAGCCGAGGCCATCTATGAACAGATCGTCCCCAGCCGGCGCATCGCGCTGCACCGGCTGGCAGCTGAGGCCGTGCAGCCCGAGGGTGAACGTCTGGGCCACCGCGTCTCAGCGACTCCCGGTGCGGACGAGGCCCTTGCTGAGGAGCTGGAGGAGTACGCCCGGGGCCAGGCACTGCTGGGGGTGTGGCAGGATGCCTCGACGGCGCTGTTCTCCGCGTCCAGGCTTTCCCAGGACATCCGTTCCCGGAACGACAGGCTGTTGAGAGCAGTGGACGCCCTGGTGGGTTCCGGGAACATAGCCCAGGCCCAGATGTGGAGCGCGGCAGTGGACGCCCTGCCGTCCTCACCGCTCCGTTCCTCCGTTCTGGGTTACCTTTCGACTGTGTCGGGACAAAATGACAGCGCGCAGACGCAGCTGGAGATGGCCTGGCGCACCTGCAACCCGCAGCGTGATCCCGCGGCCGCCGCGCAGGTGGCGCAGCGCTTCGTCCTGCACGGGGTAGCGTCCTGGGACGGCCCGCTGATTACCGGCTGGGCCGAACGGGCTATGGAACTTACGCAGCCGGGAACCCCTGCGCACATTGAGTCAGAGGCAATCTACGGCTTGGGCCTGTATGCACAGGGCCGGCTTTCGGAGGCGGAGGCCTCCTATCAGCGGGCATTCGAACATGCTGCCGAGAACGCCCAGAAGCAGCGGGTCCAGATGGGTGCCGGCTGGCTGGCGTTACGCCTTGACAACGTTGAGTCAGCGTTGGTGAACTTCGAGGCGGCTGCTCCCACTGAGTACCGTGGCGGCTCGATGCGGATTTCCCTGTGGGCCGAGGCCTGGCTGGCGCGCACCCACCTGGTGCTTGGGAACTGGGATGCGGCTGCCGCCACCGTGGCGCGCGCATCCGTCCGCCTCGAGACCACGCGGATGCCGCTGATCCGGCCGCTGCTGTACTGGACTGCAGCGGAGCTGTGGTCCATGCGCGGGGACTGGGACCGTGCCCGATACTACGTTTCACAGGCGGCCGTGCAGCCGGGGACCTACCGGGCCATGCAGGTGCCGGCAAGCCTTGCCCGTGCCCGCTTCCACGAGGCGCGGGCCGACTATGAAAGTGCTTTGGCGGTGCTGCAGCCGCTGACGGAGCTGGACCCCTGGACTGAGAACCGGGTGTCCTTCTGGCCCTGGCAGGACACCTACGTCAACGCCCTGGTAATGACTGACCAGCTCGACGCCGCCGACTCGTTCCTCACCGCGTTTGAACGTGTCCCGCGAGAGCGGGAAGTGCCGTCGGATCTGGCGCGGATGGCGTGGGCACGGGGCCGGATCGTGGCCGCGCAGGGGGACCCTGACACTGCCAGGGAACACTTCGAGGCGTCCCTGGGCCACCTCCGGGGACTCAACCGGCCGTATTTGCGGGCCCGGATTAGCTTTGCCTTCGGCCAAAGCATGCGCCGGGCGGGCAAGCGTCGTTTGGCGTCCTCGGTCCTGCGCGTGGCCCGGGACCTGTACGACACCCTTGGGGCGGCCACGTACGTGGAACGGTGCGACCGTGAGCTCAAAGCAACAGGTCTCGACATTGGTAACCTGCCCGATCCGGCCGATCCTGTGCTCATGGCGGCCAGCGAGCACCACCTACAGCTCACGGCGCAGGAACGGGCGGTGGCCGAATTGGTAGCGGGCGGAGCCACCAACAAGGAGGCGGCCCGCGCCCTGTTCCTGGCGGAGAAGACGGTGCAGTACCACCTGACGCGGGTCTTCCGGAAAATGGGGATCCGCTCCCGCAGCGAACTTGCGGCTGTGTTCCGGGCCAAGGACTGACCCGGAACACAGCTAGTTCGGATGTCAGCAGGTGTGACTTGTCCCGGCGCTTACTTGACGTCGGACGGGTGCTTGGCGAGCGGCACCACCGAGATGTCCATGAAAGGGAACAGCGGCAGGTTCTGCAGGATCTCATGAAGTTCGTCGTTCGAATCGACGTCGAAGATGGAGTAGTTGGCGTACTCCCCAACCACCCGCCAGATTTCCGGCCACTTACCCGAGTGCTGCAACTCATGCGAGTACGCCTTCTCCTTGGCCTTGATCTCCGCGGCTTCAGCGGCGGGGAGGTCGGCGGGCACGTTTACGTCCATGTGGACAAGAAATTTCACGGATCTACTTTCGGAAGTTGGGATGTTATCGGTCTGAGCGGTACAGGGAGAGCTTGTCTTCATCAACAGCTGTGCCTACGCCCGGTCCCTCGGGAACACGGATGCGACCGCCGGTGATGGTCAGGGGCTCGGCCAGGAGGTCGTCGGCCATGTCCAGGTAATTGGACAGCTCCGCCGCACGCTTGGCCGTATGGGCGAAGGCCGCGCCGAAGACCACCGAGGCGGCCGTGCCGACCTGGGTGTCGATCTGGTTGCCGATATAAACGTCGATGCCCATACCCTCGGCCATCCCCACGATTTTGGCCGCCTCGGTAAAACCTGACCGTGCCGTCTTGACCGCCAGGAGGTTCGCGCCGCCGGTGAGGATTTCACGTGCGGCCTCACCCAGATTGGCAGCAGACTCGTCCGCGGCGATGGGGATGGGGGAGTTCGCCACAAGGCGACGGCGCCCGAGGACTTCTCGGGCGTCGTCGGGCTCCTCCAGGAACTGCAGGCCCAACTCCGCCGTGCGTCGCAACACTTCGGCGGCCTCGTTGGCTGACCACCCGCGGTTGGCGTCCATGTAGAGCTCAGCGTCCTCGCCAAGGCCATCGCGCAGTACCCGGGCGGCCTCGATGTCGAGGTGAAGGGGACGGCGCCCGGTCTTGAGCTTGAAGGTGTTGATGCCATAGGTCTCGCGGAACTCCAGCGCCAATGCCAGCAACTCCTGGGCAGGCTTGAAGCCGAGCATATGGGAGACCCGGAGCGAGTCGGAGTACCCGCCCAGCAGCTTTGTCACTGGCTGCCCGAGAGTCTTGCCAATGACGTCCCACAGGGCGATATCCACGGCCCCCTTGGCCGTCTGGTTGTGGACAGTCCGGTACAGGATTTCCTGGACCTTCTCCCGGTCAAAGATGTCGACCCCGATCAGCTGCGGGGCAAAAATATCCTCTACCACCGCGACGATGGACTTCTGCGTCTCACCATAGGTGTAGGGGCGCGGCGGTGTGTCGGCAGTGCCCACCACCCCGTCGTCTGTGCGGAGCCTGATGAGCACATGTTCTGCCTCGTGCACGGAACCGGAGGCGAAGTGCAGGGGGTGGAGATAGGGGATCGAGTAGGGGATCGCCTCAATGGCTGCGATCTTCATCAGCGGGTCAGCCTTTCATCAGTGGGAAACGGCGCGGGCCGGGGTTCGGGGGGCAGGCTCCCGGGCTCTGCAGTCGCGGTGTCAACGACTTCCAGGAAATTCTGCAGCAGGGCGGAGGGGTGCCCGCGCACCCAGGCGACTGCGAGTTCCACCGCGGGGACGTTTTCAATCTCCCGGTAGACGACGCCTTCGAGCTGGATGGCCCGCACACTGGACGGCATGACCGCCACCCCGCCCCCTGCGGCCACAAATGCCAGCATCGTGGAGGTCTCACCTACGACCTGGGCGATGCGCGGCCGGAAGCCGGCCTGGCGGCACAGGTCTGACGTGGTGCGGTAAAGCACAGATTCGGGTGCGTAGGCGATGAAGTCCTGGTCCTGCAGTTCGTGCATGGCCACGGTCCGGTCTACCGCCAGGGCGCTGAACGAGGGAAGCGCAACGACGAGCGGCTCCTTGGCCACAATCCGGTAGTCGATGTCAGGGGAAGCAACGGGGGGGCGCAGCAACGCGGCGTCCAACGTACCCTCCCGCAGCCCTGCTTCCATGGAAGGCGTGAGCATTTCGCCGTGCAGCGCCAGGGACAGTCCGGGCAGGACCTGCTTGGCAAGGCGGGCGATCTGCGGCATAACGCCGTAGGTTGCCGACCCTGAGAAGCCCACCCTCAGAACGCCGGTGGCGCCCTTACCCACTTGAGAGACATCGGCCTGAAGTGTCGCCAACTCGTTGACGATCTGCCGGCCGCGATCCAGCAGGAGTTGGCCCGCCGCTGTGAGGTCCACCCTCCGCGTAGTGCGGTTGAGCAAGCGGACTCCCAACTGCTCTTCCAGCTGACGGATCTGCTGCGATAGAGGTGGCTGAGCCATGTGCAGGCGCTTGGCAGCGCGGCCGAAGTGCCGCTCCTCAGCAACCGCGATGAAATAGTTCAACTGCCGAATATCCAACGTGGTTCCGTCCTTCCGCCCGACCGGCCCCGCCGATGCTGCCCTGGGCTCGCTATTGATTCAAATAATATCCATAAAGAGCCCTACTAGTATACTTAGGCGGCGTAATGCTGTCAGGGCAACATCACGCGGGCTACCTGAGTTGATCCGAAGGGATGCTGTCCCTTGTCCGCCCTTCGACGATCTCCTCCACTTTGTGCTCGGCTTCCTCCAGCTTTCGCTGGCGGGGGACCAAAACGGTCACGACTGCGCCGACGAGGGCTACGGCCCCATAGATATAAAACGCAGTGGCCCCGCCAATGCCTGCGGCAGCCAGCCAGCCACCGATGATGGGTCCTAGTATCCCGCCGAAGCGTCCCACACTTGCGCACCATGCCACGCCAGCGGCACGGGCATTGGTGGTGTAGTAATTCGATTGGAACCCATAAATCAGGACCTGGGTGCCCAGTGTGCCTACCCCGGCGAAGGCGATGAAGGTGAACAGCAAGGGCAGCGGGAAGCTGAAGGTCATCAGCACCAGGCTGATAGTCGCCAGAACAAAGGTGGAGGCGATGACCCGCTGGGGGCCGCCCTTGTCAGCGACGCGCGAAAGCAGCAGACCGCCCGCGACGGCACCCAGGTTCAGCGCCAGGGGGAAGAACAGGGAGTATGTGCGCCCGTAGCCGTAGCCTTCCATGATTTTCGGCAACCATGTGTTCAGTCCGTAAGTCAGGAGCAGGCCACAGAACGACATCACACCAAGCAAAATGGATGGCACAGCGAACTGCCGGGAGAACACTGCAGCGAAACCTGTTTTTTGCGATGCGGCGCCCACCTGTTGAATGACCTGTTCCTCGATAAGCGGAACGCCAGTGCGTTGGGAAGCAGCCTGGGCTTCCTGCTCACGGCCGCGGGCCAGCAGCCAGCGCGGAGACTCAGGGAGCTTGAACCACGCGATGGGCACGAGGAGGACGAGGGGTAGGGCGCCGATCATGAACAGCCCGCGCCAGCCGATGTTATTGAGCAGCAGGATGCCCAGGATTGATGCTACGACGCCGCCTGCGGGGATTCCGGAATACACAATTGCGTTGTAGAACTGACGCCTTCCGGCGGGTGCGAATTCAGCCATGGTGGCGCCGGCAGTAGCGATAACCACTCCCAGGCCAAGCCCGGTAACAAACCTCAAGGCTCCAAAAGCAGTGACGCTGGTGGCAAAGGCCGTGACGAACATGCCCACGGAGAACCAGGCGATGCCCAGCAGCATCAGCCGGCGCCGGCCGAAGAAGTCGCCGACTGCGCCGCAGATCAGGGAGCCCACGAGGACTCCGATGAGTGCCCAGGACCCCAGGAGGCCAGCGGCGACTGTATCAAAAGCGCCGATCTGGCTCGGGTCCGCAAGCAGTCCCGGAAGGACGGTGCCGTAAATGACGAGGTCGTACCCGTCAAACAAGAGGGCGGTGCAGATGATGAAGGCGACCCAATTCGCCGTGCGCGCCTCCCTTTTTGGATTTTCGGCTATAACGGCATGCGGTTGTGTCATGATGCCAGGTCCTCTCTGCGCGAAGTGAAGGCGGAGCGGCGCACGAAGGATCTTCAGGGCCGTCTTCCGGTTGCTTTCAGCCTGACAGAGGTGTGACTCGAGTCATATGAGGGAAATACCCGGCTTTTCGCCCGGGGGTCATTCATATACCGCAGATATCAAACAGCCTTATTGGGGAGCCGTGGCCCTGGCAGTCCCGCCCGTCTCAATCCATACGATCTGGATATGGGACAGCGGGGCAGGAACGCTGGTCCTCGTACTTGCGCGTGGATAGGCTGGCAAAATGATCAAGCCCGCACGCCTTCACTCAGACCTGTCCCGCCTCGGCAGGGAGTCTGACATGTTCCTGGCCACCGTTGAATCCCTTGTCGACGACGAGATGACCGCTCCCTCGCTGTGCGAGGGGTGGACGCGCGCCGATGTCATCGCCCACGTCACCTCCAACGGACGCGCTTTGGTAAAGCTCATCGACTGGGCCACCTCAGGCGAGGAGCGCCCCTTGTATGCCTCGCCGGACGCACGCTCCCAGGAGATCGCCGCCTTGGCCGCTCTCCCGCGGCAAGAGCTCGTCGGCGAACTGCGGGAGTCGGCCCGGCACTTTGCCGAGCAGGCACAGCGGCTGGGCGGGGGGCCTGCGGCCCCTGAGGTGCAGCTCAATGGCAGGGCGCTCCCTGCCACGTCCATCGTTGCGCTCCGGATTGCCGAGTTGGTGGTGCATCACCATGACCTCGACACTGCCTGGACCATCGAGGAGGCCGACCCGGATTCGCTGCTGAACGCCCTCGAAGCCGTGGTGCATTCGCTCCGGGCCAAAGGGTCACCGGGAATGACGTTGGTGACCGAGGAACGTGACGAGTGGGTGATCGGCGACGGCGGTCTGCGGGTTGTGTCCGACCGCGAAGGCCTGCTCCAGTGGCTGGCCCGCGGGGACGCCGAACATATTGACGTGGACGGCCCGGTGCCGGTGCTGCCATCCTGGTGAGAGGACGTGCGGTGGCACAAGGCATGACTGCAGCGGTCCAGGACATGGAGGCGGAAGGAGGTCGGGTGACGGCCCGGGTGCCCGTGCCCGATTCAACGTTGCCTGCGGCTGGCAAAAAGAGGGTGTGCACAATGTGCACACCCTGGGCTGTGGATGGGGTCGTACCGGTGCCGGACTGGGCCGGATTGCGGAGGTTTTCGGGGGAGTGGCGGAATTACTAGGGCTGGAACCCGGTTCGAGTCCCACCTCGGGCACAGTGTTTTCCCTGTTCAGGGGATTCTTTGGAGTTTCTTCGTGTGCACATGGTGCACTCTCTCGCCTCTGACCTGATGTTCCGGGCGTGTGGACCCCGGAAACGGCCTATTCGGTTGTATGGGGGAGCGGCGGCCCACGGCGGACCGGGTACCGCCCTGTGGGGTCTCTTCTGGGTATTCATCCTCGTCCGTCCTTCCGTCGGGTTTTCGCGTTCACTACTTCATGGTGGCTCGGCCGCGTACGACATGACTTGCTGATTGTTCTTCAGTTTGGGCTAGGCCACGGAAATCGGTGCCTCATCGAGGTGCCGGCGAAGAAGCGGGTCTCCGGCCACCTGGGTACGTATGCTCTGTTATCGGCGTTTGGGCAGCGAATTCTCGGTGACAGTTGATGTCTCTCCCATCGCCCAAACCTTCGAAACCGAGGGAGCCCGCCGGGGCCGGGCTCCCAGGAAAATCGCCAGCCGAGCTCGCGCTCAGGGGTGATGAGCTCCGTCGCTACCCTAAGACCCATGCCATCAACGTGACACAGCCTGCGAAGCCTGTAGCCGTAATTCCCTTAGAACAGCGGCCAGGGCACCGCCGACATCTCACCGCTCGGGGCCGGAAACCGCTCTGCCAAGCGCAACCGGGCGCAGCGCGCGGCGAGCGATGCGATTTCTTCGGCGCTGAGCAAGTCCGCCAGGTTTCGGCCCAGCCCACCGTTCAGCCCTTCGCTGACACGATCGACGCCGTCGCGTTCCTCGGCGGTCAGAGCGTCTCCCAGCCATCCCCACAGCACCGTGCGCAGCTTGTGGTCACGGTGAAAGGTGAGCCCATGGTCCACGCCGTACCGGTGTCCGTCTGTCATGGCAAGAATGTGGTCGCCCTTGCGGTCGGCGTTGTTGACGACCATGTCGAACACCGCCATGCGTCTGAGCGCTGGCGAGTCTTCGTGAATGAGGGCGACCATCCGTCCGTTCTCATCTCGTCCCTCGAGAACGTGTTTCCAGCCCGTCTCCGGCATGTGGTCCGTCGCGACCAGGTTCACGGCGCTTTGGGCGGGGTCTTGCTCCTGCCAGAGCTGCACCATTCCTTCGCCCATCGGACCATCGCGCAGCCAGGTGTGCGGCACGACGTCCCAGCCGAAGACCTGCGAGACCAGGTAGGCGGCCACCTCCCGGTGAGCCAGGGTGCCGTGGGGAAAATCCCACAGCGGACTTTCGCCTGCTATCGGCTTATAGACGACCACCGCGTCGCCGATGCTGCCCAGAAATGTAGCGTTTGAAGCCGTCGTGATGCGGCCGGTGAGCGTCAACTCGGCGGTCACTAGGTCCGGCGCTGGCATCAGACCTCGGGAAGGGTGCAGATGTGCCCGTCGGCGTCCATGGGGTAACCGCAGAGCGAGCACGTCGGACGCCCGGCACCCACGATCTCACGGGTGCGCTTGGCGAATGCGCGGGCGGTGCCGACCGGCATTCGCACCAGCAGCATTTCGGGCTCGTTAGCGCCGTCCTCATCAAGCGATTCGTCGTTTTCATCAACATCGACATCGGTGATGGGGTAGGCCTCTATTACGACCTGGGCCGTGGTTGGGTCCCAACCTAAGCTTATGGCGCCGGTGCGAAACTGCTCCTGAACGGCCTCGAGCTGGTCATTGTCGACAAGTTCAATGGGAGTACTCGTGGGAACGCTGAAGGGGTTGCCCTCGACGGTGATGAGCTGGTCGAGAATTTCGTCGATCTTCTCCGCGAGCAGAGCCGACTGCTGCTTCTCCAGGGCAATACTCACGATCTGCGTCCCTGCGCGCACCTGCAGGTAGAACGTGCGCGCCCCCGGAAGGCCAATGGTGCCAACGACGATCCGATCAGGCCAGGCAAACTCGTGAACACGTTTAGGCATGTCAGTATTTTAGGCACATGAGGTTCATGGCGCCTTTTGCCCTGCACCGCCGCCCACCGGCGCATCGCCAGAGTGGATGCCGTTGGACAGCCAGGACAGATCACCCGCGTCGGTGTTGGTCGCGTAGACGCTCGGCCGACTGGCGCCGTAGCGCACGATCGATACGGAGGCGGGGCCCACGTTAATACGCTGGAACAGGTCAAGGTGCATGCCGAGCGCGTCGGCGAGGATTGACTTGATGATGTCACCGTGACTCACCGCCACCCACACGGCCCCTGGCCCGTACTCGGCTTCAAAGGCTGCATCGTGGCGTCGAATCGCTGCCACCGACCGGGCCTGCATCGCGGCCATGGATTCACCGCCGGGAAAGACGACGGCGGACGGTTGCGACTGCACAACCGGCCACAAATCCTCGGTCGCGAGATCACTGAGCGTGCGGCCCTGCCACCGGCCGTAATCGCACTCGGTGAGATCGAGATCGACCGGCGCGTACGGCGTGCCAGCCTGGCGATCGAGGATGAGCTGGGCGGTCTCCTGACAACGCTCAAGAGGGCTCGACACCACCCCGACTACGGGCACGGCCGCGAGCCGGTCTCCGGTCAGAGCCGCCTGGTCGCGCCCGATCTGGTCCAGGCTGACGCCGACGGCCCGACCGGCCAGCAGTCCAGTGGCATTGGCTGTGGTGCGGCCGTGCCGCACGAGAATAACTGTCGCCATCCACCCAGCCTAACCACCCGCTCGATGGCGGTCCCAGATTAGAACGACCCCGCCGCATCAACCGGCGGATCGAGGCTAAGGCTGGAGGAGGGCGGTTCGGACGCTATCGATATACTCGCTGGATGCGGATCTGCCCAATAGATCTTGTCGACGTGCTGGTCTATCTCGTGGTGCTGGGTGTGTTCATCCAGCTGTTTCCCGACGTCATATCCGAAACATTCCTGTTGGCGCTCATGACGGCGATCCTGCTGAAGGTCGTCCTTGGAGTCGTGCTGTGGGCGAAGAAAAAGATCGTTGCACGGATCCGGTCGGCTGATACTCGGCGGGTTCGAATCGTCAGCGCGATCACCCTGTTGCTGGTGCTGCCAGGGAGCAAGTTCATGGTGCTCGGACTGGTTGACCTGGTGTTCGGCGACGCTGTCCGTCTCGGCGGCTTCTTTCAGGTGACTGCACTGATCATCGTTCTCATGCTCGCGCGAGGTGGCGTGCGATGGGTGTTCAGACGGACCGACGAGAGGGCGTCAGCTTAGTCGGGGCCATCGTGACGTGGGCGCCAAGTTTTCAACTGTGCGCAGTAGTAGCGGGCCCACCAGGTTTGTGATTTGGTCGGTGGCCGTTCCGGTCTGACGGCTCCCTCTCTTGGTTTGGGCAGTGGTGTTACTGCGTACCTCTTCATGGCCGGGAGCGCTTGGAACTGCATGACGCGCGGCAACTGGGGGATTGCACCCTGGGCGTGCGGGAGGCCGCCGAACATCACATGGCTGTAGTCATTCAGTTGCCGTTTCGCATCGGCATCAAGCTGGTTGTCGGTAGCCGGGGATCGGAGACCGCGACGACGGCACAGTATCCACGACTTCGTGCCGCGCGCCGTCCCGGCCGCGGAGACCTCATAGCAAGCCTTGGCCGCCAATTGCCTCCGGATTTCCAGGGAGTTGCCGCCTCCACCGTTAAGTCGAGGGGCTCCTACGGCTCAGATCCATTTCGGTGCGGCCGGAGCTGCACCGTCGGTGGTTGCGGTGCCGGGTCCGGTGGCGGTGACGCCGCCGTGGCCGCGGCCGGCGGCCCATTCGACGACGGCGGCCAGCGGTCCGGAGACGGCTGTTGCCGACTGGGCCGTGGTGTCCCCGAAGGTGAGGCCGCGGTCCGTGACCTTGACCA
>NZ_JBWZCK010000016.1:0-51277 GCF_059383555.1 Pseudarthrobacter sp. MDT1-56
GGATGACGGGTACCGGAACACCACGGAGTTCCTGCGGGCGCGGTTGCGGATCAGCGCCGCCGAGGCCCGGCGCCGGTTGTCCCTGGCCGAATGTCTTCTGCCGCGCCAGGGATTCACCGGTGAGCCCCTGCCGCCGGTCCACGGGGAACTCGGCTCAGCGGTCGCTGCCGGCGAGGTCGCGTCCCGGGCCGCGACGATCATTACTTTGGCGCTGGACCGTGTCCGGCACGTCTGCGATGCCGAGGCGACCGCCGGGATGGAGCACGCGCTGACGCGCACCGCGGCGGAGAACGACCCTGATTNACTGGATCAGGACGGCGCCGAGCCCTCCGAGGAACTCCTGCGCCAGCTCCAGGGCGCCTTCATCCGCAAACCCCGCCACGGCCTCCAGCACCTGGAGATCTTCGCGACCGCCGAACAGTTCGAACACCTCCTCACCGTCATGAATACCGCCACCAACCCCCGCACCAGCGGACTCCCTGGGGACCCCGCGGAGGGCCCGGATGCCATGGCGGCTCCTCTCGAATCGGATGCTGCCGCAGCGGACGGCGCCGGACAGTCCGGTACTGCAGCGGACGTACCCCTTGACCTGCGCACGCGCCCGCAGAAACACCTCGACGGCCTCGTCGGCGCCGCCAAGGTCGCCCTCGCCGCCGGCACTCTGCCCGCGGCCGGAGGACTCCGGCCCCAGGTCATGGTCACCATCGACTACCGCGACCTGCTCGCCCGGCTCGGACACATCGACGGGGCCGGCGACGGGGACGGGGACGTCCAAAGCACCGCCGGCGGTCCCTTCCGCCCGGGAGCCACGACGGAGCACACCGGAAACCTGACCTTCACCGGACCCGTCACCGCCTCCACGGTCCGGAAGATCGCCTGCGACGCGGACATCATCCCCGTCCTGCTCGGCAGCGAAGGCCGGATCCTGGACATCGGCCGCACCTCACGGGTCTTCCCGCCGCACATCCGCAAAGCACTCACCGCCCGCGACCAGGGCTGCGCGTTCCCCGGCTGCACCATCCCCGCGCCCTGGTGCGAAGCGCACCACATCGACTACTGGTCCCGCGGCGGCACGACCGGAACAGAGAAGGGCGTACTTCTCTGTTCCCATCACCACCACGTGATTCACAAAGAACACTGGACCATCCAGGTCCGCACCGGCATCCCCTGGTTCATCCCGCCCCCACACCTCGACCCACGCCAAAAACCCCGACGCAACTACTACTTCCGCCCCGCAGACCTCCGCACCGCAGCCTGACGGGTCCAGCTCGGCCGCAACACTGCGGTGGCGAGTGACGCCGCAGTCGGGGAGCCTGCAGGACAGCGCAGCTATTGACCGATGCCGTCACCGGCACGGATACACGCCGACGACGCCACCGGCCGGCGGGTGCGGCTGGCAGGGTCGGTGACGTCGGCGTCGGCGTCGGCGTCGGCCGAGTTGGGACTACCGGTTGATAGGCGGCGGTGCCAGCGGGAACAGCGCCGTTCCGGCGGCAGAGGTGTCGGCGGACATTTCCCAGACTCGCCGCAGCGCGCAGAACTTCCACCAGTGGTGTTTCAAGACCTCCGGGTTGGCGCGCAAGGGGCGGACTTCCGTCTCACCGATCGCAACCGCAAGCAGGATCGGCGATTCACCGTGCTGCCAGGCTTCCCACTCCCCCGCCACCGGGTCCACGAGGCTTTCCTCGGCCTTCATGCCGGCCACGAGCTGCATGACCACCTTGTCATCCAGCGGTTTGACGGTGCCGTCACGGCTGGTGCCCTTGGTCTTGTAGTCAATGAGGCAGGTCCGGCCGTTGATCTTGGCAACAAGATCCAGGGTGCCGGCGTAGCCGACGGTCTTGTTCCAGACGGTAATTTCCGGGGCGATCGGCTCCACCTGGAACAGTTCCCACCACTCGTCGAAGCGGGCCGCGAACCCTTCCTCACCGTTAGCGGCGAGGGCTTCGCGGGTTTCCTTCATCTGGTGCGGACGGCCCAGGGCACGCAGGGCCACCTGTTCGCAGTAGTTGTGCACCCGATCCCCGCGCTTCGCGGCGTCGTCGCGGTAGGTCTCCGCGGCCTTGGCCGCGCGGCTCACCGCCTGGCGCACCTTGGCCGGGCTGCCCAGAATGCCGGGCAGGGTCGGATCCTGGGCGAGGCTGTTGGCGCCCATGTACCCAAACCAGCCGTCCAGGCCGTGGGGCTGCTGGCCGATCACCGTGGTGATGGACGGCACGGAGAACTGCTCCGAGGTGGACCGGGCATACATCCGGCCGTAGTCCGTGGCGTGGGCAAGAAGTGGGGCGGTCATGGCAAGACTCTTTCACGGGGCTCTGACAATGGGGCAAACAGCGGGCCGGCTGCGCTAACAACAATGGTCCGCCCCGCTCGGTGAGCGGAACGGACCATTTCTTGGGTGGGCGATACTGGGTTCGAACCAGTGACCTCTTCGGTGTGAACGAAGCGCGCTACCACTGCGCCAATCGCCCCAATGCCATTGAATGCTAGCCCACCCCGGCGGAATTTAGAAATCGGAGCCCTGCATTCTGCGTATGTCCCCGAATGCGTCCTCCACTGGGGTGCCGGAGAGCCGCAGCAGGCGCCCGGGGCGGTCCGGAAGCTGCCCCGAAAACCAGGACTAATTACAGAGCTGTAATTATCAAGAACCGCTAGAACTCAAGGATGCAGCGGTCAGGGCGCCCGCCGTCGTCGTCTCGATTTGTAAGTTCCCTGAACCTCCTATAGAGTTCTTACTCGTTGGAACGCGAGGAAATGCCGATTGCGGCGGGGAATTGCAGACAATAATGCGGACGTAGCTCAGCTGGTAGAGCACCACCTTGCCAAGGTGGATGTCGCGAGTTCGAATCTCGTCGTCCGCTCGCAGGACACTGTCACGGTAAGGTTCTTCGGAATCCTATCTACACGGTGGGTTGGCCGAGAGGCGAGGCAGCGGCCTGCAAAGCCGTATACACGGGTTCGAATCCCGTACCCACCTCGGTGAAAACCCTGGTTTCCGGTTTCGGTCGGATGCAAGGGGCGATTGGCGCAGCGGTAGCGCGCTTCCCTGACACGGAAGAGGTCACTGGTTCGATCCCAGTATCGCCCACCAAAGTAAGGCAACTTGCTTGATGCAGTACCACCGGCCCCGCCGGCATGGACTAAAATGCGGACGTAGCTCAGCTGGTAGAGCACCACCTTGCCAAGGTGGATGTCGCGAGTTCGAATCTCGTCGTCCGCTCTCTTCATGACAACTCCACTCCGGATTCTTCCGGTTGCGGGCGATTGGCGCAGCGGTAGCGCGCTTCCCTGACACGGAAGAGGTCACTGGTTCGATCCCAGTATCGCCCACCACAAGAGCAGCTCCCCCGGGGCTGCTCTTTTTTGTGCTCTGCCCCCTCGGCCCCTGCGGGCCGATATACCCTGTGCACCCGACCAGGCCCCTTTTACCCTGTGGGCGGACACCCTTGGCACCCCCGGTACCTCCCGCTAGGGTGGTAAGCGCAAGGAGCGATCTGGCTCCGCGACCGAAGGGAGGTGCCCGTGGGTTTACTTGACGATCTAAAGGGCAAGGCTCAGAAAGTGATTGGTGGCAACGAACAAGCCATCAAGAACGGCATCGAAAAGGCCGGCGATTTCGTCGACACCAAGACCGGCGGAAAGCACGCCCACAAGATCGATGCCGCGCAGCGAGGCGCTTCCGACTTCGTGGACAAGGCGAACGACCGGCCGAGTACGCCGCCGGTCGCCCAGCAGAATCCCGTTGCCGGAGAGCCCCCCGTTCCCGGGGAACCCCGCCAGCCTGGCCTCTGACCCAGATACGTCAGCGAGGTGCCGGTCCCGCCGAGAGGTGGCGCCGGCACCTCCGGCGTTTAACAGCGCTTAACGGCGGCCGTCAGGAGGGTTCGTGGTTCTGGCCTTCGCGGGCCAGGGCGGTGAGCCTGGAGACGGCGCGGAAGTACTTCTTCATGTACCCGCCGGTCATCATTTCCTCGGTGAAGAGCTGGTCGAACGGCACACCGCTGGCCAGGATGGGCACGTCTTTGTCGTAAAGCCGGTCCGCGAGCACCACGAAACGCAGCGCCACGGCCTGTTCGGTGATGGTGTGGACGTTCTTCCAGACCACACCCTCGATCCCGTCAAGCATCTGGCGGTAACGGCTCGGGTGGACCCCGGCCAGGTGGTTGATCAGGGTACTGAACTCGTCGCGGGCCACGGTCTTGCCATGGAACTCATTCTGCATGTGGTGCGTCAGCTGCTCGTTCGGCAGCGGCTGCGGCGCGGCGGGCAGGCCGCGGTGGCGGAAGTCCTCGCCGTCGATCCGGACCACGTCGAACTGGTCCGCCAGCACCTGGATTTCCCGGGCGAAGTCGACGGCGGCAAACCGGCCGTCGCCCAGGGAACCCGGCAGGGTGTTGGAGGTGGCCGCGAGCTTGACGCCGGCGTCGGCCAGTTCGCGCATGAGGCGGGACATCAGCACCGTGTCGCCCGGATCATCGAGCTCGAATTCGTCGATGCAGACCAGCTTGTAGTGGCTCAGGGCCTCGACCGTCTTGCGGAAGGACAGCGCCCCGACAAGGTTGGTGTATTCGACGAAGGTGCCAAATGCCTTGGGTCCGGGGGCGGCGTGCCACAGCGAGGCGAGCAGGTGGGTCTTGCCGACGCCGAAGCCGCCGTCGAGGTAAATCCCGGCGCGGGACATGTCCTTCTTGCCGAAGAGGCGCTTGAAGAGCCCGTCGCTGTCGCGCGCACCAACGTTGGCCGCAAATCCCTCCAGCGCCCTGACCGCGGTGGCCTGGCTGGGCTGCGCCGGATCCGGCCGGTAGCTGGAAAACGAAACCTCACCGAAGCGCGGCGACGGATAAAACCCGTTGAGGAGTTCATCCACTGAAACTGCCGGGGTGCGGGCGGCGAGCTGTTCGATCTGTACCAAGGTGGTCCGTTCTGCTGGTCTCTTGTCCCCAGAAAGAATACCGGCAATGCGCGGGCCCGCCCGTCGGCACACGTGGGGCGGGTGGACATCACGTGACCAAGACCATATTTCCGAGTGTGAACCGGGTGGGGCAATCCCGGCGGGGCGTGGCTAGTGTTGGAGAAGGCCCGGCGCCGCGCTCGATCCTTCCATGGCCCGGACTCCTGACCGTTTCAGTGAAAGGCCATCACAATGCCCTACCCCGTTGAGCAGAACGAGAAGTTCGCCGCCTACGCCCACCCCGAACGGCTTGTGTCCACCGACTGGCTGGCCGCCGCGATCGTCACCGGCGCGCTCTCCGACGGCAAGCTCGTAGTGGTGGAGTCCGACGAGGACGTGCTGCTCTACGAGATGGGCCACATCCCGGGCGCCGTGAAGGTCGACTGGCACACGGACCTGAATGATGAGGTCACCCGCGACTACGTCGACGGCGCAGCATTCGCCGCCCTCGCCGCGGCCAAGGGGATCTCCCGCGACAGCACCGTCGTCATATATGGCGACAAATCCAACTGGTGGGCGGCCTACGCCCTGTGGGTTTTCGAGCTCTTCGGCCATGAGGACGTCCGGCTGCTCGACGGCGGCCGGGACAAGTGGATCGCGGAAGGCCGCGCCCTCACCACGGACAAGCCCGTGATCAGCCCCGGCGAGTACCCCGTCGTCGAGCGCGACGACGCCCCGATCCGCGCCTTCAAGGAAGACGTGCTGGCCCACTTCGGCAAGCCGCTCATCGATGTCCGCTCCACCGAGGAGTACACCGGCCAGCGCACGCACATGCCCGCCTACCCCGAGGAAGGCGCCCTGCGCGGCGGACACATCCCCACCGCGGCCTCCATCCCGTGGGCCCGGGCGGCCGCCGAGGACGGCACTTACCGGTCCCGCCCCGAACTTGAGGCGCTGTACCTGGGCGAGGCCGGGCTGAAGGCAGGCGACGACGTCGTGGCGTACTGCCGCATCGGCGAGCGTTCCAGCCACACCTGGTTCGCCCTCAAGTACCTGCTGGGCTTCGACTCGGTCCGCAACTACGACGGGTCCTGGACCGAATGGGGCAACGCCGTCCGCGTCCCGATCGTCAAGGGCACCGAACGCGGCACGGTCCCGGCCGCCAGGTAGGCCGGCCGCCACCGGGCCCCGGGCGGGACACAATCGCCGCGCGTGCGTAAGCTGGAAGAGATGAATACTGCTGCCCTCCCCACCGCACTGGCGGAAATTGTTGACGACTTCCAAGCCGTCACCGAACCCGAACGGCTCCAGCTGCTGCTCGAGTTCTCCCGTGAACTCCCGGAGCTCCCGGACCGGCTCAAGGACCACCCGGAGCTGATGGAGCAGGTGGTCGAGTGCCAGTCGCCGCTGTTCCTGACCATCGAAACGGAACAGTCCGACGGCGGCGCTGCCGACACCGTCCGGCTCTACTTCAAGGCACCGGCCGAAGCTCCCACCACGCGCGGCTTCGCGAGCGTGCTGCACGAGGGCCTCGACGGGCTGAGCCCGGCAGAGATCCTGGCCGTTCCGGACGACATGCCGGAACTGCTGGGCCTCACCCGGGCCATCACTCCGCTGCGGATGCGCGGGATGACCGCCATGCTGGGGCGGATCAAGCGCAAGGTTGCTGCCCTCCCGCAGCAGTCCTGACCGCCACCCGGACACCCAAGCACCCAAGCACTCAGGCAGAATGGCACGCAGGCAGGCTTCGCAGGGAACCCCGGCCACCGCAGCACTGGCGGCCGCCGGGGTTCCTTTCGTTGCCCACCCCTACAGCCATGACCCGGCGGCCGCCAGCTACGGACTGGAGGCCGCGGAGGTGCTCGGCGTCGATCCGGCCCGGGTGTTCAAAACCCTGATGGTCGACGTCGACGGCCGGCTTGCCGTCGGCGTCGTGCCCGTGAGCGGGAACCTGGACCTCAAGGCGATGGCGGCCGCACTGGGCGGCAAAAAGGCCACCATGGCGGACCCGGCAGCCGCAGAGCGCCGCACCGGCTACGTGCTGGGCGGCATCTCACCGCTGGGACAGCGGCAGCCCTCCCCCACAGTTGTGGATGACAGTGCCCTGGGCCTGGACACCATCCTGGTGTCGGGCGGGCGGCGCGGACTGGACATCGAACTGAGCCCGGCCGAACTGATCCGCCTCACAGCGGCGCACACGGCGCGGATCGGCACCGGCAGGAACTAACCGGGTCCCGACGCACCGGGAAATGCCGCACAGCAACGCTATCGACGAAAGCCGCCGTGGCGTGTCAGCTCGGAGAAACGGGCGCCTCGGGCGTCGGTTCCCCGAGGTCAGGTGCCTCCAAAGCAGGTGCCTCCGGAGCAGGTGCCTCCGGATCCTGCTGGCCCGGATTCGGGCGGGGCGCAAGCTGCTGCCCCAGCCAGGCCGCCACCAGCCGCTCCCAGCGCTCCGGATCCACGTTCCATTCCTTGGTATGCCTTGCGCCGTCGAACATCTCAAAGGTGACCATCTCGGGGTTCTTCTCGGCCAGGGCAGCGGACGGGCCATACGGCACGTATTCGTCATCCACGCTGTGGATGATCAGCGTGGGCGTCCGCAGTTCAACCGCACGGGACACCCAATCCATGGCCTTCAGGTCCACCGGGGCGGCGAGGCCGGTCAGCCGCCGGCCCAGCCTGTGGCTCATCATCAGCTGCCCGTACCGGCCCACCGCGGACGGGATCCGGTTGAGCTCGGCGTGGTGTGCCAGCACGTTCACCCAGTTGATGACCGGGGCGTCAAGCACCATGGCCCGGATCAGGTGGTGATAACGCGACAAGTCGGCGGTCTGGAGGCAGATGGCGCCGCCCATGGACCAGCCAAAGAGCACCACTTCACGGGCGCCCTGTTCCAGGGCAAATCCGATGGCTGCCTCAACGTCGCGCCACTCGGTGGAGCCCAGTCCGTAGCGTCCGTCCTGCGCCGAGGGCGCCAGGCCGTCGTTGCGGTAGGTGATCAGCAGGCTGGACATGCCCAGTTCCCGCGCCGTCCGGACCGCCCGCAGGCATTCCTGCCGGCTCGCGCCGCGGCCGTGCACCATGATCGCCCAGATGCCGGATTCCTGCGGTGCCCGGACCAGCCACGCCGGGGCGGTCCCGCCGTCGACGTCGATGTCCACGTCTTCCGACGGCAGGCCGATGCTGGCAGGATTCGGGTGGGCGGCTCCGCTCCAGTATCCGCGGCGCGTCGCGCTGAGGTCGCCGCTGTAGACGGCCTCGACTTCGCGCTGCACGGTGCGCTCTGCCGGCGAATAGGAGACGATCCGGCCGATCCGGGCGTGTCCCCGGCCGCCGTCAAAGAACAATCCGTAGACGCCCTCGACCGTCGCTTCGGGCGTGGCGGCAAGGATGACCTGCAGCCGGTGCCCGCCCCGGATCACTGCGAGAACCTCCTGGTCCTCTTCGCGAACCCGGGCGGGCGTGATCACGCGGCGGGCGAAGTAGAGGGCTAGGGCGGAAGAACCGGCAGCGAGCAGCCCGGCCGCGGCGCTGCCGCCGATGATGCCGCCCAGGGCCCACTTGGCACTGCCCGGGACCGAAACTTCGCTGGCGGAGTCCGCGACGGCGCGGGCAGCTTTTCCACGGACGGTGGGGATCAGCTGCGGGTCCGGCAGGAGGCGTGAGGAAGAAGCCATGGCACCATTCTTACCGAACTCACCGCCCAGAGTGGCATCCGCGGGCGTCAGGGGCCACCGGCGGCGGGCACACGGGCTCCAATCCGTGCGGGCCCACCGGCGCGCGACTAGGCTGGGGGGCATGAGTGATCCAATCGTCATCCTGACAGAAGAGCCCCTGGGCGCGGACGACCGCGTCAACATCGAAACCCTGCTCGCCGGGGGTGATGCACCGCTGGTGGTCCTGGTTCCGGCCAGCACGGAGCGGCACCTCCTGGTGGATTTCCTGGAGAACCTGTCCCTGCTGGAAATCTCCAAGGCTTTCCGTGAACTGACGGCACACTCCGACCCGGCCGGGGAACGCGCCGAAGCCGCTGAAACCCTTGCCGCTTCCCTCGCGGCCCTGGCCGGACTCGGCGGCGGGGTCACCGGCGAAATCGTCGACGGCAAGGCCGTCGACGGCATGGTCGCCAAGGTGAAGGAACTCGGCGCCGGGCAGGCCGTGGTGATCACCCGCCCGCACGCCGTCGCGGATACCTTCCACACTGACTGGGCCACCAAGGCCCAGGACAAGCTGGGCCTGCCGGTCCTGCATCTGTACGCCGGATCGGGATTTATCGGGGACTCCTGAGCGTTGTTGAGGCTATGAGCATCTTTAGTAACAGGCCCAAAGTCACGCCCGTCGCCGCCCCCACCGGGTCCGATGCCGACGGCGCCACAGAACGCCAGGCCGCACCGCTTGGCACCTCGCCGGCTGAAAAGACCGACGAGCAGTGGCGCCAGGAACTGACCCCGGAGGAGTACCGCGTGCTCCGCCAGGCCGGCACCGAGCGGCCCTACACCGGCGAGTACTGGGATACCCACACCGCGGGGGTGTACCAGTGCCGTGCCTGCGGCACGGAACTGTTCACCAGCCAGGAAAAGTTCGACTCGCACTGCGGGTGGCCCTCCTTCTGGGCCCCGCTCGCGGAAGGCACGGTCAGGTACATCCACGACCGCACCCTGGGGATGGAACGCGTGGAAGTCCGTTGTGGCAACTGTGATTCGCATCTGGGCCACGTCTTCGAGGGCGAGGGCTACGGAACCCCGACTGACCAGCGCTACTGCATCAATTCCGTCTCACTGAAGCTGGTCTCGACGGACGACGCCGGCCAGTAGCCTGGCGCCGGGCTGAATCACAGCGAGGACCCCCGTCTGGAGCCGCAACAGCGGCGCCGGCGGGGGTCCTCTGCATTGCGGGGGCCAGCCCTGCCGGCGCTGGAGCTGGCCCGGGCCGCGCAACCCACTTGCCACAGACTTTCTTATGCTCAGGCAGATTTTGCATTAGGGTTCCTGTTTGCTTGCTACGCTCGTTTTAATCACTGACGAGCGACGCTCCCAGCACACAGAAAGGCGCCCGCTGATGACCACCACCGCTATCACCACCACTGCCCCGATCTCGGCCAGCTCCCCGGAATGGCTGCAGCTCAAGGTTGCCGCCACCGCCTTGCAGGCACTCCAGGTTCAGGACGGCTCCGTTCCGGAGACCGCCAACCACGAGGCGGCCGCCGGGTATGTCCGCACGATCTCGGCGGCCATCGAGGCCCTGGCTCCGGCCTTTCCGCACGACGCCGACTACCTCACCCTGCTGATGGCGGATTTCGGCCGCTGGGCTGACGGCGGCTTCGGCGTTCCCGACTTCCTGGACTCCCTGCAGGCGTTCCAGCCGCAGCAGCACCGGGTGAACGGCCTGCGGCACCTCGTGGTCTTCCCGATGTACACCCAGAACGGCAGCAGCAACCGCCTGGTCGAGGCCGTGCTGATCGAGGTCATCTGGCCCGAGTTCATCGCCGGCCTGGAGGAGGGCGAATACTCCAACAAGCTCTTCGTCCCGATCCGGTTCCTCGACTTCACCCCCGGCTACAACACCAACTCCGCGGTGCTGTTCCCGGAAACCGTCGCCGTCCGCGAAACCCCCACCTTCACCTGGGGCGCCATCTTCGCCGACCGCGAGGCGGCCCGTTTCCGCCGTGTGCTCCGCGCCGCCGCGGACATCACCTCGCTGCAGCTGCCGGCAGACGCCGCCAGCCTGCTCGAGGACCAGGAGCTGACCCAGGAAACCTTCGTTATGTGGGACCTCATCCACGACCGCACCCACATGCGCGGCGACCTGCCCTTCGATCCGTTCATGATCAAGCAGCGCATGCCGTACTTCCTCTACTCCCTCGAGGAACTGCGCTGCGACCTGACCGCCTTCCGCGAGTCCGTGAAGATTGAAAAGGACGAGGACGCCGCTCCCGAGGCCCGCCGGCACGCCAAGCTGGTCCAGTACGCCGTCATCTTCGACCGGATCTTCCGCTTCGCCATCACCGGCAGCCGGGTCCGCAACTACGACGGCCTCGGCGGCCAGCTGCTTTTCGCCTGGATGCACCAGCACCATGTCCTGCACTGGACCGACAGCAAGCTCAGCATCGACTGGGACGGGGCCGCCGACGTCGTGGTTGAACTCGGTGCCAGGATCGAGGAACTCTACTGGCGCTCGATCGATCGGCCCAAGATGGCGCACTGGCTGGCCGCCTATCAGCTGATCTCCGGCACCGTTACGCCCAACCCGGCCTCCGTCTGGGCCAAGGGTCCGGACGCGCTGCCGCTGGCAGGCCCGCCGCGCGGCCTCACCGACCAGGTGCTCGACGACGAGTTCCCGCTCTCGATGTTCTACGAGGCACTCGAGAAGAAGATGCGCCCCGTCATCGAGTCCACGGCCGGCATCACCGGCACATCCGACACGGGCTCCCCCGCCCGCGCAGCAGCCGGCGCGGCAACGACCGTCATGAACGCCGGATGATTGCCGGACGCCCCCTGAACGTTGTGGTCACGGGCGGCAGCGGCCCTTCGGGGATCGCCGCCGCCCGCGCCCTGCGAAACGCCGGGCACACTGTCTTCACCGTGGGCTCAGACCAGCCCCGGATTGAGGGTGCCGCCGCAGAGGCCGGCAGCGGCGTCACGCCGCTGGTGTGCGACCTCGCGGACCTCGCGGAGGTCCGGTCGCTGTACACCACGGTGCATGCCCGGCTGGGCGAAACGGGCGGGTCGGTCGACGGCGTCATCCACCTGGTCGGCGGCTGGCGGGGCGCCAAGGGCATCACGGACCAGAGCGACGATGACTGGGAATTCCTGGAACGCGGCGCCATCACGACGCTGCGGAACGTCACGCGGGTCTTCTACGACGACCTCGCCGCCTCGGCCGCCGGGCGCTTCGCCATGGTCTCCTCCACCGCCGCGGGCAAGCCGACGGCGGGCGGCGCCAGCTACGCGGCCGCCAAGGCCGCCGCCGAAGCCTGGACCCTGGCCGTCGCCGACGGCTTCCACCGCGGTCAGGCGGGCCTTAAGCAGGACCCCGTGGAACAGCGCAGCGCCGCGGTGATCTTCGTGGTGAAAGCCCTCGTGGACGCGGCCATGCGGGCGAAGTCCCCGGAACGCAACTTTCCCGGATTCACCGATGTGGAGGAACTGGCGGCTGCCGCCGTCGGGCTCTTCACCTCCCCCGCGGCGGAGCTGAACGCCCGGCGGCTGCCGCTCAGCCCGGAGTCCAGGCCCTGAGCCTGAACCCTGTGCTTAGCCCCGGGGACCGGACCTCCTTAGACTGAAAGCGTGAGCAAAGAGATGACAAGCACAATTGAAACTGCCCCTGCCAGCACTGCTGTGCGGCTCCACGACCCCTCCGTCCGGGGTTTTGCCTCGGACAACTACTCAGGCGTCCACCCCGAGGTGCTGGCGGCCCTGGCCGCCGCCAACGAGGGCCACCAGGTCTCCTACGGCGAGGACGAGTACACCGCCCGGCTGCAGCAGCTGATGGAGGAGCACTTCGGCGAAGGGATCGAATGCTTCCCGGTCTTTAACGGCACCGGCGCCAACGTCTTGTCGCTGCAGTCCTTGCTGCCGCGCTGGGGCGCCGTCGTCTGCGCGTCGACCGCCCACATCAACATGGACGAGAACGGCGCCCCGGAGCGGATCGGCGGCATCAAACTGCTCCAGGTCCCTACCGTGGACGGCAAGCTCACCCCCGAGCTGATCGACAAGGAAGCCTGGGGCTGGGGCGACGAACACCGCGCCCAGCCGCTGGCGGTGTCCATCACCCAGACCACCGAGCTGGGCACCTGCTACACCCCCGACGAAGTCCGGGCCATCGCGGAGCATGTCCATTCCAAAGGCATGAAGCTGCACATGGACGGCGCCCGGCTGGCCAACGCCGCCGCCCACCTGAACGTCCCGCTGCGGGCCTTCACCCGCGACGCCGGCGTGGACATCCTCTCCTTCGGCGGCACCAAGAACGGCCTGCTCTTCGGCGAGGTCGTGGTGGCACTGAACCCGGCCGCAGCCCAGGGGCTGATCTACCTGCGCAAGATGAACATGCAGCTGGCCTCCAAGATGCGGTTCATGTCCGCCCAGTTCATTGCCCTGCTCGAGGGCGACCTGTGGCTGCGCTCCGCCTCGCACGCCAACGCGATGGCGTCCCGGCTGCGGGCCGGCGTCGAGTCCATCCCCGGCGTCGAACTGAGCCAGAAGACCGAGTCCAACGGCGTGTTCGCGATCCTGCCGGCCGGTGTTGCGGACCGGCTGCGCGAGTCCTTCCGTTTCTACGACTGGAACGAAGCGGCCCGCGAGGTCCGCTGGATGTGCTCCTTCGACACCACCGAGGACGACGTTGATTCCTTCATCGCCGCCATCAAGCGCGAGCTCGCTGCCGGCTGACCCTGGCGGCAGGACAGCCGCCGCCGCCCGGCCCGGCGCAAGCCGGACAGGGCAGCGGCGGCGAGCCTGCCGGGCTTGGGCGGCGCCCTTGCATAATCTTCCATTGTGAACGCACTCGACCAGGTTCCGGCAGATTTTCTCTTTGCCTTGGGAACCCTTCGGCAGGCACGGACCCGCAGTGAGCTGCGCCTGGAGGAAATCCCGGCGCCCGCGCGGCTGGCCCCGTTCGCCGTCGCCCTCGGGGCGGAAGTTGTTGCCCCCGGTGAAGCGACACCCTCCGGCGCCGTCCACGGCCCTGCGGCCGCGGCCCTGGCACGTGCTTCCGGAAGCGACGACGTCGAGCTGGCCACCGGCCGCTTCATCCTGCTGCACGATCCCGACGGCTCCGCGGTCTGGGAGGGCGAGTTCCGGGTTGTCACCTACATCCGCGCCCAGCTGGAGCCGGAAATGGGCAACGACGAAATGCTCGGCTCCGTCGCCTGGACCTGGCTGGTCGAAGCCCTCGAAAACCACGCGGCACCGTACCGCTCGGCCGGCGGCACCGCGACGCGGGTGCTTTCCGAAAGCTTCGGTACCCTCGTGGACCGGCCCAATTCGATCGACATCGAGCTCCGGGCATCCTGGACTCCGGCCACGCCCGACATCACCTCCCACCTCGAGGCCTGGTCGGACATGGTCTGCACCTTCGCCGGTCTTCCCCCGCTGCCCGAAGGCGTCACGCCGCTGCCGCGCCGGCGCCGCGGACAGGCCTGAAGTGGGACCCGCACACCCGGGAAACCCGCCTCGTTTTGGCGCAGGCGCGGCCCACAACACCGTGTTGTCGCTAAACTGAAGTCATCATGACCCCTCATATTCCGGAAATCACCACCGCGGGCGCGGCCGCCAACACAGTTCAAAGCAAAACAGAGGCGGCTGACACCACAGCCCACATCGCGGTGGACGGCTTCGACAGCCTGGTCCCCGAGATCATCGACCTCGATGCCCCCCGCGACGGCGTGCCGCTCGTCATTGAAACTCAGTCCGGCCTGGAACGCTGCGCCGCGGCCCTCGCCGCAGGCCACGGTCCCGCGGGGGTGGACGCCGAGCGCGCTTCCGGTTTCCGGTACGGCCAGCGCGCCTTCCTGGTCCAGATCCGCCGGGAAGGTTCCGGCACCTGGCTGATCGATCCCGAACCTTTCGGGGACCTGGGCATCGTCAACGACGCCCTGCGCGGCGTCGAATGGATCCTGCACGCGGCCAGCCAGGACCTGCCCTGCCTGTCCGAACTCGGCATGTGGCCGGACAAACTCTTTGACACCGAACTCGCCGCCCGGCTCGCCGGGCTTCCCCGCGTGGGACTCGCCGCCGTGATCGAACAGCTCCTCGGCTTTGGCCTCGCGAAGGAGCACTCCGCGGCCGACTGGTCCACCCGGCCGCTGCCGGAACCCTGGCTGCGCTACGCCGCGCTCGACGTCGAGGTCCTCACCGAACTGCGCGAGGAACTCATTGAACTCCTCGTCGCCGACGGCAAGCTGGACTTCGCCGAGCAGGAATTCGCCGCCATCCTCGAGGCCGGGCAGGCGCCGCCCCGCGTCGACCCGTGGCGCAAAACTTCCGGTCTGCACCAGATCCGCGACCGGCGCCAGCTCGCCGCGGTCCGCGAACTGTGGCTCGAGCGCGACTCGCTGGCGCAGAAGCGCGACGTCGCTCCCGGCCGGCTCATCCCCGATTCCGCCCTCGTCGCCGCCGCCAAGGCCATGCCCGGCACCGTACCCCAGCTGCTGGGCACCAAGGGCTTCCACGGCCGCGCGGCCCAACGCGAGGCGCCGCGGTGGCTGCGCTGCATCAGCACTGCCCGCGCCCTGGAGGATCTCCCTCCCCTGCACCTGCCCACGAACGCTCCCCCGCCCCCGCGGGTCTGGGCTGACCGGGACCCGGAGGCCGCCGCCCGGCTCGCCACCGCCCGGCCGCTGCTGCAGGCCAAGGCCGAAGAGCTGAACATGCCGGTGGAGAACCTGTTGACGCCGGACTACCTCCGCCGCGTCTCCTGGCGTCCGCCGGTCGAGTGCAGCGAGGAAGGCATCGCCGAGGAACTGGCGAACCTGGGGGCCCGCCAGTGGCAGACCGAGCTCGTCGCTCCCCTCATCGCCGAGGCCTTCCAGAACCCGCAGCCGCTGCCCGTCAAGGAAGCCAAATCCGTAGCGTCCACAGTCGCCTCAGCCACATCTTCCGGCGCGGCAGCCGCCGCAGCACCGGACACGGCGCACTAGGCCCGGCTGCTCCGGCGCACGGAACTCCTCCCCCGGCGGCGCGCCGCCGGACTCCTTGCCAGCTATGTTACTGGCGAGTAACATGTTGTTTGATGTCGCCCGGTCCCCTGCTGCCCCTGGCTTCTACGCCCGGGGCACGGATCCGGCACCCATGTCTCGATGAGGAGTAACACGTGAGCCAGCCCTCCAGCAGTGGAAACCACAGCAGCGGAAGAAACAGCAGTGCGAATCCCCGCACCATCCGCGACGTCGTCTTTGTCGACGGCGTCCGCACCCCGTTCGGCCGCGCCGGCGAGAAGGGCATCTACGCCGGAACGCGTGCCGACGACCTGGTGGTCAAATGCATCCGCGAACTGATGCGCCGCAACCCGTCCCTGCCGGCCGGTCGGATCGACGAAGTGGCCATCGCGGCGACGACACAAACCGGCGACCAGGGCCTGACCATCGGCCGCACCGCCGCCCTGCTCGCCGGACTCCCGCGGACCGTACCGGGCTTCGCCATCGACCGGATGTGCGCCGGCGCCATGACGGCTGTGACCACCACGGCGAGCGGCATCGGCTTCGGCGCCTACGACGTCGTCATCGCCGGCGGCGTGGAACACATGGGCAACCACCCGATGGGAACCGGCGCGGACCCCAATCCGCGTTTTATGGCCGAACGGATCGTGGACCCGGCGGCCCTGAACATGGGCAACACGGCCGAGAACCTGCACGACCGCTTCCCCGCCATCACCAAGGACCGCACCGACGCCTACGCCGTCGCCTCCCAGGACAAACTGGCGGCCGCCTACGCCAAGGACCAGATCCAGCCGGACCTCGTGCCCGTCGCCACGATGAAACCGGGACAGGGCTGGACCGTAAACACGGTGGACGAGCCGCCGCGGCCGGGCACCTCGGTGGATGACCTCGCCGCGCTGAAGACCCCTTTCCGCGCCCACGGCCGGGTCACCGCCGGCAACGCCGCCGGACTCAACGACGGCGCCACCGCCGCCCTGCTGGCCTCCGCCGACGCCGCCGAGGAACTGGGCCTGCCGGTCAAGATGCGCCTGGTCAGCTACGCCTTCGCCGGCGTCGAACCCGAAGTCATGGGCATCGGCCCGGTCCCGGCCACGGAAAAGGCACTCAAGAACGCCGGGTTGGGCATCGCGGACATCGGCCTGTTCGAAATCAACGAGGCCTTCGCCGTCCAGGTGCTCAGTTTCCTGGACCACTTCGGCATCGCCGACGACGACCCCCGGGTCAACCGCTACGGCGGGGCGATCGCCGTCGGGCACCCCCTCGCATCCTCCGGCGTGCGGCTGATGAACCAGCTGGCGCGCCAGTTTGAGGAGGACCCCACGGTCCGCTTCGGCATGACCACGATGTGCATCGGCCTGGGCATGGGCGCCACCGTGATTTGGGAGAACCCGCACCACGACGACTACGGCCTTGCCCTTATCCAGGACACTGCCCCCGCCACCACCACCGAGACTGGAGCCGCAGCATGAGCGCCGCCGATTTCCGCAAGCTTGCCGACCTCTTCCCGAACGAGACGGTCACCCACTCCTACGTCCAGGACATCGAGCTCCCCGCCGCAGGTGGGAAGACGACTGACGGCAAGAGCCCCGGCACCTTCGCCTTGGTCACGCTGGACAACGGCCTGGACCACTCCAAGCCCACCACCCTGGGCCCGGAAACCCTGATCGAGCTCGGCACCGTCCTGGAAGGACTCAAGGAGCGTGCCGCCCGCGGCGAGATTGTGGGCGTCGGCGTCACCGGCAAGCCCTACTTCCTGGTCGCCGGCGCGGACCTGTCCACGGTCAAGTCCATCAGCGGCCGCGAACACGGCCTCTGGATGGCCCAGCTCGGCCACGACGTCTACGCCACGCTGGCAAACCTGGGTGTCCCCAGCTTCGCCTTCATCAACGGCCTCGCCCTTGGTGGCGGCCTGGAGATCGCCCTGCAGTCCACCTACCGCACCGTGTCCACCGGCGCCGGGGCGCTGGCCCTGCCGGAGGCGTTCATCGGGCTCATCCCCGGCTGGGGCGGGGTGTACATCCTGCCGCGGCTGATCGGACCGGAAAACGCCGTCAAGGTGATGATCGAGAACCCGCTGAGCAACAACCGGACGCTGACCGGGCCGCAGGCGTTCAAGCTGGGCATGGCGGATGCCATGTTCGAACCGGCCGACTTCGTCGAGCAGTCCGTCGCCTGGGCAGCGCAGGTCATCGCGGGTGCCGTGAGCCCGGAACGCGCCAACGCCGTCGACCCCTCCACCCCGGAGGTCGCGGCCCGCTGGGCCGGCGCCATCGCCGCGGGCCGGTCATTCGTGGAGGCCAAAACCTCCAACGCCTCGCCGGCGCCGGCCAAGGTCCTCGAGGTGATGGAGGCCAACCGCACGCTGACCCAGGCCCAGTCGGCGGAACTGGAATGCGAGATGCTCGCGGACCTGATGCAGACCGACGAGTTCCGCTCCACCGTCTACGCCTTCCTTGACCTCGTTCAGCGCCGGTCCAAGCGCCCCGCCGGTGCCCCGGACCGCAAGCTGGCCCGACCGGTGACCAAGATCGGCGTCGTGGGCGCCGGGCTGATGGCCAGCCAGCTCGCGCTGCTCTTCGCCCGCCAGCTCAAGGTGCCCGTGGTGATGACGGACATCGACCAGGCCCGGGTGGACAAGGGCGTGGGCTACGTGCACGCCGAGGTGGACAAACTGCTGCAGAAGGGCCGGATCAGCCCGGACGCCGCCAACCGGACCCGGGCGCTCGTCACCGGATCGGTGTCCAAGGAAGCCTTCGCCGACGCCGACTTCGTCATCGAGGCGGTGTTCGAGGAGCTCAACGTCAAGAAGCAGGTCTTCAAGGAAGTCGAGGCGATCGTTTCCGCCGAATGCATCCTCGCCACCAACACCTCCTCGCTGTCCGTCACCGCCATGGCCGAAGACCTGGAGCATCCGGAGCGCCTGGTGGGCTTCCACTTCTTCAACCCCGTGGCCGTCATGCCGCTGCTGGAAATCGTCCGCGCCCCCAAGACCGACGACGCCGTGCTGGCCACCGCGTTCGAGCTCGCCAAGGGACTGAAGAAGTCCGCCGTGCTCGTGAAGGACGCCCCCGCGTTTGTGGTCAACCGCATCCTGTTGCGCCTCATGGGCGAAGTCACGGCGGCGTTCGATGAAGGCACCCCCGCTGAGGTGGCGGACAACGCGCTGCGCCCGATGGGACTGCCGATGACGCCGTTCGTCCTTGGCGCCATGGTGGGACTGCCGGTCGCGCAGCACGTCCAGGAGTCCCTGCATGCCGCGTTCGGGGACCGTTTCCCGGTGTCGCAGAACCTGCAGAAGCTCATCGACAACGGGGTGAAATCCATCTGGGCCGTGCAGAACGGGGCACCGGAAAAGGGACTGGACGGGAAGCCGTTCATTTCCGCCGAGACGCTGGCGCTGATGTCCTTCGGTGACGCACCTTCCACCGGTGAGGAGGTGCTGCGCCGCACGCAGGATGCCCTGGCCGAGGAAATCGGGCTGATGCTGGAAGAAGGCGTGGTCGCCGGCCCGGAGGACATCGATCTCTGCATGATCCTTGGGGCGGGCTGGCCGATGTTCCTGGGCGGCATCACCCCCTATCTGGACCGGGTTGGAGCCTCCGAGCGGGTCAACGGCCGGAAGTTCCTGGCGCCCGGCGTGGCGTCCGAACCGGCCGCCTGAGCGGCGTGAGCAGTGCCTGATCAGCGGCTGACCCTCGCCTGATCGGCGCCCGCACCGGCAACCGGCGCCGTCGTCCGCACCGCTGACCAGCGCGGGCGGCGGCGCTGCCGTGTCAGGATCCGCTGGTGCCGGCCGGCACTGCCACCGCGCCGCGGTGGAAGTGCCGCCGGGCGGAGGGCATCCAGATGAGCGCCGCAGCGGCCAGCGCGCCGACGACCGGCACCCCTGGGAGAAGATCGTCAGGAGGATCGCCGCCGGCAGCCCGGCCGCGGCCCCTGGCCCGCCGGCAGGTAGATTCGAATAGGCGGCGACCGTGGCCAGCACGACCATGACGAGTCCCGCCAGGGAGATGACCGTGAGGACGGGCCGGACGGACGGCTTTCCGCGCCGGACCGCCCCGCTGCCGTGATGACTGACGGCACGCGGTCCGGTGTTTCCAGCGTGCTCGCGCCGCCGCGGGCGATATACGCGTTGACCGGCGGCAGCCACATGAGCACTGTTGCGGCGACCGCAAGCACAACGGCGGCGCCTGCGGGAGAGAGCAGCACCTCCCGTTCAGGCATCCCGCCGGGGGGCGGGCCGGCCAGGAGGTCAGGGAGGTAGAGGAGTGCCGGAAGGATCACCACATACGCCGTCAGGATCAGGCGCGCCGGTTGCCGCCCCCGGCCCAAGAGGTGGGAGAACACAATGCACGCCACGAACACAGCCCCGTTTGCCAGGTAGAGCGCCAGGGTAGGGACCAGCGTCTCCGGCTCGAGCATCCCACCCATGACCATCACCAGCAGCAACCGCGTGAGCGTCCAGAGGGTGCCGAGTGCTCCGAGAACCAGCCAGAGCTGGGACGACACCGCCAGGACGGCCGGACTCTTGGCGTTTGTGGTGGTCTCTGCCGGGGTGCCCATGGCCTCATGCTCGGGCACCTGGCGGAGGCCCGGTAGGGTCACAAGCCCTCCCTGAGCCCCGCCGGTCAGACTTCGCCGGTCAGGCCTCCCGCAGGGTCCCGCCGTCGAGCTCCAGGACGCGGTGTGCAGTGGCCCGGGCATAGGAGGCATCGTGGGTGACCATAATGACGGCGGCGCCCCGGGCCGCCGCGGCTGCCACGGCGTGGTCCAGCCGTTCGAGGCCGTGCCGGTCCAGTCCGACCGTGGGCTCGTCGAGAGCCAGGACCGCCGGCCTTCGGGCCAGGACCGTGGCCAGGGCCAGCATCCGCTGTTTCGAAGCCGGCAACTCTGCCGGGTGCGTTTGGGCGTCCCTGGAAAGCCCGACGGCCTCCAGTGCCCCGTGCGCCCGGGCGCCGGTGTCCCTGCCATGCAGCCGCCGGAGGCCGAAGCTGACCTCCCGCAGCACCGTCCGTTCGAACAGCTGGTCCCGGGGATGCTGGAAGAGCAGCCCGACCGAGGCTGCGATCCGGCCGGTCGGTTTCCCGTCGATGCTCTGTCCTTGGACGCGGACTTCACCGGTGTGCGGCCGCAGCAGTCCATTGAGGTGGCGCAGCAGCGTGGATTTGCCGGCGCCGTTCGGGCCGGTAATCGCCACGATCTCCCCCGGCCGCACCGTGAGTCGCAGGTCCCGCAGCAGCGGCTCCCCCGCTTCGTCGCCGGTCCCGGGGTAGCCGAAACAGAGGCCCTCCAGTTCCAGCACCGGCGCGGCGGCCGGCGCCGGTGCGGTGGCCCGGACGGCGGGCACGGTGTGGGTGACCGCGTGCAGCACGGTCCCGGTCCGGGCCAGTTCCGCTGACCGGATCAGTTCCCGGGGCGGTCCGCTGGCGGTCGCGGTGCCGCCGTCGAGGATGATCCAGTGCCCGGCGGAGCGGGCAAGGCCGTCGGCGGACTGGCTCAGCAGCACGACGGCGGTCCCGGCTCCGGTGAGCCGGTTGATGAGCTCCCGGACCTGGACGATCCCCGCAGCGTCCAGGGAGGCGAGCGGTTCGTCCAGGACCAGCACGCCGGGGTCCTGGATGACGGCGCAGGCCATGGCCAGCCGGCGGATTTCCCCGCCGGAGAGGGTAAGGGGATCCCGGTCCAGGAGCGAGGCCAGCCCCGTGAGCTCCGCGGTGTCCGCCACGGCGCGGAGCATGTCGGGCCGCGGGGTGCCGCCGTTTTCCAGGCCGAAGGCGAGTTCCTCGGCCACGGTGGTGCGGACCGTTGAAAGTATGGCGGCAGCGTCCTGGGGGACGTAGCCAACCCGGGTGGACCAGGCGGACGGATTGATCCGGGGGTCGTCCTCCCGGCCCAGGAACTCCAGCGGTTCCCCGGCCAGGGTGAGCGAACCGGTGAGCGTTCCGGACTGTCCGGACCGGTGCCAGCCGGCCAGCAGCTTGCCCAGGGTGGTCTTGCCGCTCCCGGAACCGCCGAGGACCGCTGTCAGGACGCCCGGACGGACGCTGACATGGACGTTGCGCAGCACGGGGGTGGCCTCGCCGTGGAAGCTGAAGCTGCCGATCCGGGCGGCCAGCACGGCGTCAGTTACGACCGCAGTCCCGGTGGCGGTGGCGGCGGGGGACGTGGCTGTCATACGGGCCCCGCCGCCGGCCAGGAGGCCCCGAGCCGGAGCGCCACGGCTGCCGCGGTGAGCAGCAGCAGCACGGCCCGGAGCCGGCGCTGGGCGGGCGGGTCGGCGACCTCGCGGTAGCTGGTCCGGGGACCCGGGCCGCCGAAGCCGCGGGCTTCGAGGGCCTGGGCACGGCTGCCGGAATCCTCGATGAGGCCCAGCACCAGGGGGACCATCTGGAGCCGGACCGCTGCGATCCGCGACAGCACCCCGCCGCGGAGCACCAGGCCGCGCGCCTCCTGCGCTGCCCTGATGCGTTCCAGCCGGCCGGCCATGGCCGGCAGCAGGGTGAGGGCGGAGGCCAGGACGAAGCCGAACTGCGGTGGCAGCCCCCGCGCGGCCAGCGCCGCGACAAGATCGGGGGCGCTGACGGTGAAGGAGAAGAGCAGCAGCACCAGCACGCAGGCGCCCGTGCGGGTGCCCGCCTCCCAGGCGAAGGCCAGGCCTTCCGCCGTGACACGGGCGGGCCCCCAGGCCGCCAGGACGGTGCGGCCCTCCGGGAAGAACAGCCCGTGCAGCATCAGCAGGGACAGGCCCAGGGGCAGCAGCACCGCGGCGGCCGCCCCCAGGACCCGCCGTCCGGCGCCGGCCCGCAGCGCCAGCAGGACGGCCGCGAGGGCTACCGCGAGTGACAGCGGCCAGTTCCCTGCCGCCGTCGTGACCACCGCGGTGCAGCCGGCCGCCGTCAGCGACGTCAGCGGATGGAGAGTGGAGGTCATGCGCATGGGGTGTCCGCTTCAGGCTTCGGGCGTTCCCGGCCCCTTGCCGGCGAGCACCCGGAAGCGCCGCACGAACGGGAACTGGAAGGTGGTGCGGCGCGGCAGCGCGTAGACCAGCAGGGCGGCGATCGCGAAGACGATGGCCTTGTCCATCGGGTCCGAGATCAGCGCCTGCTTGGTGATGGCTGCAAGCAGGGTGTCGCCCATGGCGCGGAAGGCGCTGACGACTGCACCGGTGCCGAGGCCGGCGGTGCCGCCAAAAACGAAGGCTGCGATCGGGGCGGAGACGACGCCGGCGAGGATGCCGGTGACGAAGCCGGCCACGGGTGCCAGGTAGAACCGGCGGAACAGCCCGCTGCGGGCGGCCAGTCCGGCGAGGAAACCGATCAGCGCCGCCCCGGCCGCGAAGGGCAGCACGGTGGGGTTGAAGAAGGACCAGACGATGCTGCTCAGGGCGCCCGTGGCGGCTCCCGCCGCCGGGCCGGCCAGGACAGCGATCAGCACGGTGCCGATCGCGTCGAAGTAGAACGGCAGCCCGGTGGTGCCCATGAGCTGGCCCAGGACCACGTTCAGGACCAGGGCCACCGGCATCAGCACCAGGGTGGAGGTGGGGAGGACCGGAAGGGCCGCGGCGATCAGCAGGACCGCTCCGAGCAGGAATCCGCCGAGGGCCACGAGCGCGGAGAAGCTGGCCGGTCCGTTGGCGATGTCCGCCGGCTGGGTGAGGACAAGGAAAACATAGGTGGCCGCGATCGCGGCGGCACCGGCGAGCTCGAGCAGGCGGCGGTTGCGCCGTCCTTTGGCTGTGCCGGCGGCGCAGCCGGCGCCGGGGCCGGTGCCGGGGGCAGGGAGGGTCAGGGACTGCTGTGACATGGGGATGGTCCTTCGGTGGGGGCTGCAACATCCGCCTATGTCACCTCGGCGCAGCTACCATCCTAACCAGCGGCGGGCGGCCCGGCGGACAGGCCCCGCCGCGCCAGCGCGCCAACGGAGGAAATCAGCTCCTCGAAGCATTGCTCCGGGTTGTTGGCGGAGACGATCCGCGCGTTGGGCGGCAGGCCCCACAGCCCGCGGAAGTCCGCCACCGTGGTGCCGATCAGCAGGGGCGAGCGGGTTTCGACGTCGACGGTGGCCAGGCGGGTGGTGAACGGGGTGCGTCCGACGGCGGCGCAGGCCGCGAACGCGTCATGCATGTGCGCCACGTAGCCCTGCTCGTAGAGCCGGTGGAACTCCATGTAGAACCGGATCGCATCCGACAGGCAGGCCACGAGCGGGCTCGCTGAGGTGCTGCGGAGCCCCTCGGGCTGCTCCGGGAGGACCAGTTCCGGCCCGGCCCCGGCGGCCTCGCCGAGGCGCCGGAGGTGCTCCGGGAGCATCTCGATCCGCTCCGTCGCCTCCAGCGCGCACACCACCGGCAGTTTGTCCTCCGGCAGGCCGCGGTACGCGGCGAAGACTTCCCGGGCCGCGTGCGGGTCCACCGAGACGTTCCATTCCGCCGTCGGGGTCGTGTTGCCCTGGTAATAGAAGCTCCCGCCCATGATCACGAGGCCCTTGAGCAGCACCGGCAGCTCAGGTTCGCGGCGCAGGGCGAGGGCGAAGTTGGTCAGCGGGCCGGTGATCAGCCCGGTGATCTCCCCCGGGTGCGCCCGGACTTCCTCCACCCAGACGTCGACGGCGTGGCGCGGCGAGATCTGCTGCGCGGGCGCCGGAAGCTCGGCGTGGCCGATGCCCTGCGGACCGTGGGTCTCCTCGGTGGTGACCAGCGGGATTTCCAGCGGCACCTCTGCGCCGATGGCCACCTCAACGCCCGGACGCCCGCACAGCTGCAGCAGCGCCAGGTTGTTCACCGCGACCTGGCGGGCACCAACGTTGCCGGCCGTGCAGGTGATGGCCTGCAGGTGGACTTCCGGCCGGGACAGCAGGTAGACGAGGGCCAGGGCGTCGTCAATGCCGGTGTCGACATCCATCAGGATGGTCTGCGCCGGCGCGGGCACCCCGGCCCGGGACCCGGCGGTGGCCCCCGGTGACAGCGGGTCCATCTAGAACAGTGCGACCTTGGGCGTGCGCGAGAAGATGACATCCAGTTCGGCGCGTTCCGCGGCGCTGGGAATCCAGGCCACGGCGGCGGCGTTCTGCCGGACCTGTTCGGGCCGGGTGGCACCGGCGATGACGCTGCTGACCGAGGGCTGGGCCGCGAGCCAGGAGAACGCCACCTGGATCTCGTCCAGGCCGCGCTCGGCGGCGAAGGCGCTGAAGGCAGCCAGCTGGTCCCAGTCGGCGTCGTGGACCAGGTTGGTGCGGGTGTGGCTGAGGCGCGAGCCCTCGGGCGCGGTGCCCTTGGCGTACTTGCCGGTGAGCAGGCCGTTGGCCAGCGGGAAGTACGGCAGCACGCCCAGCCCGTAGGCCTCGGCGGCGGGCGTGACCTCGAGCTCGGCGCGGCGGTCCAGCAGGTTGTAGTGGTTCTGGCTGGAGATGAAGCGTGCTCCCCCGCGGGCGCGGGCCACATACTCCGCCTCGGCGATCTGCCAGCCGGCACGGTTGGAATGGCCGATATAGCGGACCTTGCCGCTGGTGACGAGCTCGTCGAGGGCGGCGAGGGTCTCCTCGATCGGGGTCAGCGGGTCGGGGGTGTGGAACTGGTAGAGGTCGATCCAGTCGGTCCCGAGCCGGCGCAGCGAGGCCTCCGCGGCCTTGATGATGTAGCGGCGGGAGCCGCGGGCGCCAAAGTCGTTGCCGTTGGTCCCGCGCATGTCCAGGCCGAACTTCGTCGCGACGACGGCGTCGTCGCGGCGGCCCCGCAAGGCTTTGCCCAGCATCGTCTCGCTGAGGCCCGGCTCCTTGCCGTAGCTGTCGGCGACGTCGAAGAAGGTAATTCCGGCGTCCAGGGCCGCGTGCACGACGGCGTCTGTCCCCTCCTGCGACTCGGTCGCCGTATTGGACCGGCCCAGATTGTTGCAGCCAAGCCCCACGACGGAGACGGTCAGTCCGGAATTTCCTACGCGGCGGTATTCAGTCATGGGGTTCAGCCTATAACGGCCGGCAGCGGCCCCCGGGCAGGGCCAGGGCTAGCCTGCGGGAAGTTCCAGCCCGTGTTCGTCCAGCGCATCCTCGAGCTGCGCCAGGGTCCGCGGGCCCATCCCGTGCATCCCGGCCAGGGCACGGCGGCCCAGTGCCACCACCTGTTCGAGGGTCTCCACCCCGGCGTGGGCGAGGGCCCGGCGGGCGGGAGCCGCGATCCCCCGCGGCAGCGGGGTCCGGCCCGGCTCAACGGATTGTGGCGCCATGTGGAATCCCTTCCAGTCGATGTCCCCCAATACTGATGTGAATCGCGCAGGTGGAACTGGCCTTCGAACTACAGGGTGAAGCTGTTGGCCTGCTTCGGGGAGTGCTTGAGCTTGAAGGACGTCTCGCCGAAGGCTGCGGCGCCGATGCTGAGTTTGGTGAAGTCGAGGTCCTCACCGCGGATGCAGACCTTGATCGCGTTAACGGCCTTGTTGATGTCTGGGGTGAGGATGAAGATATTGAGCTTGGCATCGGAGAATTCCGAGCGGTCCACAATGCCGAGCCCGCGCCAGGCCAGGTGGCTGATCAGGGCGTCCTTGGCCTTTTCCTCGAGGTAGCGGTCGCGGTCCGTGCCTTCCTTGGTCTTCAGGGCGTACTGGGCCACCACCCAGAACTGCTCGTCCTCGGGGATTTCGGCGAAGCCGTCTTCGGCGCACTGCACGGCGAACGCATCCATCAGGCCTTCCGCGGCTGCGGCGTCGGCGACGTCGGTCTCGTCGGTTTTGCTCTGGTGCCCGACGATGCCGTGGTTCATCACGAACTGGCTGTAATCCTCGTCAAACCAGGCCTCCCTGAATTCGAGGACCCCTTCGTCGTTACGTTTGTAAACCCGGATAATCCCGCTCATGCCCGTCCTCTCCTGAACCATTCACGGTCGGTACCGTCGAACGGTGGCTGTTGTGCCTTGACGGCCTGGTAAAGCTGATCCGACGCTGCCCTGATCCGGTCCACCACTTCTGCGGGGTAGTCCATCTCGATCCGGTGCTCGGCAAACTCGTCCTCATCGTCCACGTACACTCCCCGGTCCACGGACCGGATCACGTCCAGGTCCATGTCGATCAGGTGGAATTCGGTGACTCCCGGCCGGATCGTGTTCCAGCCATGGCCGGTTGCCAGGTCCACGTAGACCTGGACGCCGGCGGGATGGGCCTCGTCGTAGAACGTTGCCACGAACTCCCCGGAACGCGGGACCAGCAGCACGGCGTCGGATTCGGCGTAAAACGCCGCGCCCGGGCGGGAGCAGAACTCGTTGGTTCCCTGGAAAATCCACCAGCCGTGGTCGTCCTCGCCGAGGTAGGTGCCGGGCACCACCCAGTGGGCCTTGCCGTTCCATTTCCGGTTCCGGGACACCACCAGGTCGCCCGGCGCCAGTCCATCGGGAATCCTCACAGGATCGGCAGGCTGCCCGTGCTGGGGTGTTCCTGGCCCGGGAGAGGCCTGGCGAAGGGCACCTTGGTTCCCAGGACCTGCGCCACCACGTCGTGCGTAATCTGCTGCGCGGTCAAACCGACCCGTTCGAGCACCTGGCTGCGGGATCCGTGGACGAGGAACTCCACCGGGAGCCCGACCTCGTTCAGCGCCGTATCCACCCCGGCGGCCCGCATTTCCTGGCGGATCCGTGACCCGACGCCGCCGGCACGGACCCCGTCCTCGATGCAGATGACGAGGCGGTGGTGGGAGGCGAGGGCGATAATCGACTTCCGGACCGGGAGCAACCAGCGGGGATCCACGACCGTGGAGCTGATGCCCTGCGCGCCGAGCCTGTTGGAGACGTCCAGGGCGAGTTCGGACATCGCGCCGACGCTGACGATCAGCACGTCGTTGTCGCTGGAACCGGCCGGGCGGCGGGCCAGCACGTCCACGCCGTCGCTGAGCCGCTCGATGGCTTCCACTTCGGCGCCTACGGTGCCCTTGGAGTAGCGGATCACGGTGGGGGCGTCCTCTATGGCGACGGCTTCGCGGAGTTCCTCGCGCAGCCGGCTGGCGTCGCGGGGCGCGGCGAGGTGCAGCCCGGGAACGATCTGGACCATGGCCATGTCCCACATGCCGTGGTGGCTGGCGCCGTCGGGCCCGGTGACGCCGGCCCGGTCCAGGACGATGGTCACGCCGGCCTTGTGCAGGGCCACGTCCATCAGGAGCTGGTCGAAGGCGCGGTTCAGGAATGTTGCGTAGATCGCGACGACGGGGTGCAGCCCGCCGAAGGCCATGCCGGCGGCGGAGGTGAGGGCGTGCTGTTCGGCGATGCCGACGTCGAACACCCGCTCGGGGTGCCGTGCGGCGAACTTGTGCAGCCCGACGGGAATGAGCATGGCGCCGGTGATGCCGACGATGTCCTTGCGCTCATCTGCGATTTCGGCGATCTCGTCGGCGAAGACGGACGTCCAGGACTTGGCTCCGCCGGCCTCGGTGGGTTCTCCGGTCTCCGGGTCGATGATCCCGACGGCGTGGAACTGGTCCGCTTCATGGGCGCGGGCGGGTGCGTAGCCGTGGCCCTTCTCGGTCATGGCGTGCACGATCACGGGACCGGCGTAGTTCCGGGCGGTGGCCAGTGCGTGTTCCATGGCCTGGAGGTTGTGCCCGTCCACGGGACCGATGTACTTCATCCCGAGGTCCTCGAACATGCCCTGCGGTGCCCACCAGTCCTTGACGCCCTTCTTCATGGCGTGCAGGCTGCGGTAAGTGAACTGGCCCGCGGGGCCGCCGTTCTGCAGCTTTCTCCGCCACCAGTCCAGGGTGCCCTCGTAGGCCGGGGCGGCGCGGAAGGAATCGATGGTGGGGCGCAGCGAGGCGAGGTAGTCCGCGAAGCCGCCCACGGTCGGGGCGTAGGAGCGGCCGTTGTCGTTCACGACGATCACGACGCGGCGCTTCTTGTCCGCGGCGATGTTGTTGAGCGCTTCCCAGGCCATGCCGCCAGTCAGGGCGCCGTCACCCACGACGGCGATGACGTAGCGGTCGCCGTCGCCGGTCAGCTGCCGGGCGCGGGAGATCCCGTCGGCCCAGGACAGCGAGGACGAGGCGTGCGAGCTTTCGACTATGTCGTGCACTGATTCGGCGCGGTCCGGATAGCCGGACAGTCCGCCCTGCTGGCGCAGGGTGCTGAAGTCCTGGCGTCCGGTGAGGAGTTTGTGCACGTAGGACTGGTGGCCGGTGTCGAAGACGATGCTGTCGCGGGGGGAATCGAAGATCCGGTGGACCGCGATGGTGAGTTCGACGACGCCGAGGTTCGGGCCCAGGTGCCCGCCCGTCTGGGAGACGTTGCCGATCAGGAATTCCCTGACCTCGGCTGCCAGCTGATCCAGCTGCGCCTCTGACAACTTGCTCAGGTCCTGCGGATTCCGGATGGTCTCCAAGATTCCCAACGGCCCCTCCTTCGGGTGGTAGACATGCCTTTTAACTCTAACGCCTCCGGGGTAGCCCTCGTGCCGGAACGCGCTGGGCACGAAAAAGCCCCGGCAGGTCAGGGACCGGCCGGGGCTTTCGCACCTGGCAACTGTTCCTCCCCTGCGGGAGGGGATCTCCGCTAGTTGGCGGAGATCTGGCGCAGCACGTACTGCAGGATGCCGCCGTTGCGGTAGTAGTCAGCCTCGCCCGGGGTATCGATGCGCAGGACGGCATCGAAGGACGTGACGGTGCCGTCTTCGGCGGTGGCGGTGACCTTGAGCGTCTTCGGCGTGGTGCCTTCGTTCAGGGCGGTGACGCCCTCAACCGCGAAGGTTTCCGTGCCGGTCAGCCCGAGGCTGGCCGCGTTCTGGCCGGCCGGGTACTGCAGGGGCAGGACGCCCATGCCGATCAGGTTGGAGCGGTGGATGCGCTCGTAGCTTTCAGCCACGACAGCCTTGACGCCCAGGAGTGCGGTGCCCTTGGCTGCCCAGTCACGGGATGAGCCGGAGCCGTACTCCTTGCCGGCCAGGACGACCAGCGGGATGCCGGCGGCCTGGTAGTTCTGCGCGGCGTCGTAGACATAGGACTGCGGGCCGTCGGCCTGGGTGAAGTCGCGGGTGAAGCCACCCTCGACGCCGTCCAGGATCTGGTTCTTGATCCGGATGTTCGCGAACGTTCCGCGGATCATGACCTCGTGGTTGCCACGGCGCGAGCCGTAGGAGTTGAAGTCCTTGCGCTCCACACCGTTGGCCAGCAGGTACTGTCCGGCCGGGGTGTCCGACTTGAACGAGCCTGCCGGGGAGATGTGGTCCGTGGTGACGGAATCGCCAAGCTTCAGCAGCACGCGGGCGCCGGTGATGTCCCTGACGGGCTCCGGTGTGGCCTTCATGCCCTCGAAGTACGGGGGCTTCCGGACGTACGTGGACTTCGGATCCCAGGCGAAGGTGTCGCCGGCCGGAGTGGAAAGTGCCTTCCAGCGGTCATCGCCTTCGAAGACGCCCTCGTAGCCGCGGGCGAACATTTCCTTGTCGATCGAGGAGTCGATGACCTGCTGGACCTCGACCGGGTTCGGCCAGATGTCCTTCAGGAAGACGTCGTTGCCGGCCTCGTCCTGCCCCAGGGCGTCGTTCTCGAAATCGAAGTCCATGGTTCCGGCCAGGGCGTAAGCGATGACCAGCGGCGGGGAGGCCAGGTAGTTCATCTTCACGTCCGGGTTGATCCGGCCTTCGAAGTTGCGGTTACCGGAGAGCACCGCGGTGACGGAAAGGTCGTTGGCCTGGATGGCCTCGGAGATTTCGGCGTCGAGCGGGCCGGAGTTGCCGATGCAGGTCGCGCAGCCGTAACCGACGATGTAGAAGCCGAGCTTCTCCAGGTACGGGGTCAGGCCCGACTTGTTGTAGTAGTCGGTGACAACCTTGGAACCCGGAGCCACGGAGGTCTTGACCCACGGCTTCGAGGTCAGGCCCTTGTCGACGGCGTTGCGGGCCAGCAGTGCGGCGGCCAGCATCACGGACGGGTTGGACGTGTTGGTGCAGGACGTGATCGAGGCGATCGACACTGCGCCGTGGTCCAGTTCGAACTCGCGGCCGTCTGCGGTCTTGACGCTGACCTTGTTGGACGGGCGGCCGTTGGATGCCGGGCCGTGCGCGTGCGGAGCCTCGTCGGTCAGGTGCGTTCCCGACGCGGTGAACGACGGCGCGTCGGAAGCAGGGAAGCTTTCGTCGATTGCCTCGTCCAGGCTTCCGCCGGCCAGCTCTTCCTTCACGTAGTTGCGCAGGTCCTGGCGGAACTGGTCCTTGGACTCCGTGAGGATGATGCGGTCCTGCGGGCGCTTCGGGCCGGAGATCGACGGAACAACCGTCGACAGGTCCAGCTCGAGGTACTCGGAGAACTTGATCTCCTTGGAAGGATCGTGCCAGAGGCCCTGTTCCTTCGCGTAGGACTCCACGAGGGCAACGTTCTCGTCCGAGCGGCCGGTGAGGCGCAGGTAGTCGAGGGTGACGTCGTCGATCGGGAACATGGCGGCCGTGGAGCCGAACTCCGGGCTCATGTTGCCGATGGTGGCGCGGTTGGCCAGCGGCACAGCCGCGACGCCTTCGCCGTAGAACTCCACGAACTTGCCAACCACACCGTGCTTGCGCAGCTGCTCGGTGATGGTCAGGACGACGTCGGTTGCGGTGGCGCCGGCCGGAATGGACCCGGTCAGCTTGAAGCCGACGACGCGCGGGATCAGCATGGAGACGGGTTGGCCGAGCATGGCTGCCTCGGCTTCGATGCCGCCGACGCCCCAGCCCAGCACACCCAGGCCGTTGACCATGGTGGTGTGGGAGTCGGTGCCGACGCAGGTGTCCGGGTAGGCCCGGACGACGCCGTCAATTTCGCGGGTCATGACCGTGCGGGCCAGGTACTCGATGTTGACCTGGTGCACGATGCCGGTTCCCGGCGGGACGACCTTGAAGTCGTCGAACGCCGTCTGGCCCCACCGCAGGAACTGGTACCGCTCGCCGTTGCGCTGGTACTCGATCTCCATATTGCGCTCCAGTGCGCCGGAGTTGCCGAAGGCGTCGATCTGCACGGAGTGGTCGATCACCATTTCGGCAGGTGCCAGCGGGTTCACCCGCTTGGGGTCACCGCCGAGCTCCTTGACTGCTTCACGCATGGTGGCAAGGTCCACAACGCAGGGCACGCCAGTGAAGTCCTGCATGATCACGCGCGCCGGCGTGAACTGGATTTCAGTGTCGGGCTCGGCGCTGGGGTCCCAGCCGGCCAGTGCTCGGACGTGATCGGCCGTAATGTTGGCGCCGTCCTCGGTCCTCAACAGGTTTTCAAGCAATACCTTGAGGCTGAACGGAAGGTTTTCTGCACCTTCAACGGAGTTCAACCGGAAAATTTCGTATTCGGTACCGGCTACATTAAGTTTGCCTTTTGAACCGAAGCTGTCCACAATGCTCATCGCAGGACTCCTCTCGCAACAGTTTCATCTTTGTCGCGCCGCAGACCCCTTGCTAGTTAGGTTGTCCTAACTAGAACCGGACTTGTTCGTACAAGGACCAGTACAGGGTGCAGGAGGTCAGCCGTGATTACGGAGCGCGACGTCGGACTACTCCGCCCATCCTAGTGGCCTCAGCCCCGGGGAGTCAGCAGCGCCACAGTCTCCATGTGGTGGGTGTGCGGATACAGGTCAAAGGCCCGCAGTCCCGCCAGTTCCCAGCCGGACTGCCGGAAGTAGCCCACATCGCGGGCAAAGGACGCCGGATCGCAGGACACATAGGCAACGGCCCGGGGGTGGGCCCCGACCAGCTGGTTCACGACGGCCTTGCCGGCACCGGCCCGGGGCGGGTCCAGCAGGATGGCGTCGAGCCTGCGCGCTTTCTCGCGCAGGACCCGTTCCACCCGGCCCTGGACGATCTCCACCTGGGTTGCGTCATGGAGGTTTTTGCGGGCGTCCCGGCTGGTGCCGGGCGATCCTTCCACGGACAGCACGGACCCGGTGACTCCCACGGCATCTGCGAGCGGGGCGGTGAAGAGCCCCGCCCCGGCGTAGAGGTCCGCCACCGCGGCGCCCGGTTCCAGGAATCCGCCCTCGTGCAGGAATCCGGTTACGGCGCCCACGAGGGTGTCCGGGCCGTCCCGGTGGATCTGCCAGAAACCGTCGCCGGTGACGCGGTAGTCGTGGCCGGACGCGGTCTCCTGGACGTAGGTGCGTCCGCGCAGCCGCAGCACTTCACCCTTGATCGGATCGAAGCTGGCCACCGAGACGTCCTCGGGGAGCTGGGCGAGGACTGCACTGAGCCGCTTGGCCCTGGTTCCCGGGGCGGGCACCAGGAGCACGAGCGGGCGGGAGCCGTTGGCCGGGGCGGCGACTTCCACGCGCTCGATGCCCTGCAGGTCGATGTCCCAGAGCCGGAGGGCGTTGATGGCGTCCGAGGCCAGGGGCATCTCCCGGACCGGGAGGACCGTGTCCGAGCGGTGCGCGTGCATGCCGAGCTTGCCGGCGGGGGTCACGGCGAAGCCGGCGCGTGTACGCCAGGCGAGGCCCGCCGTCGCCGGCGTTCCGGACTCCCCTACGGCTTCCACCGTTACCGGGCCGTCGACGCCGGCCAGCCGCCGCAGCTGTTCGGCGAGCACCTCGGCTTTGAGGCTGCGCTGGCGTCCGAGGGAGATGTGGCCGAGTTCGGCGCCTCCCACCGGCGGGTGGCGGTGCGACCAGGAGCGCCCGGAATCGGCCAGGTCCCAGAAGTGCTCCACCCGGTCGGGGGAAGGCTCCAGGACTTCCACGACGTCCCCGCGCCAGAACTTGGCGTCGGGGCCGGCCTCCGTGAGCCGGACCCGGACCTTCTCGCCGGGGATGCCGTGGCGGACGAACACCACGCGGCCCTCGTGCCGGGCCACGCAGTGCCCGCCGTGGGCGACCGGCCCGACGTCGACGGTCAGTTCGGTGTGGGGTTGCGTCTGGGTGTCGGAGCTCATTGGATGTCCTGCAGTCTCTTGGCTTCTTCGGATGATTTCAGCTGCCACGGCACACTGGCCACCATGACGCCCGGCTCGAAGTGCAGCCGGGTTTTGATGCGCAGTGCGGTCTGGTTGTGCACCAGTTGCTCCCACCATTTACCCACGACGTATTCGGGGATGTAGACGACGATCAGGTCGCGGGGGGAATCCCGCCGCATGTTCTTGATGTACTCCATGATGGGGGTCACCGTTTCGCGGAACGGACTGGCCAGCACCGTCAACGGTACCGGGATTTCCAGCTTCTCCCAGTCCGCGATTGTTTGTTCGGTCTCCTCGCTGCTGATGTCCACCGTAATGGCGTCCAGCCGGGAGGGCCGCGACGCGCGGGCGTAGGCCAGGGCGCGCAGCACCGGCTTGCGGACATGCGAGACGAGCAGCACGGCGTGCACCCGGGTGGGCAGGGCCCGCGGTGAGGAGTCCTCGTCCACGGCGAGTTCCTTGGCCACGTTGTCGTAGTGCGCCCGGATGCTCCACATGATCAGGAACAGCACGAACATGGCCAGCAGCGCTATCCACGCGCCCTGCTGAAACTTGGTGACCAGGACGATCAGCAGGACCGTGGCGGTCATTCCGAAGCCGATGCCGTTGATGGTGCGCGACTTGAGCATCCGCCGCTTCACCACGGGGTCCTTGTTGAGTTTAAGCGCCCGGCCCCAGTGCCGGACCATGCCGAGCTGACTAATGGTGAAGGAGATGAAGACGCCCACGATGTAGAGCTGGATGAGCTTGGTGACGTCCGCGTTGAAGGCGATGATCAGCACCAGGGCGCCGGCGGCCAGCGCCAGGACGCCGTTGCTGAAGGCCAGCCGGTCCCCGCGGGTGCGCAGCTGGCGGGGCAGGTAACCGTCCTGGGCCAGGATTGAGCCGAGCACCGGGAAGCCGTTGAACGCCGTGTTGGACGCGAAGACGAGGATCACGCCGGTGGCGGCGACCACGATGAAGAAGGGGATGGACGCTGCGCCGAAGATGGTCTGGGCGATCTGGCTGATCGCCGGACTCTGGATATAGCCTTCCGGCAGCCGCTCCCCGTTGAGCAGGAACTCCGTGGCCGGGTCCAGCACGATGTGCACCTTGGTGGCGTTGGCGAGGTAGATGATCCCGGCAAGCATGGAAGCGGCGATCACTCCGAGCAGCAGCAGGGTGGTGGCCGCGTTTTTGCTCTTCGGCTTCTGGAAGTTCGGCACGCCGTTGCTGATGGCCTCAATCCCGGTCAGCGCCGCGGCGCCGGAGGAGAAGGCCCGGAGCAGCAGGAACGCGCCGGCGAGGCCGATCAGGCCCTCGTCGAAGCCCGGCGCGGGAACAATCGTGAAGGCCGCCGAGGGCGCCTCGCCCAGCTGCCCGGTGGCGGCTTGGAACACGCCGATGGCGGTCATGCCGAGGATGGAGGCCATGAAGATATAGGTCGGCAGGGCGAACACGGTGCCGGCTTCCTTGATGCCGCGCAGGTTCACCAGGGCCAGGATCACGACGCCGATCGTCGCGATGGCGGCCTGCTGACCGTGCAGTGAGGGCACGGCTGTGGTCAGGTACGTCGCGGCGGAGGACATCGACACGGCGACGGTCAGCACGTAGTCGACCAGCAGCGCGGAGGCGACGGTGAGCCCGGCATATTTGCCCAGGTTCTCGTTGGCGATCTCGTAATCGCCGCCGCCGGAGGGGTAGGCGTGGACGTTCTGGCGGTAGGAAGCGACGACGGTCAGCAGCACCACCATGACGGCCAGGCCGACCCAGGGCGAGAACGCCACGGCACTGACGCCGGCCAGCGCCAGCGTCAGGAGGATTTCGTCCGGCGCGTACGCCACAGAGGACAGCGCGTCGGAGGCGAAAACGGGCAGGGCGATCCGCTTGGGAAGCAGGGTGTGAGCCAGGTTGTCGTTCCGGAACGGCCTGCCTACCAGCACCCGCTTCACGGCATTGAATATTGTCGGCACCACACAAAGCTAGTCCGATTCGGACGCGATGTCATGACGGCGGGGAACCCCCGCCGTCGGGGCGGCTCCCGGCTGCCTGCCCGGGCCGTGGTGGCCGGTAGAGTTTTACGCAGCAGCAGTACAGGAACAACAGGAGGCACGGTTGGCGCACTTCGTGATTATGGGTTGTGGCCGCGTGGGGGCAACCCTCGCGCACACACTCGAGGACGCGGGCCATTCCGTGGCCATCATCGACCAGGACGACCGTGCCTTCCGGCGGCTCCGCACGGGCTTCACCGGCCGTAAGGTCACCGGCGTCGGCTTTGACCGGGAGACCCTCAAGCAGGCGGGCGTTGCGGATGCCTATGCTTTCGCTGCGGTCTCCAGCGGCGACAATTCCAACATCCTGGCCACCCGGGTGGCCCGCGAAACCTTCCATGTCCCCCACGTGGTGGCCAGGATCTACGACCCGGGCCGCGCCGAGATCTACCAGCGCCTGGGCATCCCCACGGTCGCCGCCGTGCGCTGGAGCGCGGACCAGGTGCTCCGCCGGATCCTGCCCGAACAGCACCTTGCCGGCGACTTCCGGGACCCCTCGGGCCGGCTGGTGCTCGCCGAGGTGGATTTGAACCCGGACTGGATCGGCCACCCGGTCACCTCGATCGAGAATGCCGCCGGGGTCCGCGTCGCCTACCTGACCCGGTTCGGCGAGGGCATGCTGCCCGTGGCCGGCACCCTGTACCAGGACGGCGACACCGTGCACGCCATGCTGGGTGTGGACCGCAGCACCGAAGTCGCCCATATTCTTGCCAAGTCCCCCGCCAAGGAGTCCTGAGTGAAAGTCGTCATTGTCGGGGCGGGAAGCGTCGGTTCCTCGATCGCGCGCGAACTGCTGGCCCACAAACACGAGATCCTGCTGATCGACCTGAAGCCGGAGGTGATCGGGCGCAGTGGCCTGCGCGGCGCCCACTGGCTGGTGGGCGATGCCTGCGAGCTGAGCACCCTCCAGGACGCGAAACTGGAGGATGCCGACGTCGTGGTCTCCGCGACCGGCGACGACAAGGTCAACCTGGTGGTCTCGCTGCTGGCGAAGACAGAATTCGGTGTCGGACGGACGGTGGGCCGGGTCAACAACCCCAAGAATGACTGGATGTTCGACGACTCCTGGGGCGTCGATGTCGCTGTCAACACCCCTCAGCTGATGACCGCGCTCGTTGAGGAGGCAGTGGAGATCGGCGACCTCGTCCGCCTGCTGACCCTGCAGACCGGAGTGTCATCGCTGGTGGAGTTTACGGTCCCGCACGACTCGCATGTGATTGGCCTGACCGTGGGCGACATCGACTGGCCCGAGGACTCGACCCTGGTCGCGATCCTGCGGGACCAGGCGCCGATCACACCGAGCCGCGATGATGTGATCGACGGCGGGGACGAGCTGTTCTTCGTGACCACGATCGCGGCCGAGGATGACTTGCGTGCCTTGCTCTCGCCGGAGTCGCAGGGCGATGATGAGCAGCTCACCCCGGACCGGGCGGGCCACGATAACCCGCTGCCGGAGGACGACGGCTTCGACGGTTAACCCCGGGTGCGCTGTCAGTCCGGGTGGTTCTGCTACGCCGGAAACGACTGGGACTGATAGCGCAACGCAGGCTAGGCCGCGGGGGTGGGTTTGGGGGCGGGCCTGGTCAGCAGCCAGGCGACCCAGATGCCCAGGATGTACAGCGGCGCACCCATCAGCAGCCGCGTCGTGGCGAGGGCAGCGAAGCCGGGCTCGCCCATGAAGTACAGCGGAACCTGGACCAGCAGCCGCAGGGCGAGCACCCCGATGATCACCCAGGTGCCTATCTGGTAGGCCTTGACCCGGGCCGGGTCTTTCCGCCAGTCCAGGCCTTCGTTGCGGATGAACCCGAAGATCAGCCCGGCAAAGGGCCAGCGCACCGCAATCGAGATCGACATCGCCACGATGTAGGCGAAGTTAGTGAAGAATCCGGGGACGTAGAAGTCCTCGGCCTTGCCGGTGCTGTTGGCCAGCCACGCAGAGACCCCGACGCCGGCAATCCCCGCCAGAGCCTGCGTCAGCGGTTTGCGCTGGACCAGGCGGACGACGGTGAAGGCCGCGGCCACGGCCAGTGCGCAGATCAGCGCCAGGGGCAGTTCCCGCGTGATCGTGAAGGTGACCAGGAAAACCAGGCCCGGGAGGATGCTTTCGGCGATGCCCTGGATCCCGCCGGCGCTCTTGAGCACGTCGATGTTGCCGCTGCCGGACCGGTGCAGCCCGGCCTTGGCCGCGTAGCCTTCGGCGAGCTGCGCCACCGTTGGCTGGGCTGCGGCGGGCTCCTGGCCCGGTCCCTGCTGGGCTGCGCCGGGCTGGGCTGCGCCGGGCGGAACAGCGGCGGGCGGAACAGCGGGCTCGGGCTTCTCGGGCACGGTCATTGTTCCTCCTGGCGGGACACGATCTCGTAGCGGGGATTGAACATGGTCGGCAGGCCGTCGCGCACGGTGACCATGCCCTGCAGGCGGAGTTCCGTGCCAGCGTCGATCCCCGGGATGCGGCGCCGTCCGAGCCAGACCACCCTGAGCCGGTCCTTCGGTACGGCGGACCGCTGCCGCTGCCGGCCGGCGGCGGGCACGGCGCTAGCAGCGGCGGGCACGGCGGCCGGGGTGACGGATCCGGCAGGGACCGCTTTGGCACCGCGGGTTTTGGGCAAATCGTGGTCGACGACGACCGCGGTGAAGGCGGCCACCTGGCTGGCCGGTGCGTAGGTGACCGACTCGATGTAGCCGTGGCACAACACGCGGCCACGATCCGGCAACCCCCTCACGGAGACAGAGGAGGACGGATCCTGGCGGGGGGCATTAGCCAATCTGGGTAGTCTCCGGTCCACGTTCCGGCTGCCCGAGGTCCGGGGCGGACTGCGGTGCGGGCACGGCGTTGTCCTTCGGCAGGCGGAGCTGCAGCAGGTCGCGCGGCGGCATGGGGTTCTCCCCGCGCACCACCACGATCTGCCGGAACAGCCCCTCTAGGCCGGCGGCCGCGTCGCGGTCCACAGCGGCCTCGCCGCCGAGGACACCGCGGAGGAACCAGCGCGGACCGTCGACGCCGATGAAGCGGGCAACGCGGTAGCCGTGGCTTCCGTCAGTGCCGCTGGCCGGGAGCTTGGCGAGCAGCTCGGTGCCGAAACCGCCCTGGACCTCCTCGATCTGGCCGCCCTGGCTTCCCACCGACTGGCCGATCTGCTCACGGATCTCGTCCCACAGCCCTTCGGAGCGGGGAGCCGCGAAAGCCTGGAGCTGGAGGCTGGAGCCGTTCAGGTCCATGGTGACGGCGACGACCCGCTGGGTGGCTTCCTCGACCTCAAGACGCAGTTGCAGGCCTTCGGCGGGAGCAATCAGGAGAGCCCCGAGGTCCACATAGCCCTCCTGGTCCTCGATTTCGGAGACGTCGAAAGGACCCGAGGCACCGCGGACGGAGGCAGCGGCGGACGTCCCGGCAGTGTCATCGGCGGAGGCGTCAGTGATGTCCTCCTGGGTTTCCCCGGAGTCTGTCAGCTGTTCCTGCTTGGCTTTCCTGCCACGCCCAAAAACCATGGGTTTGTCTCCTTTGTTGTGATTCCCTGCCGCCGCGTTGCGCCGGGTCCGCAGGGCGCCTGCTGCCTCATTCTGCACTCCTGCAGAAACAGCGGCCGGCTGATACGTCCTGCTTATGGGTCCTGCTCATAAGTCACTGCAATACTGCGGTCTGGCCGGCGTACGGTCAGACCGGCGCGCCGAAGCCGCCGGTGGAACCAAAGCCTCCACCGCCGCGAACCGAGCCGTTCAGTTCCTGGACCGGAAGGAACCGGGCGTACTCCACGCGCTGAATAACCATTTGTGCAATTCTATCGCCGCGCTTGAGTTCAATCGCGTGGTGGCGGTCCGTATTCAGCAGCGTCACCGCAATTTCTCCGCGGTAGCCGGCATCGACGGTTCCGGGGGCGTTCACCACGGTCAGCCCGTGCTTGGTCGCGAGTCCGGACCGCGGGTGGATCAGGGCCACAAAGCCGTCCGGGAGGGCAATGGCCACACCGGTGGGCACCAACCGGCGCTCCCCCGGTTCCAGCACCACGTCCTCGCGGGAGCGCAGATCCGCTCCGGCGTCGCCCGGGTGCGCATACGACGGCGGTTCCAGGCCGTCGTCGAGCATCTTCAGCTGCACCGTCAGGGTGGGGGTCCCATGCTCTGCCGCTGGCTGTGCTTCCGGCTGTGCCGCGTCGGCGGCGTCCACTGCAGTCGTTTCTTCAGTCACAGTCCCTCACTCTAACGCCCGCCGGGAAGATCGGCCTAGCCGCGGCGGGCGGGCGCGGACCCCGCACCCGCTTCTGCCGCCAAGGTGAAATAGCCCGGGAAAAGTGGAAAGCTGGGCTTATGCCCGAATCCAGTGCAGCCGTGCCTGCCCCCAACAGCACCCCCAGCGACGACACCGTTCTCTACAGCGAGAAGCTCTGGCCGAACTTCTGGATCTGGCTGGTGTCGGCGGGACTGTCAGGCGCCGGGATTCTGGTGTTCGCCCCCATCAGCCTGGCGGCCGGCCTCACCGCGGCCGTCGTCCTGTTCACGATCCTCGCCGTACTGCTGGTCCTCTCGACCCCCGCCATCACGGTCACCGGCTCCGCGCTGCGCGTCGGCCGCGCCACGATCGAACGCCGCTTCGTCGGCACCGCGTCCGCCTTCCGGGGCCAGGAAGCGACCGCGGAACGCGGCACCCGCCTCAACGGCCTGGCGTTCCTGTGCATCCGCGGATGGATCGACCCGGTGGTCCGCATCGAGATCACCGATCCCTCCGACCGCACCCCCTACTGGCTCACGTCCACGCGGCACCCGGACGAGCTGCTCGCCGCACTGAACTCCTAGCCCTCGCAGTCCTTGCAGTACTTATAGCCATCCTTTTCGCGGGCAATCTGCGAACGGTGGCGGACGAGGAAGCAGGAGGCACAGGTGAACTCGTCGGCCTGGGCCGGCAGGACCCGGACCAGCAGTTCCTCCCCGGACAAGTCCGCACCGGGGAGTTCGTAGCCTTCCGCAAGGTCCGATTCGTCTTCATCGACCACTGCGGAAGGCTTTTCCGTACGCCGCGCTTTCAACGCCTCTAGCGAGTCCTCGCTGAGGTCCTCCTCGGTCTTGCGCGGCGCATCGTAGTCAGTCGCCATGATTTGTTGCTCACACTCCGCAGTCGTTCGGATGGGTCGCCGGTCCCGGCGGGTCCCCAGAGGCTGTAGCCCTGGGCTCCGGGTGCGGTTCTCCGGTGTCAACGCCGGACACGCGGTTTTTGTGCCCGATGTCGGGTCATTTTTGCTTAAGCGCCCAGTGAAAGCCAGAGTCCTCTGGTCCGCGGCAGGGACCCCAGGCCCCCGAGTCCGGGACTGGGTCGGCACCGGACCGGTTGAGGCGCCGGAAAGTGCCGGAAATTCGCGGAAAATGACGGCGCGCCCTCCGTCCTCACCGGATTTCGCCCGCATCGGTGGCAGAGTTTCGATTGTTAGTAATGCCAGGGTGGAGGATTTGTATGCAGGATCTACGGCTTGTAGGCGTCCACGACGACGGGGAGCATCTCCTGTTGAGCGGCACCGGCGGCGAGATGTTCCAGCTGCCAATCGATGAAGCACTTCGGGTGGCAGCCAGCCGGACGTCGGCCAAGGCCGCCTCCGGCGCGGTCGCCGCGCCCATTGCCATGTCTCCGCGCGATATCCAGGCGCGGATCCGCAGCGGCTCGACGGCGGCCGAAGTAGCGGAGCTCTCCGGAATTCCGCTCGCGAAAGTCCAGCGCTACGAGGGTCCGGTACTCGCCGAGCGCGAGCACGTCGCCCAGCAGGCCCGCAAGGTGGAAGTCGCCGCCCCCGCCCCCGGCCACGACGTGTACCGCTCGGTATTCGGAGACCAGCCCGCCTCGCTCGGCGAGATGGTGGCCCACCGGCTCAGCGCGCACGGCATTGATGCCGCCACCTTGGAGTGGGACTCCTGGCGGCGCCCGGACGGCAGCTGGAATGTAGTGGCCCGCTTCGAGGCGGCACCCGGCGGCCCGGCCGGCATCGGCGAGGAACCGCCGGCCATGTGGACCTTCAGCCCGGCGCGGAAATCCCTGCAGAACGCCAACCGCTGGGCCCAGCAGCTGAGCGAACTCGAGCCCCTCGACGGTCCCCTCCCGGCCCGCCGGCTCACCGCCGTCTCCGACCGGCCCTTCGATTTTGAAACCGACGCCGACGCTGCCGCCCGCACGGCGACCGCCCAGCTCCAGGTGGTCCAGCAGCTCCAGCTGCAGCAGGAACAGGAATCCGACGGTCTGCTCGACATGCTGCGCTCCCGCCGCGGGCAGCGCCTCGGAGTGGACGAAGACGCCGACGACGCCCTCGCCACGCTGCTGACCAACGGTGTTCCCGCGGCCCATCCGCGCCCTTCCGAGGTCCCCGCAGAAGTGCCGGCCGAGCTGGAACCCGCCGGTCCCGGGACCGGGACAAGGGAGCCGGAGCACCCGGATGCTGTGGACCCGGAATCCCGATCGGCCACCGACCCCTGGGAACGCCGCCGCGACGGCAGGCCCTCCATCATGTCAAGGCTCACCCTGGCTCCCCGCCAGGAGGAGGTCCCGGCCGACACGCTGAAACTGCATGACGGAGTCAGTACCGATACCCGGGAAATCACCATCGCGGCCTCGCAGCTGCGGCCCGCGGTACGGCAGGGCCCTCCCCCCAGCCCGGGGCTGGACGAACTGCTGGGCGGCGGAACCCCGCGGCGCCAGCAGCGTGAGACCCCCGCCGCCGCCCGGGATGAAGACCGCGATGCGGAGCAGCCCGAACGCCAGCCGGCGAAGCCGAAGCGCTCCAGCATTCCCAGCTGGGATGACATCGTCTTCGGAGCCCGCGGGGACTAACCCTCGCCGCGGATTCCAGGTGCGGCAACGCGCTTCAGGGCCCTTCACGCGCAGTCAGGCGCGGGGGGCCCTTTTTCCGTCGGCCTGGAAACACAACAGCGGGACTTCGCGTTCGGCTTTCGTCAGCGAACCGTGCTGGCCTACGACTTCAAGGGCCGTTGGCCGGACACGGCGGGTGTCATAGAAGGCAAGGGCGTCCCTGGCGGCGATCATCACGTCGCCGATCCGCGGGCCGACTTCTACCCGGACTTCACCGAACAGCCCCGCGGCGATGGCCTGCTCCCGGGTGAACGCCCAGATCCGGTCGCCGAAACGCGCCCGCCAGGCCTCCAGCAGCCGCACCCGGCCGGACTCGCCTTCCGACTCCTCCAGATAGAGGTGGACCATCCGCGGCTCGCCCGCGGTGTGGCGGACGCCGGCGACGAGGGCAGGGTCGGCCGCGTAGTCGATCCGCTGGGATACCGGCACGTCCAGCATGCCGTGGTCGGCCGTGAGCAGGATCGTGGTGCCTGCCGGCAGAGTCGCGCTGAGCCGTTTTACCGTGGCATCGAGTTCCTCGAGCTGGTGCTCCCACTGCGGTGACTGGCAGCCGTGGCGGTGCCCGGCTTTGTCCAGTTCGTTGACGTAGAAGTACATCAGCGACCGTCCGGCTCCGGCCATCGCCTCGGCGGCGGCCGCGGTCCTGGCGTGCGAGGTGGTGGCCGTGGCGTAGCGGCCGCCCCGGAGCGCGGCCCGGGTCATGGCGGAGTCGCTGAACTGCGGGAGGCTGACAGTGGTGACCTCCACGTGCTCGGCGGCCCGCTGGAAAACGGTGGGGAACGGCTGCCACTGCTCCGGATCGACGCCGGCGTCCCAGCCGCCCAGCATGTTGACGACCCGGTCCTGGTCCGGGTCCAGCACGTCGTAGCCCACCATGCCGTGCTGCCCGGCCGCGAGTCCGGTGCCGAAGCTGGCCAGGGACGCTGCGGTGGTGGACGGAAAGGCCGAGTCCAGCGAGACCGGCACCTGCCCCTGGCCGGACTGCATCACGGCGCGCAGGAACGGCGTATGCGCCGACTTCTGCTTGAGCAGGTTGCGGCCCAGACCGTCGGCGAGCACGACGCAGATGCGCTTGGCCGCGGGCAGCTTGAGGCGGTTCTCGAAGCCGGGAACACCCACGCTGGCCGCGGCGCTCGTGAGGACCTCGGCGATGGAACGGTCTCCGAAGGCCGGGGCTGCGGGCAGGCTCTGCGGGAGCGCCGGGGCGGAGGACAACGGTTCGGGCATGCGGACCGACGTCATCTCAGCGCTGGTGGCCGCGGCTGGCGCGGCTTCCGAAGACGCCCATCCGCGGGCGCGGCGGCAGGCCGGGGCCGGTATGCGGCACCGGGGCGGTGGATCCGGTGTTGACGGCACGGAGGGCACGGGCGAACAGTTTGGCGTCCTGGACAGCCTGCAGGCCGTCGGCTTCGGCGCTGATCCGGATCACGATGTCCTCCTGCGCGATGGTGCCGCTGTAGCCATGATCGGCCTCGCACTGCGGGTCGCCGCAACTGGCCGGGCCCATGTCGAGGCGCTGGCCGCCGGACCAGGCGATGGAGAGGGTCAGCTCGCGGACCGGATCCGAGGACTTGTAGTCCTGGGGCTGCGCGTACACATAGCTGAGCACAACGGAGCGGATCTGCGTCACGGGCACGGACTCCGTGGAGACCTGCGCGACGGTCTGCTCCCCCGCCTCGTCCAGCTGCTGGTCGTCCACGTGGGTGATGACCAGCATGTCCTGGGTCAGGACCAGCACGGTGATGTGGCGGCGGACCTCGGCGCGGTCGAAGTGTGTCTCCAGGTGCACCAGGTGGGCCACGCAGTCGCGCCCGTCGAGGGCGTCGGCGACGACGTCCGCCACGAGCCGGGGGTAGAAACCGGCCTGCTGGAGGGCCCCTTCCAGGCTTTGACCCTGCGCGCTGTGGTCATGCAGGCCGTGGTGGTTCGCGCCGCCCGGGCGTCCGGAGACGGTCGCCTGGGGCTTGGGTGTCGGAGACTGAAAGCTCATGGTCTCCATTTTCACAGATCGGCTGGGGACATGCTAACCGCTGCCGGCCGGGCGGCTACCCCGCCGTCTCCCCGCCGCTCCCCCGCCGCTGGCGTGAGATGTCAGCTGCGCATGGCCCGGCGGGCGCTGTCGGTACGCTGGGCGGCGTTGGCGATCCGGACGTCGGCCGCGAGGATCGACGCCCCCTCCGGCCCGGCGAGCACGGGGTTGAAGTCGACGAGGGCGATTTCCGGATGGTTGTCCTTGAGCCTGGTCAGCCGGGCGGCAAGGTCCTCCAGGGCCCGGGCGTCCACGGGCGGCAGTCCCTGATAGCCGAAGAGCTTCCGCGAGGCCCGGGGGGCCCGGATTACGTCGTGCAGGTCCGACCCGGACAGCGGCGGGACCCGGTGGGCCCAGTCGTCCAGCAGGTTGACGGCGTCACCGGCCAGGCCGAAGGAGACCACCGGGCCCAGCAGCGGGTCCTCGATGGCGCGGAAGGTGCAGGCCTGCCCCACCGGCGCCATGGTCTGCACTTCCAGCGACGGGGAGCCGTAGCGTTCCAGCGACTTGCGCATCTCCTGCAGATTCCGCCGCAGCGAATCCGCGTCCTGGATGTCCAGTCGCACACCGCCGAGGTCCAGCCGGTGCCGCAGGGCCGGGTCGGTGGTCTTCAACGCCACCGGCCAGCCGAGACGGTCCGCGGCGGCGATGGCCTGTTCGGCGGTTTCAAAGCCGACGGACGGAACCACCCTGATGCCGTAGCGTGCCAGCAGGCTTGCGGCGGTTTCTGCGTCCAGCCGGACCAGTTGCTCGCCGCCCACCGTATCCAGCAGCCGTTCCAGCTCGTCGTGGGTGCCATCCGGGTCGCAGCCCTCGGGTTCCACGAACAGGCCCTGGTCCCGGTTCAGCCACTGGGCGTAGCGGACCACGGATCCCAGCGCGGCCACTGCCGCGCCGGGGTTGGAGTAGCAGGGGACAACCGTCGATCCGGCCTCGTCGCCCACCATTCCTTCCACGTAGATGGACGGGTCCAGCAACCCGCTGAACGCCGCCACCACGGGTTTGCCGGCCGCGACCGAACATTCGGCGAGGACTCCGGCGATCTTTTCCACGGTGAGGCCGTGGGCCGGCAGCAGCGCAACCACCACGGCGTGGACCGTGTCCGCGGTGAGGACTTCCTGCAGGCTGTGGCGCAGCGCGGGCAACGCCAGGGACATCCCGGCGTCCAGGTCGACATCGGTGACAATCCGCTCCACTCCGAGTCCATGAGCCGCCGCGCTGTCCGCGACGACCTTGCCGAGCGCCCGGGAGTTGCTGAAGACGGCAATCCCCGGCCCCTTCGGCAGGGGCTGGCTGGAGACGATCTGGGCGACGTCCATGAGCTGCTCGATGGTCTCGACGCGGATTACCCCGGCCTGGCGCATCATCGCGTCCAGCGCCTCCGGCGGGGCCTGGGTGGTGCGGACGGCGTGGCCGGGAGGCAGCCCGAGGCCCATCGCGTCGGACTTCGCCACGATCACCGGTTTGGTCCGGGCCAGGCGCCGGGCCAGGCGGGAAAACTTACGCGGGTTGCCGATCGATTCGAGGTAGAGCCCGACGGCGGTCGTGTCGGCGTCGTCCTCCCAGAACTGCATCATGTCGTTGCCGGAGACGTCGGCGCGGTTCCCGGCCGAGAGGAAGGTGGAGATCCCGACGCGGCGCCGGCTGGAGGCCGCGTAGAGGGAGACGCCGATCGCCGCCGACTGGCTGAACAGGCCCAGGCCGCCGCGCCGGCCCAGCGAGGGCGCCATCGAGGCGTTGAGGGACACGGCAGGGTTGGTGTTCATAATGCCCAGCGAGGCCGGGCCGATCACGCGCATGCCGTTGGCGCGGGCCTGCCGGACGAGTTCGCGCTGCCGGGCAAGGCCGCGTTCGCCGTCGTCCGCGTACCCGGCGGTGGCCACCACGATCCCCTTGACACCGGCGGCGCCGCATTCCTCCACGACCTTGGGGACCTCGGCATACGGGACGGCGATGATGGCGAGTTTGACCGGGCCCGGCACCTCGGAGAGACGGGCGAAGGAGAGCATGCCGGCAAGCTCGAAGGCCTCCGGGTTGATCGCGTAGACCGGTCCGGTGAAGCCGCCTTCAATGATGTGCTCCAGCAGCTGGTAGCCCACGGTGCCCCATTTGCGGCTGGCCCCGATGACGGCCACGGAGGACGGGGCGAGCAGTTCCTGGATGCTGCGGGCCTCGGCGCGGTGTTCCCGGGATTCCATCACGGCGCGGGACTTGTCGGTGGGGTCGATATTGAATTCGAGGCTGACCACACCGTCGTCGAAGTGGCGCTTGACGTCGTAGCCGGCGTCGGAGAACACCATGAGCATTTTGCGGTTTTCCGGGAGCACCTCGGCGCTGAATTTCCGGATCCCGTTTTCGCGGGCGGCGGCGGCCAGGTGTTCGAGCAGGATGGATCCGATGCCGCGGCCCTGGTGCGCGTCCGAGATATTGAACGCGACTTCCGCTTCCTCGGGATCATCGAGCCGGTCGTAGCGGCCGATGCCCATGATCTCCCCGCCGATGGTGATCACGAGGGCCACCCGGTCCTTGTAGTCCACCTCGGTGAACCGTTTAAGTTCCTTGGGGGAGAGTTTGGATTTGAACGCGAAGAAACGCATGTAGATGGACTTCTGCGACTGCCCCACATGGAAGGCCTGCACTGCGTCAGAGTCAGACGGATGGATCGGGCGCAGATGAGCCGTCCCGCCGTCGCGCAGCACAACATCAGCTTCCCAATATTCCGGATATACGCCGTCCACGGGCTGATCCACCATAGGCTTAGCCTAGTCATAAACTTTCGCAGCTTGCGTTCTGCCACCTCAGAAGGACCCACCAGCCTCATGGCCCGCCGCCAAACCCCGTCCCCGGCAGGGGAAGCCAGCCAGGATTTCGTAGAAAACATCGTCGATATCGACGTCACCTCCGAAATGGAAGGTTCGTTCCTCGAGTACGCCTATTCGGTGATCTACTCGCGGGCCCTCCCGGACGCCCGCGACGGACTAAAGCCCGTGCAGCGTCGCATCCTTTACATGATGAGCGAGATGGGCCTGCGCCCGGACCGTGGCCACGTCAAGAGCGCCCGCGTGGTGGGCGAGGTCATGGGCAAGCTGCACCCGCACGGTGACACCGCGATCTACGACGCCATGGTGCGGATGGCGCAGGACTTCTCGCTGCGGCTGCCGCTCATCGACGGCCACGGCAACTTCGGCTCGCTGGACGACGGCCCTGCGGCCCCGCGGTACACCGAGGCCCGCCTCGCGGCCGCCGCCCTGACCCTGACGGACCACCTCGACGAGGACGTCGTCGACTTCGTCCCCAACTACGACAACCAGCTGACCCAGCCGGACGTGCTGCCGGCGGCCTTCCCGAACCTGCTGGTCAACGGCGCGACCGGCATCGCCGTCGGCATGGCCACGAACATGGCCCCGCACAACCTGGTGGAAGTGATCGCCGCCGCCCGGCACCTGATCGAGCACCCGGATGCCACGCTCGAGGACATCATGAGGTTCGTCCCCGGCCCCGACCTGCCCACCGGCGGCCGGATCGTGGGCCTGGACGGCATCCGCGACGCCTACGCCACCGGCCGCGGCTCGTTCAAGACCCGTGCCAAGGTGGAGGTCGAACAGCTCTCGGCCCGCCGCACCGGACTGGTGGTCACGGAACTGCCGTACATGGTGGGTCCGGAAAAGGTGATCGAGAAGATCAAGGACGCCGTCAACGGCAAGAAGCTCGCCGGCATCAGCGACATTGTGGACCTCACGGACCGCAAGCACGGCCTGCGCCTCGTGATCGAGCTGAAGAACGGCTTCAACCCGAACGCCGTGCTGCAGCAGCTGTACCGCTACTCGCCGATGGAGGATTCCTTCGGTATCAACAACGTCACACTGGTTGACGGGCAGCCGCAGACCCTCGGGCTGCTGCAGCTCCTGTCCGTCTATGTGGAGCACCGTATCAACGTGGTGCGCCGGCGCACCGCCTTCCGGCTCGCCAAGAAGAAGGACCGCCTGCACCTGGTCGAGGGCCTGTTGATCGCGATCGTGGACATTGACGAGGTCATCCAGATCATCCGGTCCTCGGACGAGGTGGCCGCGGCCCGGACCCGGCTGATGTCCATCTACGACCTCTCCGAGATCCAGGCCAACTACATCCTGGAGCTGCGGCTCCGGCAGCTGACCAAATACTCTCGGATCGAACTCGAGAAGGAGCAGGACGAACTGCGCCGGGAGATCGCCGAACTCGAAGCCATCCTCGGCTCGAGCGAGCGGCTCCGCGCCCTCGTCTCGGCCGAACTGGCCGAGATCTCCGAGAAATACGGCACCCCGCGCCGGACGGTGCTGCTCGAATCCGAGGCCGTCTCCCCCACCGTCGCCGCCCTCGCCGCTGCGCCCGGAGCCAAGGGCAAGTCCGCCCCACTGGCCCTGGAAATCGCGGACGATCCCTGCTGGGCAATCCTGACTGCCTCCGGCCAGATCGCGCGCACCGCCAACCAGGACAGCCTCGCCGAGTCCGGCCCGCGGACCCGGCACGATGTGTTCACCTCCGTGGTGAAAACGTCAGCCCGGGGCGAGATTGCCGCCGTCACCTCGCAGGGCCGAATGCTCCGGCTCCAGGTGATGGACATGCCCGTGCTGCCGCCGACCTCGGGCACCCCGAACATGGCAGGTGGCGTGCCGGCCAAGGACTTCATCACGCTGCTCAAGGGCGAATCGCTGGTGGCTTTCGCGCCGCTGGACGAGGTGCTGGCGATCGGCACGGCCCAGGGTGTGGTCAAGCGCGTCCAGCCCGACTACCCGCTGAACCGTGAGGACTGGGAAGTCATTGCGCTCAAGGACAAGGACACCGTGGTGGGTGTCGCCCCCGCGGGGTCCGACGACGTCGACCTCGTCTTCGTGACGCGGCAGTCGCAGCTGCTGCGCTTCCCTGCCTCCGGGGTCCGTCCGCAGGGCCGGACCGCCGGCGGTATGGCTGGCATCAAGCTCGCTGCCCGGGACCGTGTGATGTTCTTCGGCGCGGCCAACCGAGCCGACAGCGCCGCCGTCGTGGTGACCATCGCCGGCACGGAAGGGGCGCTTCCGGGCACCGCTCCGGGTGCCGCCAAAGTCACCGCCCTCGCCGAATACCCGGCCAAGGGCCGCGCCACCGCCGGGGTCCGGGCGCACCGTTTCCTCAAGGGCGAAGACACACTGCTGCTCGCGTGGGCCGGCCACGGCCCCGCGAAGGCGTCCTCCCAGGCCGGGGTGGCCCGGTCGCTTCCCGGCGAACACGGCCGCCGCGACGGGTCCGGCATCCCGCTCTCCCAGGCCATCGACGCGATTGGCCCGAGCATGTCCTGGCAGCCGTCACCTGAGACGGAAGCCTAGGCCCGCTGCGGCGGCTACGGCGGTCCGGCACCGGGTCTAACGGCGACGCCCGGCACCCGCCAGGCCCGCCGCTCACCCATTCACCACAAATGGCCGCTATAGCTCGCCCATTCACCACAAATGGCCGCTATAAGGCCCGCCATTGCGGCCATTCGTGGTGAATGGCCGGGACGGACTCACCTGCGGGCTCAGAAACTAAGCGGAACAACTGTGTCGGTCCCACGGGGGTACCTGGGATTTTGACTTAGAGGTGAGGTGCCAATTGCGATACGAACTGCAGAACACCTCTATCTTTGCTTTTCCCGCGGGTGAAGCAGAAGGGTTAATATCCGTAAGATAGCGCCTGCGGGAACGCTACATTTTGATGCGTCTTTTCAGGCCGAATCGCGCTGCGCCACGGCGATAGCGCGGCATTCTTCATCACTTAACGAGTCTCGTCGATACATAATTCTCGGGTGACCTTATTCCTGAAGTTCCTAAACGCCCTCCTCATCATTCTTTTCGTGGCAGGTAACTTATCGATCATCGTGGTCGCCGCAGTGATCGACCATGGCGGTAACCCCCAACTCGGTCAGGCCCTAGCGTTCACAGCCTTCGCAATGGCGGCGGCACTGAGTTTCGGGTTCTTGTTCATCGGGCACAAACACCGGCGCGAGGTGCAGCAGCACGGAAGGGCCGCCGTGCGCGCACGAGAAGCGCCGCCTCGAACTCTCGGCGCCCACGAGTCGGAAACGTACTTGCATGATATCGATAATGTATGGGCACTCATTCCACCGGCGGAAGGCGCCGTCTTGATGGGCAATGCTCAGCGAGCATTCACCGTTCCGGGAACACCAAGCGGGATCGGTGAACAGCAATGCTTTATCCACGGTGACGGCTCTGTGTCCATCCTGGAGATTGTTGGAGAAGAAAGTCCACATTGGTCAACAACGAGAGTTGTCACCCCATCGGTGGCGGATATCAGGCAAACCTATCAACTCAAGCCGACGGCTACCGGATGCTCACTCAAAATTGGGGTCGCGCTTGAAGCCCCTACAAGTGAAGAGTGGTTCACGGAATACGAACAAGTGTGGCGCGTACACATCCGCCAATACCTGACCCGGATAGCACAAGTTCTGGCTATCCAGCATGCCGCTGATGACTCAAGCACTTGGGCAGACTGGCCGAATACCGAGACAGGAATGGCATGAGCAACTGCCGGAAGAAGCACTATAATGACCAGCGATCCGCCCGTCTGGCACTGGAGTCGATTCTCCACAAGACCGCCACAAAGACTGCCAGGATTCCGAGTCGCGTCTACCCCTGCGACTCCTGTAATGGCTGGCTGAGGTGTGTCAAGGATGTGAGACAGCCGGTTAGTTTCTTTTTGGGTTAGGCGGCCGCAGGTAGCGGCTGGTTTTTGGTCTTGAAGTTGGCCATTGCTGTTGCCGGCGGCAGCCCATCGTTGTTGGTGTGGGGCCGCCAGCGGTTGTAGAACACTTCGATGTAGCGCATGGTCGCCCGGCGGGCGTCCTGCCGGGTGGCAAAGCTGTGGTGGTGGTAGAACTCGTTCTTCAGGGATGAGAACGCCGACTCGGCGACGGCATTGTCCCAGCACACCCCGGTGGCCCCCATGGACTGGCGCACAG